>NZ_PSVF01000014.1:0-95280 GCF_002931975.1 Rathayibacter sp. AY1F3 | reverse complement strand
GCACCGGCCCGGCCCCCGCCGCCTCCTGACGCTTCCGCGGGCCGGCTCCGCGGAAGCGTCAGGAGGCGGCGGGGGCCGGGCCGGTGCTCTCGCGGACGATGAGGCGGGTGGGCACCAGCGAGACGCCGGTGCGCTCGCCCGACTCGAGCTCGCGCAGGAGGATGTCGACCGAGCGGCGGCCCGTGTCTCCGAAGAACTGGCGCACCGTCGTCAGCGGCGGCCAGAAGCTCGCCGACTCCTGCATGTCGTCGAAGCCCGCGACGCTCACCTCGCCGGGCACGGCGCGTCCGGCCTCGTGCAGGGCGCGCAGCACGCCGAGCGCCATCTGGTCGTTGGCGGCGAAGATCGCGGTCACCTCCGGATCGGCGGCGAGCCGCTTGCCGAGGCGGTAGCCGGAGTCGGTGGACCAGTCGCCGACCAGCACCTCCGGCACCGGGGCGCCGCGCTCGATCAGGGTCGACTCCCATGCCTCGTGGCGGCGCTCGGCGGAGTAGGAGCGGTCGGGGCCGGCGATGTGGTGCACGGTGCGGTGGCCGAGCCCGAGCAGGTGCTCGACGGCCTGGCGGGCGCCCGACATCTGGTCGGTGTCGACCACCGGGTACTTCTCGCCGCCGGCGGAGTCGACGACCACCACGGGCAGGTCCGGCGGGAGGACGATGTCCGCCTCGTCGAGCAGGTGCGCCTCGACGATGATGATGACGCCGTCGACCGCCTCCTCGCTCAGCCGGTGGAACGCGACCGACACCTCGCCCTGGGTGGGGTGGGAGACGGGGATGAGGGTGATCGAGTAGCCCGCGTCGGCGGCCGCGATCGCGATGGCGTCGAGGGTGCGCATGTTGCCGAACGAGGACAGCGTGAACATGATCACGCCGATGCTGTGGAAGCGGCCCGTCCGCAGGGCCCGCGCCGCGCTGTTGGGCCGGTAGCCGAGGGCCCGCATCGCCTCGAGGACCCGCTCGCGCGTCTCGCCGTCGACGTTCTGCTTGCCGTTCGACACCCGCGAGACCGTCTGGCCCGAGACGTTCGCGCGCCGGGCCACGTCGGCCATCGAGACGCCGCGTCGCGGCCGGGTGGACGGGGACGGGCGGTCGGTCTCGAGTGACATGGGCTTCCCTTTATAGCGCGCCGCCCGTCAGCCGTGGTGCATCGTGCGCCGAACCGTGACGCAGGAACAGTCGCGGGTGGCGACGTGGACATGCTACGGTGACGCTCTGCCATGTTGACGTGAACATGGCGGGCCCGCACTACTCCCCGAACGGAATCCCATGACGACGACGTCTCCCCCCGTCCCGCTGAGCGAGGTCGCCCCTCCGGCGTCCCCCCTCGCGGCCCCGAAGTCGCGGGCGAAGAGCGAGTGGAAGGGCCTGGCGTTCGTCGCCCCCTTCCTCGTCGTCTTCCTCCTGGTCTTCATCGCCCCGGTCGTCTACTCGATCTACCTCAGCCTCTTCCGCGAGCAGCTGGTGGGCGGCAACTCCTTCGTCGGCTTCGCGAACTACGCCGCGATCTTCACCGACCCGAACTTCTGGGAGGGCTTCGGCCGCGTCCTGCTGTTCCTCGTCGTGCAGGTCCCCGTGATGCTCGTGCTGGCCCTCGTCGCGGCCCTCGCGATCGACAGCGGGCGCCTCCACGGCACCGGCTTCTTCCGCATCGTGGTCTTCCTCCCCTACGCCGTCCCCGCGGTCGTCGCGGTGCTGATGTGGGGCTTCATCTACGGCGACAACTTCGGCCTGGCCGCGAACGTCAACGACCTGCTCGGCTCCGACGTCGTCCAGCCCTTCTCGCGCGACTGGATCCTCGCCTCGATCGGCAACATCGTCACGTGGGAGTTCGTGGGCTACAACATGCTCATCTTCTACTCCGCGCTGAAGACGATCCCCGGCGAGCTCTACGAGGCGGCCGAGATCGACGGCGCCGGCCCGATGCGCGTCATCCGCTCGATCAAGCTTCCCGCCCTGCGCGGCGCGATCGTCATCGCCACGATCTTCTCGATCATCGGCAGCTTCCAGCTGTTCAACGAGCCGAACATCCTCCGGACGCTGGCGCCGAACATCATCACCACCTACTTCACCCCGAACATGTACGCCTACAACCTGTCCTTCGCCGGTCAGCAGTACAACGCGTCGGCCACGGTCGCCATCGTCATGGGCGTGATCACCGCGGTGATCGCCTACGTCGTGCAGCTCCGCGGCGCGCGGAAGGAGAACTGATGGCCCTCGCGACCGCTCCCCGGACGCCCGCCCGCGCCCCGAAGCGCCCGGCCGCCCGCCGCGGCTCCTCGGTGCAGCCCAAGAAGTCGATCGCCTTCACCCTGCTGATGTCGGTCTTCATCCTCTACAGCCTCGTGCCGCTGGCCTGGCTGGTCATCAACGCGACGAAGACGCAGGCCGGCCTGCTCTCGAGCTTCGGCCTCTGGTTCGACGGCGACTTCGTCTTCTTCCAGAACATCGCCGACACCCTCAGCTACCGCGACGGGATCTTCCTCCGCTGGCTCGGCAACACCCTGCTCTACGTCGTCGTCGGCGCCGGAGGAGCGACGCTCCTGGCCACGCTCGCCGGCTACGGCCTCGCGAAGTTCCGCTTCACGGGCCGCAAGGCGGTCTTCGCCGTGGTGCTCGGAGCGATCGCGGTGCCCGGCACGGCCCTCGCCGTCCCGACGTTCCTCATGTTCAGCCAGCTCGGCCTGACCAACACCCCGTGGGCGATCATCATCCCCTCGTTGATCAGCCCGTTCGGCCTGTACCTGGTGTGGGTCTACGCGGTGGAGTCGGTGCCCACCGAGCTGCTCGAAGCGGCGCGGATGGACGGGGCGGGCGAGTTCCGCACCTTCTTCACCATCTCCATCCGCCTCCTCGCCCCCGGCATCGTGACCGTGCTGCTGTTCTCGGTCGTCGCGACCTGGAACAACTACTTCCTCCCGCTGATCATGCTGAGCGACCCCACCTGGTACCCGCTCACCGTCGGCCTCAACCAGTGGAACGCGCAGGCCACCGGCGTCAGCGCGCAGCCGATCTACAACCTCGTGATCACGGGCTCGCTCCTCACGATCATCCCCATCGTCGTCGCCTTCCTCGGACTCCAGCGCTTCTGGCAGTCCGGTCTGAGCGCCGGCAGCGTCAAGGGCTGAGCCCTCCCCCTACCCATCCCCCGGCCGGAGCGTCCTGCCCCGTCCACAGCACCCGCAGCACGAAGAAGTGAAGGGAAACACCACCATGAAGATCGCCCGTTCCGCCCTCAGGCGGACCCTGACGGTCGCGGCCGTCGCGGCCCTGGCCGCCGGCTCCCTCGCGGCCTGCTCGTCCACCTCCGGTGGCGGCACGACCACGAGCGCCGGCTCCGCCGCCGACCTCGACTCCGCCCTCGAGGCCGGTGGCAAGACCACGTACTGGAGCTGGACCCCCAGCGCCGAGGCGCAGGTCGCCGCGTTCGAGAAGGCCTACCCGAAGGTCGATGTCGAGCTCGTCAACGCCGGCACCAACAAGGACGAGTACACCAAGCTCGAGAACGCGATCAAGGCCGGCTCGGGCGCCCCCGACGTCGTCCAGATCGAGTACTACGCCATGCCGCAGTTCGCGCTGTCGGACTCGCTCCTCGACCTGTCGCAGTACGGCATGGGCGACCTCGAGGACAAGTACTCCGCCTCCACCTGGGGCAGCGTCAACATCGACGGCAAGCTCGTCGGCCTCCCGCAGGACTCGGGCCCCATGGCGCTGTTCTACAACAAGACCGTCTTCGACCAGTACGGCATCGCCGTCCCCGCCACCTGGGACGAGTACGTGGCCGCGGCCGAGAAGCTGCACACCGCCGACCCGTCGAAGTACATCACCGCCGACACCGGCGACGCCGGCTTCGCGACCAGCATGATCTGGCAGGCGGGCGGCGAGCCGTTCACCACCGACGGCACGGACGTGAAGATCGACCTCGCCGACGAGGGCACCGCCAAGTGGACCGGCGTCTGGAACCAGCTGGTCGAGAAGAAGCTGCTCTCGGACACCCCCGCCTGGGGCGACGAGTGGTACAAGGGCCTCGCCGACGGCTCCATCGCCTCCCTGGTGACCGGCGCCTGGATGCCCGGCGTGCTGGAGTCCAGCGTCCCCGACGCCTCCGGCGACTGGGCCGTCGCGCCGATCCCGACCTACGACGGCACCGCCGTCAGCGCCGAGAACGGCGGTGGCGGCCAGTCCGTCACCAAGCAGAGCGAGAACCCGGCGCTGGCCGCCGCGTTCCTGCGCTGGCTGAACAGCGACCAGGCCTCGGTCGACGTCTTCCTGCAGAGCGGCGGATTCCCGTCGACCACGGCCGACCTCGACAGCTCGGACTTCACCGGTCAGGAGTCGGAGTACTTCGGCGGCCAGAAGATCAACGAGGTGCTGACCCAGGCCTCGAAGGACGTCCGCTCCGGCTGGTCGTACCTGCCCTACCAGGTCTACGCGAACAGCGTCTTCGGCGACACCGTCGGCCAGGCGTACGCCAACGGCACCAGCCTCGACCAGGGCCTCGCCGACTGGCAGAGCAAGCTCGTCCAGTACGGCAACGCGCAGGGCTTCACCGTCTCGGAGTAGCACCACTGCTCGACGCGGGGCCGGCCGGATCGCTCCGGTCGGCCCCGCGTCGTTCTCACGCTCGGACACACCGGGCACCGATCCTGAGGGGGATCCAGATGACCACCGCTCCCGAGAGCCGCTTCGCCATCGGCGCCGCCGACTTCGAGCTCGACGGCCGCCCGCACCGCATCCTGTCGGGGGCACTGCACTACTTCCGCATCCACCCGGACCTCTGGGCCGACCGGATCCGCAAGGCCCGCCTGATGGGCCTGAACACCATCGAGACCTACGTCGCCTGGAACGCGCACGAGCCGCGCCGCGGCGAGTGGCGCGAGGACGCCGGGCTCGACCTGGGCCGCTTCCTCGACCTGATCGCCGCCGAGGGCATGCACGCGATCGTGCGTCCCGGCCCCTACATCTGCGCGGAGTGGGACAACGGCGCCCTTCCGGCCTGGCTCTTCCGCGACCCCGAGGTGGGCGTGCGCCGCTCGGAGCCGAACTACCTCGCCGCGGTCAGCGACTACCTGCGCCGCGTGTACTCGATCGTGGCCCCGCGCCAGATCGATGCCGGCGGGCCCGTGGTCCTCGTGCAGATCGAGAACGAGTACGGCGCGTACGGCTCCGACAAGGAGTACCTGGCCGAGCTCGTGCGGGTGACCCGCGACTCCGGCATCACAGTGCCGCTGACCACCATCGACCAGCCCACTCCGCAGATGCTCGCCGACGGCAGCCTGCCGGGCCTGCACCTCACCGGCTCGTTCGGCTCGCGGACCACGGAGCGCCTCGCGACGCTGCGCGAGTTCCAGCCCACCGGGCCGCTGATGTGCATGGAGTTCTGGTGCGGCTGGTTCGACGACTGGGGCACCCAGCACCACACGACGGACGCCGACGCCTCCGCGCAGGAGCTCGACACCCTGCTCGCGGCCGGCGGCTCGGTCAACATCTACATGTTCCACGGCGGCACCAACTTCGGCCTGACCAGCGGGGCGAACGACAAGGGCCGCTACGCCGCGATCACGACGAGCTACGACTACGACGCCCCGCTCGACGAGGGCGGCGACCCGACCGCGAAGTTCTGGGCGTTCCGCGAGGTCATCGCGCGCTACGCGCCGGTGCCGGAGGAGGTGCCCGCGGTGCGCCCGCCGGCCCCCGCCCTGACCGCTCCGCTCGTCCCCGGCCCGGCGCTGCTCGGCCTCGGCCAGGCGTTCGGACCGGCCGCGCACCTCGATGCGATGGCCAGCTTCGACGACCTCGGCCACGACGACGGCTTCGTGCTCTTCACGACGACGCTCGACGGCTCCTCCGCTCCGGTCCGCCTCGTGGTGGGCGAGGAGGTGCGCGACCGCGCCTGGGTGCTGCTGGACGGCGTGCCGGTGGGCGTGCTGGCGCGCGACCACCACGAGCGGGCGCTGACTCTGCCGAGCGGACGCGGCGAGCTCGCGATCCTGGTCGAGAACCAGGGCCGGGTGAATTACGGCACACGCATCGGCGAGCACAAGGGCCTGATCGGAGGCGTGACGCTCGACGGCGCCCCGCTGACCGGCTGGGCGGCGCGTGCCCTCGCGCTGGAGTGCCTTCCCGACCTGGCCGTCGCGGCACCGGCGTTCTCGGCCGGGCCGCAGCTCGCCTCCGGCTCGTTCGACCTCGACGAGCAGGCCGACCTGTACGTGGACACGCTGCACTGGGGCAAGGGCCTGGTCTGGGTGAACGGCTTCCTCCTCGGACGCTACTGGCGCCGCGGACCGCAGCGGACGCTGATCGTCCCCTCTCCGGTCACCCGCGCCGGCCGCAACCGGGTCGTGGTGCTGGAGCTGGAAGGCATCGCCGAGCCGGAGATCCGCCTGCTCGCGGGAGCCGAGCTCGGGCACACCGAGATCTGAGCTGCGGAGCGGAGGCGGCGGGAACGGCCGTCGAAGGCGCGGGTTCGGGGTTCCGGGCTCCGTTGTGCGGGAGGGGCCGGGCCGACCCCGATCCGCACGCGCTGCCGGACCGCCTCCGGTCTGCGGATGCCACCGGGCCGCGTCCGTCCTGCGGGCGGCGCCGGGCCGCCTCCGGGACGCGAGGCTCTGCTAGCCTCAGGCGCCCCGGTGCGGCGCCGGCGGGCGAAGGGGGAGACATGATGTCCAAGACACTGCTGCGCACGACTCTGACGGGAGGCGCGCTGCTGCTCGCCCTCTCGGGCTGCGCGGGGACCGCGACGAGCGGATCGACCCTCCGCCCGTTCACCCCGACGCTCCCCTCGTCGTCGGCCGCCCCGTCCGCCACCGCGACGGCCGCCGCCCCGACCGCCGACACCGCTCAGAAGACCGGCGAGCAGGTGGCCGCCGTGCTGACCGGCGTGCAGTTCGTGCCCGGCGAGTACGCGAGCATCCAGGAGATGCTCGACTCGATCTACCCCGGCCTCACCGCGACCGACGCGAGCTGCCTCTCGCCGTTCGGCCTGGGCTGGGACACCGCGCAGCCCGCCGCCGGACTCTCGTACGGCACCAGCGCCGACCGCTCCATGACCGCCGTCGTGTCGAGCACCGGCACCGCCGACGCGGCCGCCTCGCTCCTCGCGAGCGCCACCGACGCGACATCGCGCTGCGCCTCCGGCTCGACGCTCTTCGCGATGCAGGGCGTGCCGGTCGAGACGACCGTCGAGCGCACCGAGCAGACGCTGACCGGCGCCGACGAGACGCTCGGCTGGAAGGTGTCCGGAGCCGTGGGCGGCAAGCCGTTCTCGCTCGTGGGCATCACCGCGCGCGTCGGCGGCGACGCGGTCGCGCTCGTGGGCTGGGACCCGACGACGAACACCTCGTACGTCCCGCGCGCGACGCAGCTCGTCGTCGACGGGCTGTAGGGCGCTGGGCGCTCTGAGCTCTGGCCCTGACTCTGGCTCTGACTCTGGCTCTGGCTCTGGCTCTGGGCTCTGAGTCCTGCGCTCGGCCGTCCGCTCCTCCGCGAGAGTCCAGGAGTCGTCGCACTCGACGCCGACTGCGACGACTTCTGAACAGCGGGCGCAAGTCGAGCGCCGGGACTCCGAGCTCTGAGCTCTGAGCGCTGCACTTCGACGCCCTCTCCTTAGCGACTGTCCGGGAGTTGTCGCGCTCGACGCCGAGTCCGACAACTCTTGAACAGTGGGCGGAGGATCGGGCCGAGCGCCTGAGCTCAGAGCGCTGGTCGCTGCGCGTTGCGCGTTGGGCTTCGTGCTTCGGGCTTCGGGCTTCGGGCTTCGGGCTTCGGGCTTCGGGCTTCGGGCTTCGACGCTCGCTCCTCCGCGAGAGTCCAGGAGTCGTCGCACTCGACGCCGAGTGCGACCACTCCTGAACAGCGGGCGGAGGAGCGGGGCGGAGCGGGCACCGGTCACCGGGCGCCGGGCACCTCCCGGGCTTCGGGCACCCCGCACCCGGCGCTGGAGCGCGGCTCAGGCCAGCCAGGAGAGGGTGCCGCCGTGGGCGGCCGCGCTCGCGAGCGGGACGCCGTCGGCGGCGAGCAGGAACGGGGTCGGCTCGGGAGCCGTGCGGTCCCCGCGCGCGGCGACGAGGTGCGGGAGCAGCGCCTCCGCCTCGAGCGTCACCAGGCTCGCGCCGCGATCGGCGACCGTCGCCAGGACGCTCTCGCGCGCGGCCCACGGAAGGTAGACCAGGGTCCCGAGCGAGACGACGACCGTCCGCAGACCCGGCGGCACCGCGTCGAGCAGGGCGGGCAGCTCGGCGGCCGCATCGCCCGCGACGATCGTCGGCGGGTCGTCCTGCAGAGTCTCCACGGCCGAGCGGAGCCGCGCGGTCCGCTCCGGGCGGTCGGGCGGGAGCAGCGCCTCCAGCCAGGCGACGTCCTCGGGCGAGCGGACGTCGAGCGGCGCCAGGTCGAGCCCCCGGCGCCACGCGACGACCGGCAGCCGCGCCGGCGCCGCGCCTCCGCTCACCGCGCACCGCAGCAGAGGCGCGCCCGACCCGAGCCGCGTCTCGCCGTCGCTCGCCGTGAAGGCGTAGGAGTACCGCTCCGGCGCCAGACAGAGCCCCGCGGAGGCGCCGATCTCGACGAGCGCCACCGGCTCGCCGGGCTCCGTGATCCGCTCCAGCGCTGCGACCAGGGGCGCGCACCGCAGCGCCTCGTTGGTCTGCGTCCTCCGCTCGGCGGCGACCGGCGCCACCCGCGCCCACTCGCTCCGGAACCACGCGGCGAACTCGGCGCCGTCGACGTCGGGCACGCCGAGCAGCCGCGCGACCGAGAAGAGCAGGGACGGCTGCCGGTGCTGCGCGGGCAGCTCGTCGATCAGGGCGACGAGGCGCGCATCCTCCGCGACGGCGAGCGCCCACTCGACCTGCCGCTCGGAGGTCGGCGCGAGCTCGACGGCGGCGCGGCGGAAGCGGTCGGCGGAGGAGGAGGAGGACATGCCTCCATCCTGAGGGAGCGGCGCCACGGTTCCTGCAGGCGGGCGGAGGACCTGCGCGGCGGGCGACGGCCCCGCCCCCGCGGATGTCGGTGGTCGCCGGTAGAACGGACTCATGTCCGACACCGCTCCGAGCCCCGCGTCCGCGCCGGTCCGCGAGCGGCGCCTGCTCGACATCCGGCGGATCTACGCCGAGCCGGCCGCGCTCGAGCTGCCCCGCGGGCAGGATGTCGTGGCGCGCTGGCCGGGCGCCGAGATCGTGCCCGTCGAGTCGCACTGGCTGATCCCGGAGGTGCACGGCGACGAGGCGAACGTCGCGCGCTGGGTGCGCATCAAGACGGAGGCGCTCGTGCTCGGGGTGAAGAAGTCGCTCGTCACGCGCCCGAACGGCCGCTCGGCCGACTTCATCGCCCCCTCCACCGCCAACGGCTGCGCCATGGCGTGCGTCTACTGCTACGTGCCGCGGAGGAAGGGCTACAGCAACCCGATCACGCTCTTCACGAACATCGAGCAGATCCAGCGCCACCTCGCCCGGCACATCGGCAAGCAGGGCCCCAAGGCCGAGGCGAACCAGTGCGACCCGGAGGCCTGGGTCTACGACATCGGCGAGAACAGCGACTGCTCCGTCGACGCGCTGCTGAGCGAGAACGTCCGCGACCTCTGCGAGCTGTTCCGGATGTCGCCCACCGCCAAGGCGTCCTTCGCGACCAAGTACGTCAACCGCGAGCTCCTCGAGTGGGACCCGCTCGGGCGCACGCGCATCCGGTTCTCGCTGATGCCCGCCGAGACGGCGAAGGTCACCGACATCCGCACCTCGCCGATGGCCGAGCGGATCGCGGCGATCAACGACTTCGTCGACGCCGGCTACGAGGTGCACGTCAACTTCTCGCCCGTGATCCTCACCGAGACCTGGCAGCAGGACTGGACCGAGCTCTTCGACCAGCTCGACGCCGCCCTCCACCCGCGGGCGAAGGCGCAGCTCGCGGCCGAGGTGATCCTCCTCACGCACAACGAGGGCCTGCACGAGGTGAACCTCGGCTGGCACCCGAAGGCGGAGTCGCTGCTCTGGCAGCCGGGACGCCAGGAGCAGAAGGTCTCCGAGAACGGCGCCGTCAACATCCGCTACCGACGCGACCTCAAGCGCGCGGCCCTCGACCGCTTCCGCGCCCTCCTCGCCGAGCGCCTCCCCTACTGCCGCGTCCGCTACGCCTTCTGAGCGTCGGCACCCCCGCCGGAGCGGCGGCGCGACGACTCGCGGAGGAGCGCACCCTCCCGCGCACGCCGAGACACCGCCGCGGAGACGGCGTCTCGACGGAGCCGTACGCGCTGTCCAGTGAGCGCAGCGTCACGCCTCCTCCCGCTCCACCCGCCACGCCGAGACACCGTCGGCCCGCCCGACACACCACCGCCGAGGCGGCGTCTCGCGCACGAGCGCGCCGTCTCGACGCAGCCGCACCGCCCACCCGAGGCACCCGCAACTGAGCCCCGGAGTCGCCCGGCTGGGAGTCCGCCCGGCGGCCGGGGCCACTGCTTCGCATTCCGGATAGCGGCACGTGCCCTCCGAACGAGGGGCGTACTTTCGGAGAACAGCCGGAGGGACGGCCCGACCGCCCGACTCCACGGGCCTGCAGAGCAGGCGTCAGCGGGGATCGGCGGCTCGGCGCGACGGCATCCGGGCTCGACATCCCGGAGCCCGGCACCCCCGGATCGACACTCCGGACACTCGACTCGGCGGCACAGCACACCCCGGGTCCTGCTCCCCACGAACACCCCCCACCATCTCGCACTCCCCCTCCCGGCGGCACTCGCCGGGGCACCTCACCGTCGCGGTCGGCACCCGCGACACAGCACAGAACGGCGGCACGCACCATGGGCGCTCTCCTCTACGGCACTCCCCCCACCTCGCACGAGATCGACGACCGCGCACTCGCGCACCTGCAGATCGTCATGATCAACAAGTTCCGCCGCGACGAGGCGTTCGCCTTCCAGCTCGACGCCTCGAGCGCGCACGGCACCGGACGCCAGACGCTCTGGCTGCACCCGACCATCCCCCTCCAGTTCTCGTTCCACGGAAGCCGCATGCCGGCGATCAACGCCACCTGGGTGCGCGCACTGATGGAGGAGGCCAACAGCGGCCGGGGCCTGCGGATCGTCACCGAGCCGGCGCAGCAGCCCGAGTCCTCCGGGCTCACGCACGCTGCCTGAGCGCGCTGTGTCCAGGCGCGACGACGACGAGCCGATGGAGGTCACCGACTTCGTCGAGCTCGCCGGTGCGGTGCACGACGACGCGGGCTTCGAGTGCTCCTCCACTGTCGACGGCGTGACGGGCGCGCTCTGCGTGCTGCCCGACTCCCTGGTGCTGCGGAGCGCCGGCACCGGAGACTCGACCCGCGTCGGCACCCGCGACATCCGCTCCTGGCGGGCCACTCCGGCCGGCGCCACCTTCTCGCTCGCCGTGGAAGCCGGAGCGCGGCACACCGTGGTGCTGCTCACGCAGTTCCAGGCGGCGACCGTCCAGGCCATGACCCGCGCCGCCGGACCCGCGACTGGTTTATCCGCTTAACGAATTCCCCGTTCGGGGCACGCGGTGAGGAGCGCTCCTCGTGCGACCCTGATCGGGATGAACGAGAAGGACGAGGTCATGCGCTCCGACATCGGCGGGCGTGACATCGAGCAGGCGCGGGCCCTCTTCGAGCAGTCGTACAACGGGCACCGCTTCGTCGTCGAGCCCGGCGAGGACTTCTCGTACCGCTACACCTCCGTCGGCGACGGCGATGTGACGCTCCGCGGCAGCCAGTTCGCCGGCTCCGTGCAGGGCTCGATCCAGACCGAGGGCGAGTACGTCGTCTCGTGGCTGACCGCCGGCGCGGGCGTCACCGATCTCGACGGCGACGCGGTGACCCTCGGATTCGGGCAGCCGGCGGTCTTCGTCAACGACCGCCCCAGCCGGTTCGAGTTCCACGACTACCGCCAGAACCTCATCCACTTCGACGGCGCGTACCTCGAGGGCATCGCGGAGGAGGTCGAGGGCACCCGCGGCCCCCTCCTCTTCGACACCACCGCACGACCCGAGGGCGCGGCGCTGCGGCGCTGGTCGGCGACCGTCGCGACGGTCGCCCGGGTGATCTACGACGCCGACAGCTCGCCGCTGCTGCGCCGCGAGGCCGACCGCGCGGTCGCCGTCGCCCTGCTCGAGACCTTCCCGCACGCGACGCTGGACACCCCCGGCGACCTCGGAGTGCCCCGCTCGGGGCGCCTCCGCCAGGCGATCGAGTACATGTACGAGCACGCCCACGAGCCGCTCCGGACCGAGCAGATCGCCGACGCGGCGGGCATGGGCCTGCGGACGCTGCAGACCGAGTTCCGGCGCGAGTTCGGCTTCACCGCGGTCGACTACCTGCGGAGGATCCGGCTGGACGGCGTGCAGAAGGAGCTGCGGGCGGGCGAGTCCGGAGTCGTCAGCGTCAGCGAGGTCGCACGGCGCTGGGGCTTCGCGCACCTCGGCCGGTTCTCGGCCTCGTACGCCCACCGCTTCGGCGAGCGCCCCAGCACCACGCTCGACACCTGAGGCGTCAGAGGTAGTCGGTCCCGCCGTCGTCCTCGCTGTCGTCGCCCTCGCCGCGCGGCTGCACGGTCGGCCGCGCGGGCTGGAGCCGTCGGGTCTTCTCGCGCATCGACTCCACCGCCTCCGGGTCGTCGAGGTCGACGCCGCGGTCGAGCGCCGGGCTGGTGAAGAGCTGGCTGGCCGGCCCGACCAGGAGACGGGTCTCGCCGCGCAGCCCCTCGTCCGAGAGCGACGGCACCACGACCAGGTCCGACTTCCCCACGTTCGCCAGCGCCTGCGCGTACTCGACGACCGCCGAGCACACCTCGTCGCCCAGCAGCACGTATCCGCTCGCGTAGTACAGCTTCTGCATCTCGCCCTCCCCTGGATCCCGGACCGCCCCTCCGGTCGGCCCGTCCCCCGACGCTAGGACGGCGCCGACCGGCCGCCCCACCCCTTGACGGGGGTGGCGCGGAGGGGTCAGAGTCCGCGCGGAGGGGTCAGAGTCCGCGCGGAACGGGCAGTCGCAGCGCGGTCGCGAGCGCCTCGACGACGCGGGTCGCGCGCACGTCGCCGACCCCCTCCATCCGGTTGGTGAGGAACGCGAAGCCGACTCCCGCGTCCGGGTCGGCGAAGGCGACCTGTCCGCCCGCGCCGTCGTGCCCGAAGCCGCTCGGCGTGAGGTACCGGCGCGCGTCCGTGCCGAGCTGGAAGCCACAGCCCCAGGCCGGCCACGGGCCCGGCACCGGCCACACCGGCGGGCCGCTGCTGAGCGGAGCGGTGGCCCGCTCGATCGTCGCGTCCTCGAGCAGCCGCACGCCGTCCGTCTCGGTGAACGCCGCCGACCAGATCGCGGCGAGCGCCCGGGCCGAGCCGATGCCGCCCGCCCCGGGGATCTCGGCGGCCTGCAGCATGGGATCGTTGAAGCCCGTGCCCGGTCCGACGAGCTCGACGGGCAGCGCACCGCCGAGAGTCATCGCCCGCTCGCCCCAGTCGACGACTCCGGGGGTGCGCGCCGCGGCCTGCGCCGCCGTGAGCTCGGCGAGGGTGGGGCCGACGAGCATCGTCGCGACGCGGCCCTGCTCGGAGGCGGGCAGCCCGATCCACGCCTCCGCGCCGACCGGTCCGGCGATCCGCTCCTGGAACGCGGCGCCGACGCTCCGCCCGGTCACCCGGCGGATCACCTCGCCGATCAGCCAGCCATGCGTGATCGGGTGGTAGGCGTAGCCCGTTCCCGGCTCCCACAGGGGCTCCTGCTCGGCGAGGCGCCCGGCGACGAGGTCCCAGTCGGCGAGGTCGGCGGTCGTGAGCGGGAGGCGGGGGGCCGAGAGCCCGGCGCGGTGGGCGAGCAGGTCCTGCACGCGCACGTCGGCCTTGCCCGCCGCGGCGAACTCGGGCCAGTACTCGGCGACCCGCGCGTCGTAGTCGAGCAGCCCCTCCTGCACGAGACGTGCGGCGAGGAGGGAGACGAGGCCCTTCGTGCAGGAGAAGACGACGCTGAGGGTGTCCTCCCGCCACGGCTCCTCCGCCCCCGCCTCTCCCGCCCAGAGGTCGACGACCGGCCGGCCGTGCAGCCGCACTGCGACCGCCGCTCCCGAGCCGGGCCGGACGGCCTCGGCGAAGGCGTCGCGGACCCCCTCGAACCCGGGCTCCACGCCTCCGTGCACCGCGGTCACCCCTTCACCGCGCCCTGCAGCAGAGCGGTGATGAACTGCCTCTGGAAGATCACGAAGACCAGGATCGTCGGCACGATGATCAGCAGCGCGCCCGCGTTGAGCAGCGGGATGCTGTTGCTGTACTGCCCCTGGAAGAAGGTGAGCGCTCCGGCGACGGTGCGGTCCAGCGGATCGGAGACGAGCACCACCGGCAGGAGGAACTGGTTCCAGGTCCAGAGGAACAGCAGGATCGCGAGCGCCGACAGGGCCGGGCGTGCGAGCGGCAGCTGGATCCGGCGGAACTCCTGCCAGGTCGTCGCGCCGTCCACGCGCGCCGCCTCCGAGAGCTCGGACGGGATCCGGACGAAGTGCGCGCGCATCCACACGACGCTGAAGGGCATGTAGAGCCCGATCAGCGGCAGGATGATCGCCCACTGTGTGTTCAGCAGGCCCAGCGACTGGATCTCGTAGTACAGCGGGATGATCAGCGACTCGAACGGGATCGTGAGCCCGAGGATGAGGAACACGAAGACGAACCCGCCGCCGCGGATGCGCAGGTTGCCGAGTGCGTAGCCGGCGAGGGTCGCGAAGAGCAGGCTGATCGGGACGACGCCGAGCACGATCAGGGCGCTCGATCCCATCAGCTGCAGGACGTGCCCGGTCTCGAAGGCCTGGGCGAAGTTGCCCCACTGCGGGTCCGTCGGCCAGGTGAGGCCGGTCGGATTCACGTCCGCCGGCTGCAGCGCCGCCGAGAGCATGTTGACCAGCGGGATGACGGTCAGCACGAGCACGACGATCAGGACGACGCGGCCGATGACGACCTCGGACTTGGTGACGATCATCGGTCGCTCACTCTCGAGAGGCGCTGGAGGGGGAGGACGCAGGCGAGCACGAGCACCATCAGCACGATCCCGAAGGCGGAGGCGAGACCCACGTCGCTCTGCGTGAAGCCGATCCGGTAGATCGAGATGCCGGGCACCAGGGTCGAGCGGCCGGGGCCGCCGAGCGTGGTCGTGTAGATGATGTCGAAGCTGCTCAGCGCCGCGATCACGGTGATCGTGGTGAGCACCGAGATCTCCTGGCGCAGGCCCGGGACCGTGATGGTGAAGAACTCCCGCAGCCACGTGCCCCCGTCGAGACGGATGGCCTCGTAGAGCGAGACGTCGATCTTGCCGATTCCGGTGAGGAAGAGGACCGTGCAGAGCCCGGTGAGCACCCACGAGCCGATCAGGCCGACGGCGGGGAGGGCGGTCTGGAAGTCGCCCAGCCACGGCCGCGCGAGCGAGCCGAGCCCGACGGCCTGCAGGATCTGGTTGACCGCTCCGGTCTGCGAGTACATCCACGACCAGGCGATGCCGGCCGCGGCGAGCGGGATGATCTGCGGGAGGAACAGGATCGTCTGCGACACGCTCGAGAAGACGCCGGGGCGCATCGAGCGGAGCAGGCTCGCGAGGACCAGGCCCGCCGAGACCGGGATCACCGTGAAGTAGAGGATCAGCACGAAGGCGTTGCCGATCGAGCCGAGCAGGTCGGGATCGGTGAACACGCGGAGGTAGTTCGCGAAGCCCACCCACTCGGAGGGGCCGACGCCGTTCCACTTGTAGAACGAGTACTGCACCCCGGTGATCAGCGGGTAGATGACGAACGCGATGTAGACGAGCAGGGCCGGCACGACGAAGAGCCAGCCGACGAGGGTCGCCCGCCGCGCCGCAGTGCTCCTGCGGCGCGGCGTCCCGCTCCGGCCCCCGCGGTCGACGGCGCTCGAGACGAGAGGGCCGGCCGCGGTCATCCGGCGAGTTCCTTCGCGTAGAACTCCTGCACGGCCGTGACGAAGTCCTGGCCGGAGATCTGGCTGGTCACCAGCAGCTGCGACTCCGGAATGATCGCGCCCGCGTAGATGCCCGCGGTCGCGTTCGACATGAAGTCGACCTGGCCGTCCTCCGCGCCGATCTGCGCCGACATGGCGAGCGCCTGCTCGAGCAGCGAGCCCGACTCGACCTCGGGGAGCGCCTGGGCCGGGTCGCCGCCGGGAGCAGCACCGGTCACGTCGACGACGATCTGGCGCGCGGCCTCGTTCGTGTGGATCCAGTTGAGGAAGAAGACGATCTCGTTGAGGTGCGACGACTTCGCGGCGACCGAGAACGAGTTGGCGGCGCCCATGGCCACGTGGTTCCCGCCCTCCTCGGCCGGGGGCACCAGGAAGAAGTCGACGCCGTCGCCCATCTTGGTCTGCGTGTCGGCGGCCGCCCAGTTGCCGTTGAAGGCGAACAGGCCCTCGCCGCCCTGGAAGCGGCTGACGAAGGAGGAGTAGTCGATCGCGTTGACGTCCGAGGGGAAGTAGCCCGCGTCGGCCCAGGTGCGGACGAGCTCCGCGCCCTTCACGTTGCCGTCGGTCTCGTAGGTGGCGCCGGGGACCGTGAAGATCCAGTCGGCCATCTCCTGCTTGTCGGCGTACTGGTTCATCGCCGCCTGCACGACGAAGTTGACCACTCCGTCCTTGTCGCCGGCCATGATCGGCAGGACGCCGCCGGCCTTCGCCTTCGCGAGGTCCTCCTCGAACTCGGCGAGCGTGGTCGGCGGGGCGTCGATCCCGAGCTGCTTCGCGAGCTCGAGGTTCATGTAGATGCCGGTGACGCTGTAGCCCAGGCCCAGCTGGTAGAGCGAGCCCTTCCCGCGGACGCCGTCGGAGTCGACGCGGAGCGGGGCGAGCTGCGAGGCCGACCAGGCGTCCCAGCCGTAGGCGTCGAACCACGGGTCGAGGTCGGCGAGGAGGCCGTCCTTGACGGTGTCGCCGATGGTGGGCAGGCGGATGAGGTCCGGCGGGGTGTCGCTCGCGAGCAGCTTCGGCGAGTTGGCGGTGAGGTTCGCGAAGGTGTCGCGGTTGATGGTGAAGGTGACGTTCGGGAACTGCTTCGTGAACTCCTCCGTCAGCTTGTCGGTGACGGGGAAGCCGGTCTCGTCTGCGATGACGAGCTCGACGGTGTCGCTGGTGAGCTCGGTGCTCACGTCGACCGAGGAGCTCGCGGCCGGGGCGCTCGAGCCTCCGGGCGCGCAGGCGGCGAGGGTGAACAGGGCCGCGACCGAGCCGGCGCCGACCAGGACGGTCCTGCGGCCGATCGGCGTGCCGGGGGTGGGGAAAGACATGCGGTGACTCCTTCGTCGTGGGTGCAGGTGCTGCTGGTGCCCGGCCGCCCGGAGGGGCTCGAGCCGCGGCTCCGGACGGCCGCCTGAAACCTTTGAGCGGGGGACTAAAAGGTTTCAGGTGTGGATATAGTCTGTGCACACGGAAGACTTGTCAAGGGCGACGGCGGGAGGCGGCGGGCATGGCGAAGAAGCGCGTGACGCTCGCCGACGTGGCCCGCGAGGCCGGGCTGTCGATCTCGGCCGCGTCGATGATCCTGAACGGGAAGCCCGAGACCGGACTGTCGAAGGACGCCCACGAGCGGGTGTTCGCCGCCGCCGAGGCGCTGCACTACCGGCCCAACGTCGCCGCCCGCGGGCTCCGCACCGACAAGACCCGCACGATCGGCTTCATCTCGGACCAGATCGCGACCACGCGCTTCGCCGGCGGCCTGATCAAGGGTGCGCTCACGGCGGCCGAGGCGGCACGGCACGTCGTCCTGCTCCTCGAGACCGGCGGCGATCCGGCGCGCGAGGCCGAGGCCGTCGACGCGGTGCTCGACCGCCAGGTCGACGGCATCATCTTCGCTTCGATGCGCTCCCGCGAGTTCTACGTGCCGGAGCTGCCCGCCTCCACCTCCGTGGTGATGCTCAACGCGACGAACTCGCAGCACCCCGCGTCGATCCTGCCCGACGAGTACGCGGGCGGGCGCGCCGCGGTGGAGCTGCTGCACGCGCACGGCTACCGCGACGGGATCGCGCTGATCGGGCAGAACGACGAGGTCGAGCGCGACCGCTTCCGCTCGGCGACGGTGGCCGAGCGCGTCGCCGGCATCCGCGACGCCATGGCCGAGAAGGGGCTCGCGTTCGTCGCCGAGGAGTCGATCCCCGACTGGGAGCCCGAGCACGGCCACCGCGCGGTCGCCGACCTGCTGGCGCGGCGCGACGACATCCGCCTCCTGCTCTGCCTCAACGACCGGATGGCGTTCGGCGCCTACCAGGCGGTCGCGGAGGCGGGGCTCTCGATCCCCGGCGACGTCGCCGTGGTGTCGTTCGACGACGACGAGCTGGCCGCCTACCTCCGCCCCGGGCTGACGACCGTGGCGCTGCCGCACGAGGAGATGGGCCGCCGGGCGGTCGAGCTGCTGCTGAGCGGCGCTCCGGGAGAGCGGGTGCTGGTGCCGATGCCGCTGGTGGAGCGGGCGTCGACGCGGCGGGTCTGACGGGGCGGGGCCTGGGGGCTGATCAGGGACGGCGGGCGAGCCCGGTGGAGTCGGGCCAGCCGCCTCAGCCGGCCGAGCGGATCCCTCCGGTCGGACCCCAGGCGACTCCGGTGCCGCCCGCGTCGCCCTGGTAGTCGTCGGGCGAGAGGGTCATGCCGCTCGCGACGAAGTCCGCGGTCGCCGCGCAGTCCGTGACGACGACGTCGCCGTCGGAGCGCGCGAGCCCGTAGAGGCAGACGGACTCGTCGGCGAGCTCCGCGGCCGAGAAGGAGTCGAGGCTGAGGGTGGCGAAGTAGTCGACTCCGGCGATGCTGCCCAGGTAGCGCGTCGGCCCCCAGTGGAAGACGCGGAGGCTCGCGAGGGTCGACAGCGGGCGCATGGCGACGTCGTCGGGGACGGCCCAGGGCTCGGTGAAGACCTCCAGAGACGGGCGAGGGGCCAGCGCGACGGAGGCGGCCGTGCCGAGGGCGGCGAGCCCGAGCACGGCGACGAGGGCGGCGATCACCCCGAGGCGGCGGCGCGGGCGGGGCGGGGCGGAGGTGCGGGAGTCGGCGTCGTCGCCTCCGGTGGTCTCACTGCGCTCGCCCCAGCCGGGCGCCGCGTCCCGGCCGGTCTCGTCACGGCCGACCTCGTCCCGGCCGGTCTCGTCCCCACCGGTCCGGTCGCGGCGCGTCCCGCCCCGGCCGCTCGCCGTCGCGCGGCCGATCCGGCCCTGGGCCGCTGCGGGTCCGACGGACGCGGCCAGTTCCGCGACCGCGGCGTCGAGCGCCTCCTCCCGCTCGCGGCGCTGCGCCCGCAGCAGTGCCAGCTCCTCGAGCGCCGCGGGGTCCGCCTCCGCGCTGAACGCCCGGCGCTCGAGCGCGGCCCGCTGCCTCCGCTCCTCCGGCGACGCGCCGTCGCGGCGCCGCTGCAGGGCGGCCCGGCCCCGACCGCGACCGCCCAGGGCCGCGTCGAGCGCCGCCTCCGTCGCGGGATCGAGGTCGTCGAGCAGCCGCGCCGCGCGTGCCGGCGTGACCGCGGTGCCGACGGACGCCGGCACGTCAGGCCCGGTCGCGGACGGCGCGCGCCAGCGACTCGAGGCGCTCCCGGTACTCCGGCCACCACTCCTCCGGCACCGGCGGGAGGTTGTCGCCGGGCGTCCGGAGTCCGACCCGCCCGTCGATCAGCTCGCGGACGATGTCGGCGTGGCCCGCGTGCCGGTGCGTCTCCGCGGTGATGTGGACGAGGATCCGGTGCAGCGTCACGTCGCGGTTCGTCCACCAGGGGACCTGCCCGGGAGCGTCGAGCGGGAGGGCCGCGACCGTCGCGTCGGAGTGGGCCCACACACGGCGGTACCGCGCGACGACGTCGGCCGTCGACTCGTCGGCCGTCGCCCACATGTCCGAGTTCGGCTCCGACTCGTCCTCCATCCACGGCATCGGCTCCGGGAACGGCCGCCCGAACACGGCGCCGAGGTAGCCCGCCTCGGTGCCCGCCACGTGCTTCACCAGGCCGAGCAGGTTCGTGCCCGTCGCGACCAGCGGCCGCCGCACGCCGTACTCGTCGAGCCCGTCGAGCTTCTGCAGCAGGGCGTCGCGCCCCTCCTGCAGGTAGCGGAGGAGGGTCTGCTTCGCGTCGTCGCTCATCCCCCCAGCCTGCCGCGCCCGTCCGAGCCGCGCCAGAGCGGTGCCGGAGCCGCGCCGTGCTCAGACCGCAGGAAGGATCGCCCCACGGGCACCGGGATCCTCGGATCCACGGGCCGCGCGAGCGATCCCTCCTGCGGTGTGGACGGGGTCAGGCCGGGACGCCCGCTCCCGCCCGCTGGACCCGGGTGCCGACGAGGCGCTGCGAGGAGGCGTCGATCGCGGCGGCCGGGCCGACCAGCTCGAGCGCCGCCTCCGTCTCGCGCGTCGCGCAGTCCGGGCCCACCCACAGCTCGACGCGGCCGGGCTCGACGATCCGCACGCCCTCGCGTCCGGTGAAGGCCAGGCGCGCGGCCGGGACCTCGAAGCGGACCTCCGCCTCCTCGCCGGGCTCGAGCGCGACCCGCGCGTAGCCGAGCAGCTGCGCCACCGGCCGGGTCACGCTCGCGAACACGTCGCGGGCGTACAGCTGCACCAGGTCGGTGCCCGCCCGCTCGCCCGTGTTGCGCACGCGCACGGTCGCCGTGAAGGAGCCGTCCGTCGGGGCGGACTCGTCGACCGCCAGCTCCGTCCGGGCGAAGGCCGTGTACGAGAGGCCGTGACCGAACGGCCGCACCGGCGTGCTGTCGGCGGAGGTCACGTCCGACGGCCCGCCGAGGATCGGGTGCAGGTACGAGAACGGCTGCGCTCCGGCGGAGCGCGGCAGCGAGACCGGCAGGTGGCCGGAGGGGTCGACCCGTCCCGAGACGACGCCCGCGATCGCGCCGGCGCCCTCCTCCCCCGGGAAGAACGCCTGCAGCACGGCGGCGGGTGCCGACGGCCCGTCGAGCGCCCAGCCCACGGCGTAGGGGCGGCCGGTCAGCAGCACGAGCACGACCGGGGTCCCCGTCGCCACGACGGCCTCGACCAGCTCGCGCTGGCGGCCCGGGAGCTCGAGGCTCTCGACGTCGTTGCCCTCGCCGACCGTGCCGCGGCCGAACAGGCCCGCCCGGTCACCGACGACCACGATCGCCACGTCGGAGTCGGCGGCCGCCCGGACCGCCTCGGCGATCCCGGAGGCGTCGTCCCCCTCGACCGAGCAGCCCTCGGCGAGCAGCAGCTCGGCCGAGCCGAACTCGCCGGCCAGCGCGTCCGCGACCGTCGGGATCTCGAAGCCCAGCGGCACGCCCGGGTGGTGCGCCAGCACGTGGTTGGCGAAGGAGTAGCAGCCCATGAGCGCGGGCGCGCTGTCGGCGTTGGGGCCGATCAGCGCGAGGCGGCGCGGCGCAGCGAGCGGCAGGACGCCGTCGTTGGCGAGCAGCACCACCGACTCCTCGGCCAGGCGGCGGGCGATGTCACGGTGGGCCGGCGAGTCGAGGTCGATCGACTCAGGGGCGTCGTCGAAGCGCGCGTCGAGCAGGCCGAGCCGCTCCTTCTGCGCGAGCACCCGCAGCACGGCCCGGTCGACGAGCGCCTCGTCGGCCTCCCCGGCCCGGATGCGCGCGGCCAGCGGCGCGAGGAACGCGTCGCCCGTGGGCAGCTCCACGTCGATCCCCGCGGCGAGCGCCAGCTCGGCCGCCTCGCCCAGGTCGGCGGCGACCGCGTGCATGAGGTGGAGGAACGCGACCGAGAAGTAGTCGGCGACGACCACGCCGTCGAAGCCCCAGCGCTCGCGCAGCACGCCCGTGAGGTAGGCGGGCGTCGCTCCGACCGGGTCCCCGTCGATCTCGGCGTAGGAGTTCATCACCGAGCGGGCGCCCCCGTCGCGGATCGCCATCTCGAACGGCGGCAGCAGCACGTCCGCGATCTCGCGCGGCCCGGCGTGCACCGGCGCGTGGTTGCGGCCGCCGCGGGAGGCGGAGTAGCCGATGAAGTGCTTCAGCGTCGCGTCGACGCCGGTGGACTGCAGCCCCTGCACGTACGCGGTGCCGATCGTGCCGACCACGTACGGGTCCTCGGCGATGCACTCGTCGACCCTGCCCCAGCGGGGGTCGCGGATCACGTCGAGCACGGGCGCCAGGCCCTGGTGGATCCCGAGCTCGCGCATCGAACCGCCGATCACGGCGCCGAGCTCGGCCACGAGCTCCGGGTCGAAGGAGGCGCCCCAGGCGAGTGGAGTCGGGAACGTCGCGGCCTGCCAGGCGGCGAGCCCGGTCAGGCACTCCTCGTGGACGATCGCCGGGATGCCCAGCCGCGTCTCCTCGACGAGCCGGCGCTGCTCCGCCCACAGCCAGCGGGCGCGCTCGAGCGGATCGACGGGGCGCGTGCCGTAGACGCGGGTCAGCTGGCCGATCCCCTCGCGGGTCGCCTCGGCGTACCCGGTCGAGGTGGCCATCTCGCCGGCGAGCGGGGCGACGACCTCGCCGCCCTGGTCGACCCAGTAGCCGACCAGCTGGGAGAGCTTCTCCTCCAGCGTCATCCGGCCCAGCAGCTCGGTGGTGCGGGCGGACGGGGCCTGGGGGTCCTCTGGTGCGTGCGGTGCGGTCACGGTGCGACCCTCTCTGCGGGTGGGGCGACGGGTGCGGACGGGACGGGGGACGCGGCGGACGGGCGGAGCGATCCGCTCATCCCTTCACCGCCCCCGTCAGCCCGCCGACGATGCGGCGCTCGAAGACGCTGAAGAAGATCAGCGCCGGGATCATCGACAGCGACACGAAGGCCAGCACCTTCGCCGTGTCGACCGAGTACTGCGACGAGAACGCCTGCACTCCGAGCGGGAGCGTGAAGGTGGACTCGTTGTTGAGGATGAACAGGGGCAGCAGGTAGCTGTTCCAGCTCGCGATGAACGCGAGGATCCCCGTGGTGATCACGCCGGGCATCGCCAGGCGCACGACCATCCGGAAGAAGAAGCCGATCCGGCTGCAGCCGTCGATGAAGGCCGCCTCCTGGATCTCGTCCGGGATCGCGCGGAGGAACGGCACCAGGATGATGATCGTGGTCGGCAGGCCGAACGCGATCTGCGGCAGCACCACTCCGGCGAGCGAGTTCATCAGGCCGAGGCTCTTGATCACCAGGTAGAGAGGAGTGATCGCCACGGTCATCGGGAACATCAGGCCGGCGGCGAAGAGCGCGTAGAACACGCCGCGTCCGGTGAAGTCGTAGCGGGCCAGGACGTAGCTCGCCATCAGGCCGAGCACGACCACGCCGAGGGTCGTCGCGAGGCCGGCGATGGTGGAGTTGCCGACCTCCTGCCAGAAGACGCCGCCGGTGATCACGTCGAGGTAGTTCTGCACGTTCCACGGCGAGGGCAGACCCGCCGGGTCGGTGGTGATCTGCGCGTTCGTGCGGAAGCCGCCGAGGATGATGTACGCCACCGGGGCGAGCATCAGCGCGATCACGACGATCGCCACGACGTAGGCGATCGTGGTGCCGCGGCCCAGGGGCTGCCGGCGCCGCTTCACCGCGAGAGGCCGAGGGGTCTCCGGAGTGATCGGCGGGGCCGTCATCGTCGTGCCGGTCATCGCTTGTCTCCCGTCAGTGCGCCCGCCGTGTCGCGCCGGAGCACGAAGCGCTGGTAGAGCAGCGCCACCACGAGCGAGATCAGGAACAGGACCACCGCGACGGCGTTCCCGTACCCGTAGTTGCCGGCGTTGCGGCCGTTGGTGACCAGGTAGATCGCCATGGTCGAGGTGCCCGCGGTCGAGGACACGTACTGGCCCCAGATGATGTAGACGAGGTCGAACAGCTGCAGTGCGCCGATGATCGACAGGAACGCCCAGATCCGCAGGGTCGGCGCGAGCAGGGGCAGGGTGATCCGCCGCTGCACCTGCCAGTAGGAGGCGCCGTCGATGGCCGCGGCCTCGGACAGCTCCTCGGGAATGCCCTGCAGACCCGCGAGGAAGAGGATCACGGCGAAGCCGATGTACTTCCACGTGATGATCAGCATCAGCGTCCAGATCGCGATCGCCGGATCCGAGAGCCAGTCCTGCTGCAGCGCGCCGAGGCCGACCTTCTCGAGCAGGCCGTTGACCGCGCCGCTGGTCTGGAGCATCAGGCTCCAGCCGGTGCCGACGACGACCTCCGAGATCACGTACGGCACGAAGATCAGGACGCGGATGATCGACTGCCCGCGCAGCTTGCGGTTCAGCAGCAGCGCCAGGAGGATCGCGACCGGCCCCTGGAGCACGAGCGAGAGCACCACGATGATGCCGTTGTGCGCGAGGGCGTCGTGGAAGGTGGGGTCCTGCAGGATCGTCAGGTAGTTGCGGAAGCCGACGAAGTCCGTCGGCACTCCGTAGCCCTGCCAGCTGAAGAAGCCGTAGTAGGCCGCCATCACGACCGGGAAGATCACGAAGGCGAGGAAGACGATCAGCGCCGGGCCGACCAGGAGCGCGATCTCGAAGCGCCCCGCCCAGCCCACGCTGCGGCGGCGCCGGCGCACCGGAGGCGTCGAGGTGACGCCTCCGGTGCGCGCGGTCCCGCGGGGCTCATCCACTCCGAGGAGCGGGCTCTCGCGGAGTGCCATGGTGGCTAGGCCTTCGCCGCGGCGGCGTTGACGGCCTCGACCAGCTGCTCGGGGTCGCTCTTGCCGGCCAGCAGGTCGACGACTCCGACGTTCAGCGCGTTGCCGACGTTGAGGCCGTAGACGGTGTCGAGCCACTGCGAGACGTACGGGGCCGAGTTGTAGGCCTCGAGGATCTGCTGCAGGTACGGCTCGGTGACCGCCTCCTGCGCCACGGTGTTCACCGGGGGCGCGTTGAAGGCCGCGTAGTACTCCTTCTGCACGTCGGAGGTGGCCAGGTAGTTGAGGAAGTCCACGCACTCGTCGGGAGCGCCCGCGGAGCAGGAGTAGCCGTCGACACCGCCCATGATCGCGCCGGCCTCGCCGTCGCCGCCGTCGATCTCGGGGAACGGGAACCAGCCCAGGTCGGGCAGCGGCTTCTCGTCGGGGGTGAGGGAGGCGATCACGCCGGGGTTCCACGCGCCCATGAGCTCCATCGACGCCTGGTGGTTGGCGAGGAGTCCGGCCGAGCTGCCCGCGCCCTGCTGGGCGGCGGTGGTGAGGAAGCCCTCGTTGAACGGCTCGGTGGCCGAGAAGTCCTGCAGGTCCTCGCCCGCGCGGACCCAGCAGTCGTCCGAGAAGTCCTTGGTGTCGGCCGCCTCGGCCATGGTGTCGGCGCTGCACTCGCGGAGCGCGAAGAAGTAGTACCAGTGCGCGGCGGGCCAGGCGTCCTTCGCGCCGAGCGCGACGGCCTGGGCTCCGCTGCCCTTGATCTTCGTGATCGCCGAGTCGAGCTCGTCGATGGTCTTCGGGGTCTCGGTGACGCCCGCCGCCGTGAAGAGGTCCTGGCTGTAGAACAGGCCGCCCGGGAGGACGGCGACCGGCATCGCCCAGACCTTGTCGTCGAGCGTGTTCGCCGAGAACGAGCCCTCGGGGATCTCGCTGCGCGCCTGGTCCGAGATGCCGTCGGTGAGGTCCTTCAGCTGTCCGCCCGCGACCATGGCGGCGAGCTTGCCGCCTCCGCGCTGGAGGAAGACGTCGGGGGCGTCGCCCGAGTTGAGCGCCGTCTGGAGCTTGCCGTCGAGATCCTCGTTCTGGATGGCCTGCGACTCGATGGTCACTCCGGGGTTCGCGGCCTCGAAGTCCGCGATCGTCTTGTCCCAGAACTCCTGGCCGGGGCCCGTGGTCGAGTTCTGCCAGAGGGTCATCGCGACGGTGCCGTCGCTCGATCCCGAGTCCTGGGCCGAGCAGCCGGTGAGGGCCGCGACCGTGCCGAGCAGGGCTGCTGTCGCCACTGCGATCTTCCTGAACTTCATCGTCCAACCGTTCTCTTCATCGAGGGCGCCGCCTGGTGCGCCGGCGCCGTGGGGGTTCCCGCCTTCGCGGGTGGAGTCAGTGTCCGCAGTGCTTGCGAAAGTGGTCAAACGTTTTCGAAATGGTTTTCGAAGCACGGGTTACAGTCGGCCACATGACCACCCGACCGACCATCCACGACGTCGCCGCTGCCGCCGGCGTCTCGGTGGCGACGGTGTCCAAGGCCGTGAACGGCCGCTACGGCATCGCCCCCTCCACCGCCACCCGCGTGCTCGAGGTCGTGCGCGAGCTCGGCTACGAGTCGAGCCTCGTCGCGAGCAGCATGCGCTCCCGGCGCACGGGCGTGATCGGCGTGCTCGTCGCGGGGTTCGAGCCGTTCAGCGCCGAGATCCTGAAGGGCGTGGGGTCGGTGCTGGCGGAGTCGCGGTTCGACCTGCTCGCCTACTCCGGCTCCCACGAGGGCGAGCAGGAGGGCTGGGAGCGGCGCTCGCTCAGCCGGCTCAGCGGCACCCTCATCGACGGGGCGATCATGGTCACGCCGAGCGTGGTGAGCGCGCCCTCCGACATCCCGCTCGTCGCCGTGGACCCGCACACCGGCCGCGCCGACCTGCCGACCGTCGAGTCCGACAACTTCGGCGGCGCCCTGCTCGCCACCCGCCACCTCGTCACCCTCGGGCACCGCCGCATCGGCTTCGTCGCGGGTCGCGGCGACCTGCGCTCGGCGCGGCTGCGCGAGGCCGGCTACCGGGCGGCGCTGGCGGAGGCCGGCATCGCCTTCGACGAGCGCCTGCTGCGGGTGGGCAACTACCACCGCGACACCGCCCGGCGGCCCGCCTCCTCGCTCCTGTCGCTGCCCGACCGGCCGACCGCGGTCTTCGCCGCCAACGACGTCTCGGCGCTGGCGATCATCGAGACCGCCGCGCACCTGGGCCTCGCCGTGCCGCATGACCTGTCGGTGATCGGCTTCGACGACGTGCCCGAGGCCGCCCGGTTCGATCCGCCGTTGACCACCGTCCGCCAGCCGATGCAGACGCTCGGAGCGACCGCCGCCGAGATGCTGATCGCCCTGATGGCCGGGCGCGAGCCGCGCTCGCTGCACGTGCAACTCCCGACGCAGCTCGTCCGCCGCGCGACGACGGGACCGCCGGCATGAGCGGCGACGGGACGGCCGGCAGGGGCGACGAGCTGGAGGACGACGGCCCGACCGCGGTGCACGCCGCCCTCTTCGACGCGCTGGAGCTGGTGGACCTGCCCGCGCTCGAGGCGCTGCTCGACGAGCGCTTCGTGATCGAGCACCCGACCGGCCTGGTGCAGTCGCGGGAGGAGTGGCTCGCCGACATCGACGAGGCGCGCAAGGAGTACCACGAGATCGACCACGTCGAGAGCGCCCTCTCGGGCGGCGCCGCGCACCCGGTGCTCACTTCCCGCACCCTCACCGAGGCGACCATCGGCCGCCTGCACGCGACCTGGCGGCTCCAGCTGACGAGCCGCCTCGTCCGCCGCGACGAGGGGTGGGTGATCACGCGGACCGTGGTGACGAGCTGGTGAGGCGGGCGGACCGGCGCGTCCGCGGCCGGCTGCAGGCGCGGCGGGCAGGATCGACACCGTGCTCCTCCAGGTCGTGACCCGCTCCGCCCGCCCGGCCGCCGAGATGTTCGACCGGGCGCGCGACATCGACCTGCACACCGCCTCGCAGGCCGGCGCTCGCGAGCGCGCGGTGTCCGGGACGACTACCGGGCTGATCGGCCTGGGCGAGCACGTGACCTGGAGCGCCCGGCACTTCGGCGTCCCGCTCCGGCTGACCAGCACCGTCACCGCGCTCGACGCCCCGCACTCCTTCGTCGACGAGCAGACCCGCGGGCCCTTCGCGACCTTCCGGCACGAGCACCGCTTCGAGCCCCACGGCTCCGGCTCCGGCTCCGGCTCCGGCTCCGGCTCCGTGATGATCGACCGGCTCGAGTACTCCGCCCCGCTCGGCGTCCTCGGGCGGATCGCGGAGCAGCTGGTGCTCGACCGGCACCTGCGGCGGCTGCTGGAGGAGCGCGGCGCGTTCCTCGCCGGACGCGACCGGTGAGGCTCCTGATCCGGACCCTGCTGACGCTCGTCGCCGTCGCCGGCGTCCTCTCGCTCGCGACGACGCCGGTCCTGTTCGCCCTGTCCTCCCTCGACACCGGCCGGGACGCCGGCGAGCTGCTCCTCCCGCTGGCCCGAGCGCTTCTGGCGACCGCCGTGACGGCGGCCGTCGGCGGGCTCCCCTACTCCGCGGGACGGGGTCGCGCGCCCTGGCCGGTCCTCTGGTCGGCCTCCACGGTCTGCATGCTCGCGATCGCCTGGATCGTGGTCTCGATCGCGGCGTGGACCGACGCGGGCGACGGGACGGACGCCGTCGTCGCGCTGCTGACCGTGGCGCCCGCCGCCTGCTGCTCGATCGCCGCGGTGCCGTTGACCGAGCTCGTCCTCCGGGTGGGAACGCGCAGGATCGGCGCCCGCTAGCGGATCCGTTCCCGCCGCTTGACGTTGACGCCGCGTCAACCCGTACCGTCGCTTCCATCACCGCCGGAGTCACCGGCGACGCGGAGACGGAGGGCGCTGTGGAGCAGGAGTGGACCGTGCACGAGGTGGCGCGGCTGGCCGGCACGACCAGCCGGACGCTGCGGCACTACGGGGCCGAGGGGCTGCTGCCGCCGAGCCGGGTGGGCGCGAACGGCTACCGCTACTACGACGCCGCCGCGCTCGTGACGCTGCAGCGGATCCTGCTGCTGCGCGACCTCGGTCTCGGGCTGCCCGAGATCGGGCGGATCCTACGGCGCGACGCGGAGCCGGTGGCCGCTCTCGAGCGGCACCTCGACGTGCTCCAGGAGGAGCGCCGACGGCTCGACCGCCGCATCCGGGCGGTCAGCGGGACGATCACCACGATGAGAGAAGGGAACGGGCCGATGGCCGAGGAGATGTTCGACGGGTTCGACCACGCGGAGCACCGCGAGGAGGTGGAGCGCCGCTGGGGTGCCCCGGCGTACGCCGACGGCGACCGCTGGTGGCGCTCGATGAGCGCGGAGGACCGCGAGCAGTGGCAGCGGCGGCAGGCGGACCTCGCCGACGCCTGGACCGCCGCGGCGGCGAGCGGGGCGGATCCGACCGGGCAGGAGGCGCTCGCGCTGGCCGAGCGGCACCGCGCCTGGCTCGACGAGGTGCCGGGTACGCCCCGCGACGCGACCGGCGGCCCGAGCGACGAGTACCTGCTCGGGCTCGGCGAGATGTACGTCGACGACGAGCGGTTCTCGGCGCACTATGGCGGAGTCGCCGGCGCCCGGTTCGTCCGCGATGCGCTGCGGGCGCTGGTCGAGCGGCGGGAGTGACGGGACGCCGGGGCGGGGCTGCGGACCTCGCAGCGCCGTCGGCGCTGGAGAACCGCGCGCGCACAGGGCGCCCGGGTGCCAGGATCGGTCCATGGGGATGAGCGGAGCACGGATCACGGTCGCGGTCACGGCGCTGGCGGGCGCGCTGCTGCTCTCCGGCTGCACCGGCGGTGAGCCGACCACCGGGCCGTCGGCACCCGCGGACGCCGCGCCGGCCACGTCGTCGGCGGCGCCCTCCTCCGAGGAGTCGTCGCTCAGCGCTTTCGAGCAGCAGCTCCCCCTCTCGGGGGACTTCGTCAGCCAGCAGACCGGGACGACCGGCTCGGTGCGGATCGAGCGCCGAACGGACGGATCGACGTGGGCGGTCCTCACCGGCTTCTCGACCGGCGACGCCTCCGACCTCCGGCTGTCCCTGAAGGAGGGTGCGCTCGAGCAGGACGAATCCGGCGACTGGGTCGACACCGCCGGCTACTCCTTCGAGATCGCCGCGCTGGACCCGGACCGTCCCGACCAGGAGATTCCGATCCCGGGCGCTGCGACGATGCCGGAGATCCGCACGCTCACCGTGATGGACTACCAGGGTCCCGACTACCCGTCGCTCGGCTCCGTCGCCCTCGCGCCGTAGACCGCAGCGGAACGGCAGGATCTCCTCATGGGACGCATCCGATTCAGCAGTCCGGGCTGGGACGAGGACACCGACCGGGGACCTGCGCCCGACCCCGACCGTGCCCGGTACTCCCGGGACGACGGGGCGAGGTTCACCGCGATCACGCTCACCTGCCTGTCGGTCCTCCCCGCGATCGTCCTCACGGCCGCGTTCTTCCTCGTGCGGCTCCCTCCGCTCGACCGCGACGACCAGCCCGACTGGACGGCGCCGCGCGCGGAGGTCCTGGCTCCGTGGCTGCTGCTGTTCCTGCTCCCACCGCTGGTCACGGGGCTGCTCGCCCGTCTGGTCGGCGGGCGGGACTCCTTCCACGGGTTCCTGCCGTCCGCCGCGGTCTGCCTCGTGGTGATGGCGCCGTTCCTCGGGCTCTCAGCCCTGTCGCTCCTCGGCTAGGCGCTGCCGCCCGGGAGCATCAGCATCGCGAATCCGGCGGTCGCAGCGGCCAGGACGACGCTGATCGGAACGGACCAGCGGGGCCGGTAGGCGCCGATGACGAGGGCGGCGAAGGCGAGGACCGCGCCGACCCCGACGACGGCGCACCACTGGAGGAAGGGCCACGCCGGCCCGGCGAGGCAGTCGATCGGCGGATCCTGGACCTCGAGGAATGTGCTGCGGTAGGTGCTCGCGCAGCCGGCGAGGAGCAGTCCGCTGACGGCGGCGCCGAGCCCGGCGAGCACACCGGCGACCACCCCTCCGATCGTTCCGACGAGGGCGAGCAGCGTCGCGACCGCGTCCGCGGCGGCCGCGCGATCGGGGCCGCCGGACCGTACGCCTCTCACGCCTGCAGGACCACCGCGCCGTAGTGGGTGCCGGCGCCCGTGCCCACCAGCAGCACCGACTCCCCCGGCTGCACGTCCGAGCGGTGCAGGGCCAGCGGGATCGCGCTGCCGATGGTGTTGCCGACCTCGCCGAGCGTGATCGTCATCCGGTCGCGACCCCAGAGGCGGGCCATGCCCTCGAGCCCGGCGGCGCTGGTCTGGTGCGGGACCACCCGGTCGATGCCGGGGAGCCCGCTCGAGAGGCCCGGCCGCACCTCCTCGAGGAACGCCGGGAAGTGCCGCAGCGCGTCGACGAGCAGCGCCTTGCCCTGCATATCGAAGCGGAAGTCGGCGAGCCGGTCGGGCGCCTCCTCGATGCGGATGCGCGAGCCGAAGCCGCGCAACTGCGCGTGGCGCACACCGCTCGGGCGGGTGCGGAAGTGCGTGGTGACCAGGCCCTGGCCCGGCGTCAGGGCGCGGCCGAGCACGACGGCGGCGGCCGCGTCGCCGAAGAGCAGGGCGCTCTCGGGCTGGCCCGGGTCGATGCCGCGGCTGCCGCAGTCGGTCGAGACGATGAGCACGGTATCGGCGCGACCCGTGGCGAGGAGGAACCCCGCCTCCTGCAGCGCGAAGAGGAACGACAGGCAGGTGGCGCCGACGCTGTACGCCGAGACGTCGTCCAGGCCGAGGCCCGCGGCGAGCAGTGCGCCTCCGTCCGGGATCGCCTGCAGCTGAGTGCCCGAGGCGTTGAGCACCACGTCGACCGTGTCGAGCCCGGCCGCCGCAAGCGCCCGGCGGGCGGCGAGCAGGCCGAGCTCCAGCGGGTCCTCGTCGTCGGTGACCCAGTGGCGGGTGCGCACGCCGGAGCGGCGCTCGGCCTCGTCGGCGGGCAGGCCGCAGAGCGCGGCGACCTCGGCGGTCGTGACGATCCGCTCGGGCAGCGCTTCGCCCGTGCCGAGGATGCGGAGCGGGAGGAGGTCGGGCACGCGGGCCCCTTCCTGCCCCGGGACGTGCGGAGCGAATCCCTGTATAGCGCGCCTCTGCACTTCTGCGTGCCGTGTCGGCGCGGTTTGACGGCACGGGCCCCCGCCGACACCATGGTCCCGGAGCGGGGGGACGGATGGATGCGCGCGGATTCTGGGTGGTCGTGCCCTTCCTCGACGAGGAGAAGCTGCTCGGTGGCGCCCTCGACGCGCTCGCCCGCCAGACCGATCCGGACTTCACCCTCCTGCTCGTCGACAACGGCAGCACCGACGGCTCGCGCGCCGTGATCGACGAGTTCCGCCGCCGGCGCCCGGAGCGGCAGGTCGCCGTGATCGACGAGGCGCAGAAGGGCACGGGAGCCGCCTCCGACACCGGCTTCCGCCACGCGATCGCCGAGGGCGCGACGGCCGTCGCCCGCACGGACGCCGACTGCCTGCCGAGCGCCGACTGGGTGGCGCGCCTCAAGGCCGACCTCCGCGGCGGCGCCCGCTTCGTCGGCGGCCGCCTGTCCCCGCGGCGGGACGAAGCCGTCTACCGCTGGTACGACGGCGTGCTCGGCACCGCGCTGATCCGCCTGATGGAGCACGCGCCGGGCGTCTTCTACCGCCGCCCCGGCCAGCGGTACCGGATGTTCATGGCCGCCGGCTGCAACCTCGCGATCGACGCCGCGCTGTACCTCCAGGTCGACGGCTTCCCGCGCTCGAGCATCGACGACACCGACGAGGACCTGGAGCTGCACCTCAAGGTCTGCCAGGTGATCGGGCGGAGCGAGGCGCTGCTCGACAAGCACGCGGTCGTGCTGATGTCGATCCGGAAGGGCAAGGCGCTCGGGTACCTGGGGATCCTGCTCTGGTACTGGGGCCGCAAGCGCGGGCTGGAGGTCGTCGATGTCCGATGAGCGCCGGCGCCGCGTGCTGATCACCGGGGCGACGGGCTTCCTCGGCGGCTACGCGGTGCGCGAGTTCCTGGCCGCGGGCGACGACGTGCTCGCCACCGGTCGCGCCCCCGAGGCGCTGGCGCGGTTGGAGGAGGAGGGCGCCACGATCCTCCGCGCCGACCTCGCCGAGCTGGGCGCGACGGACGTCGAGGCCGACGTGCTCGTGCACGCCGCGGCGCTCTCGAGCCCGTGGGGCACGTGGAGCGAGTTCGAGCGCGCGAACGTCGCGGGGACCGAGGCGATGATCGCGCTGGCCGAGCGCTGCGGGATCCGCCGCTTCGTCTTCGTCTCGTCGCCGAGCATCTACTCCGCCCGGCGCCACCAGTACCTGGTGCGGGAGGAGGAGGTCGACACCGGCAGCCGGATGAGCCTCTACATCCGCAGCAAGATCGAGGCCGAGAGGCTGCTGCAGGACGCGCACCGCGCCGGCCGGATCCCCGAGCTCGTGATCCTGCGCCCTCGCGGCCTGATCGGCGTCGGCGACCCCAGCCTCCTCCCCCGCTTCGTCGCCGCCAGTCGCCGCCGCGGCATCCCCCTCTTCGACGGCGGCCGGAACCCCGTCGACATCACCTGCGTCGAGAACGCCGCGCACGCGCTGGTGCTCGCCGCCGACGCTCCCGTCGCCGACGGCGGCGTCTACAACATCACCAACGGCGAGCCCGCTCCGCTCGGCGACCTCCTCGAGCGCTTCTTCGCCGCGATGGGCGAGGAGCCGCGCTTCATCCGCGTGGACCTGCGCGTGCTGACCGCGCTCGCCGAGATCCTGGAGCGGGTCTACCGGCTGCTGCCCGGCCGCGAGCCGCCGTTCACCCGCTACACCGTGGCGACCCTCGCCTACGCGCAGACCCTCGACATCTCGCGGGCGCGGACCGAGCTCGGCTACGAGCCGACCGTGCCGCTGGCCGAGGGCATCCGCCGGGTCGGCGAGCACCTGAGGGGGACGCGTGGCTGAGTCGTCGCTGCAGGTGATGGCGTGCGGGAGCACCGTCTTCCCGCTGTCCCGGGTGTTCCGCGGGAAGGGGCTCCCCCGCCGCGTCTTCCCCTCGAACGTCTTCCTCTACACGCACGCGAGCGGCCGGCGGGTGCTCGTGGACACGGGCTACCCGCCGACGTTCCGCGGGACGGGCCTCGTCGGACGGCTGTACGAGCAAATCCTGCCCGCGACGGTGCCGGGCGACGAGACCGTCGACCAGCGGCTGCTCGCCCTCGGCCTGACCCCGGCCGACGTGGAGTTCGTGGTGCTCACGCACCTGCACCCGGACCACGTGGGCGGTGTGCGCTGGTTCCCGGACGCGACGTTCGTGCTGTCGTCGGGCCAGGTCGCCTCCGTGCGGCGGAACCGCGTGCGCGAGGGGATCTTCCGCGCGCTGCTGCCGCCGTGGTTCGCGGCCGGGATCGTGGCGGACGAGCAGCCCGCGACGACGATCGCGGGGCTGACCGGATTCGACCTGTTCGGCGACGGGTCGCTGCTCGTGGTGCCGCTCCCGGGGCACGCACGCGGTCACCTGGGGGTGCTCGTCGAGGGTCGCGTGCTCGTGGCCGGAGACGCGGCGTGGGGGCGGGAGTTCCTCGGCTGGTCCGGGCGCCTGCGCCGGCTGCCGCGGTTCATCAGCGACGACGCGCGGGCGCACGAGCGGACGTCCGAGGTGCTCGAGCGTGTGGAGGCGGCGGGGGTGCGGCTGCGCTTCTCGCACGATGCGTATCCGGAGGGGGACGTGCGGCTGGGTGGGGCGGCACCCGTCGGCAGGAAGTCGCCGACCTGACGGCGGGACGGCTCGCGTCGTACCCTCTCGTCCATGACGGACTACGCCCGACCGGCAGTCGCGGACCGCGTCTTCATCGGCGAGGACGGCCGACCCATCCCCTACGGCACTCGCTGGCAGGGTGAGTCGCCTCCGGACGAGAGCTACTCCGTCACGAGAGATCTCGAGCGTTTCCAGCCGCTGCATACCGTCGCGGACGCCCTGCTCGAGCACCTCGAGCGCACCTACGACGTGACGGTCGAGGACGACCCGGCCCTGGCCTCACGAGGCGAAGCGGAGATCTCCTGGGCCGCCCGCGCCGTCCGCGTGACGCCGCGGTCGGTCGACGCCGCACCTCTGACGATCGTCTGGACCGTCTTCCCCGGCGTCCTCCTCCACGCCGGAGCACTGCACCGCTTCAACTACCCCGTCTGCGGCTGCGACGCCTGCGACGACGAGTGGACCGCCCTCGCGGACGACCTCGAGCGCACCGTCTTCGACGTCGTCGCGGGCCGCTACGAGGAGAGCATCGCCGCCGGGAAGGACGGCATCATCGTCGGCTACCGCATCGGGAGCGGCAGTGAGCTCGGCTGGTCGAGCGGCTACAGCAACGACGTCGGGGTGCATCACAGGATCGGCCACGACGGGCAGCAGCTGACCGCGCCCTTCAGTCGAGTGTGGGAGGCCTGGCCGAAACGCTGACGCCGCGGCCGGCAGACTCTCGCGAGGTCATCGACCCTGTCCGAGGAGTGGCGCGCCTGCCGCCTCGGGCCGCGAGATCTCGAGTTCCGACACTCGACCAGCCGCCGGTTGTCAGCGGGGCAGGTGCTCGTAGGGGACGCGGCGGCTCAGCCAGGCGAGCAGCCCGGCGGCGAGCGCCGCGATCGCGGCAGGGATGAGCAGCAGCCAGAGGGCCGAGGTCACGGCGACGAGGACGAGCGCCGCCGCGGCGACGCCGGCGCCGATCGCGAAGTTCCAGCGCACATCCGTCGCCACTCCGCCCTCAGGACGCGCCCACAGCACGACGAGGGCCGTCGCGATCGGCCCGAGCAGCAGCCCCAGCACGAACCAGCGCCAGCGCGAGCGGCCCTTCTGCTCGGCCAGACCGGCGGTGATGATCGCGAGTCCGAACCAGATCCAACCGGAGTCCTGGGTGAGTGTCATGCGTGGAGCCTAGGGCGCGGGCAGGATCGCCCCGGAGAGGTCGCCGGTCGGGAGCGTGGGCCCGCCGCCCGCGTCTCCCGCCCAGCGGTCCACGGCACGGCCGCTGACCTGGACCGCTACCCGGGCACCACCACGAAGGCGACCCCGACGACGACGCCCAGCACGAGAGCCACCGAGCCGAACCCGATCAGGAGGGCGAACGTCAGCGGACGGGTCTCCCGGAAGCTCATCGTGCCGGGGATCAGCTCGTTGATCTCGGCGGGGCTGAGCGTCTTCTCCGGGGCGGGCGGCGCCTCGATCTCCCGTTGGCGAGCGGCTCCGGTCAGGCGCGCCCACACGCTCCGGCCACCGGTGTGCACGCCACGCGCCGCCGGCGAGAGCGGTGTCGTCACGGCGGCGACGACGGCTCGCAGATCCTCGATCTCCCAGTCCGACCCGCGGAGCCGCAGCGACCGGCTCTCGTCCGACAGGAACAGGATGAGCGACGGGGGCAGGTCGATCCCCTCACTGTTGGGGCCGGCGGGCACCCATGCGAGCAGCGCCTTCACCGACGGGTCGGCGCGGTCGAAGGTCACGACCCTGCCTCGAGCGTCCGTGCACTCGATCGCCCGGTCCGAGATCCGGAGGGACGCGGTGGCGAGGAAGCGCCGGTTGCGGAGCGCCAGCACTCCGACGATCACCAGAGCCACCACGGTGGCGAAGCCGAACAGCCCGAGGTAGACGGCCAGCGCGGCACCGCGGTCGTCGGCGACGATGACCCCCCAGACGCTCCCCGCCAGCAGGACCAGCGCGGGGAGGACGGCGACGGGCCTCAGCCGTCGCGACTCGTTCTTCTGCCGGGCCCTCGAGGGCCGGAACCCGCGAACCGGCTCCGAGCGGTTCGTCCGTCGCCGCTTCATCAGGCGGACGCGACGGACGAAGAGCCGGTGCGGACGCGGTTCCAAAGAGGGTCGTCGAGACTGCGGCGCATGGCGTCAGGGTAGCGGTGGCGGTTGGTCGGGCCGCGCTCGCGACCGAGCCTCCGCGTGGTTCCAGCATCACGCGATCCTCTCGTGCCTACCTCTTCTTCGATGCCCCTCGCCCAGTCACCGGAGGGTGAGCGGACGCGGCGCGCCTGTCGGTCCGCGCGGGATGTCACCGCACGACAGGTCGACCTCTCCCGAGGTGCTGCCGCCGAGCACGATCATCCGAGCGAGGGCGCGTCCGGGTCGACAGACTGGGCTGGTGTCCTCACCGACGACGATCCGAGCAGTGCCGACCTCGGCCCGCCGTGAAGAGACGCGCCTCAGGTTCCGTCGCGCGGAGATCAGGGGAGCGCGAGGCCTCGCGGCCTTCCCCGGCGATCGGCCTCCTCAGGACGTCGCGTACAGGACCGCGCACTCGACGCACGCGCGACGCCGGGCGCGGCGGCAGCCCGCCGGGGGCCGAGCACCCTGACGCGATTCCCGCGCCGCCGGCCATACGACGCCCCCACTCGACGCCCACGTACCCACTCCAGACAGGACCCGCCATGACCTCCTCCCTCTCCCACCCGGCGAGCCGCTGGGCTCTCGACCACATGCCCCTCACCGCGCAGGCGGTCCGGGAGCTCGCTCCGGCGCTCTCCGGGAAGAAGCTGGCGATCTGCCTCCACGTCGAGCCCAAGACCGCCGCCCTCGTCTCGCTACTCGTCGAGGCCGGGATGGACATCGCTCTGACGGGCTCGCCCGGAACCACGAAGGACGACGTCGCCGACGACCTCCGCGCCCTCGGCGTGCACGTGCACACGAAGCAGAGCGACGGCGAGGCGGAGCACCTCCGCAACATCGAGAAGGTGCTCGAGCACGATCCCGATCTCACCCTCGACAACGGCGCCGACCTGACTCTCCGGCTCATCAACTCGGGCGTCCCGGACCACTACCTCGGCGGCACCGAGGAGACCACCACCGGCGGCATCCGCCTGCGGGAGAACAGCGCGACCCTCCCGCGACCGGTCGTCGTCATCAACGACTCCCCCCTCAAGCTGATCGTCGAGAACGAGTACGGGGTCGGCCAGAGCGTCGTCCAGGGCTTCATGAACGCCACGAACCTCATGATCCCGGGCACCCGCGCCGCGGTCATCGGCTACGGCCCGTGCGGGCGCGGGGTCGCCGACACCCTCTCGCAGCTCGGAGCGCGGGTCTCCGTCGCCGACGTCGACCCGATCCGCTCGCTGCAGGCGATCCTCCGCGGCCACCGCGTCGGACCCGTCGCCGACGTCCTCTCGGACGCGCAGTTCGTCTTCACCGCTACCGGAGCACCCGGCGTCATCGGCGCGGCGGAGATCGACGCGTTCGCCGACGGCGCCGTGATCGCCGGCGTCGGCCACTTCCCGTGGGAGATCGACGAGGACGCCCTCGCGGCCGCCACGGAGTCGACCACCGAGTTCGCCGACGGACAGCGCCGGCAGGGCATCCGACTGAAGAACGGCAAGCAGATCGTCCGCCTCGAGAACGGCCGGATGATCAACCTCACCGCCGCCGGCGGCAACCCGATCCAGGCGATGGACCTCGGCCTGACCCTGCAGGCCCGGAGCCTCGCCGCCGTCGTCACCGCGGACCTCGACGCCGCCGTGCAGCCCGTCCCGGCCGACGTCGAGCACCGCATCGCGACCGACCTCGTCGCCCTCCTCAGCCGCTGAGGGGCGAGCGACGGGCCTCGGCGGCGATCCGCGGGGCGGCGGCGGCGCACCTCAGAAGACGGCGATCGGATTGACCGGAACGCCGGTGAGCCCGAGCAGGCGCGGTGGGGCCACGCTGAGCAGGAACGACCAGCGGGACAGCTCGGCGCAGACCACGGCGAGCTGCTCCACGTCCGCACTGTCGATGAGGGGCATGCCCAGCCGTGCGAGCGCGATCATGTGCATCGGCATCGGCATCTCGGGATCGTGAGGGGGGAAGCTGTCGCCGACGTCCCCCGCGTAGAGCGCTACGCCCCGCTCGTGCATCCAGGTCACGGCGTCGACGGTCATGCCGGGGGCCTGCTCCTCCGAGTCCCAGGAGAAGCCCCACCCGCTGCGGACGACGAGCGCGTCGCCGGACTGCAGGGGGACGCCTCCCCGGCGCTCGGCCGCGTCGAGGTCGGCGGCGACGATCGCGTGCGCCGCCGGCAGCCTCCCCTGCGGCGCGAGGTCGAGGAGGACTCCGCGCGTGACGATGCCCTCGGCGAACGAGGAGGTGGATCCGTGCATCACTCCGCCGGCGGTGACGGCTTCGGCGAGAGGCCGGCCCGGGTAGACGACTCCGTCGTCGACGGGCAGGTGCGCGAACGCGTCCAGGTGGGTCATCGCCGGGTGGTGCGGAGTCACGATCAGCACCTCGGACATGCCCATCGGAGGGGTACCGGTGTAGAGGAGCGCCTGCTGCACCGGGGGCGACGGCGGAGCGGCGGGCGCGAAGGGGCCGCCCAGCATCGACGCGGGAGCCACGGGGAGGGCGAGCGAGACCCAGCGGCCGGTCCTCACCTCCTCCGCGGCACGTCGCCGTGCGGCGTCGTCGATGAGGGTGAGCGTGCCGAGCTCGTCCTCCGCGCCCCATCGGCCTCGGTCGTCGGGGAGCTGCGTGCCGGTCATGGGATGTCCTGTCGGATCGATGTGGTCCGGGGTGTGGTGCACACTCCAGGGAGGGGACTGCAGAAGCAGGTCCCTGCAGGCTAGCTCGTGAAGCAGGTTCCTGTTTCTTTGAATCACCCGGGAGGGATGTCGGCGTGGACGACGACGAGGGACTCGAGGCCGTCCTCGGCTGGAACGCGGTCAAGGTCGCGCGGATCATCGGCGCGCGCATCACCGCCGGGCTCGCGGAGCACGACGTGAGCCTGGTGCAGTTCGGCGTCCTCTCCTGCCTCACCGGCGGAGCGCAGCTGACCTCGGCCGAGATCGCCCGCGCGGTCTTCGTCCGCCCGCAGACGATGTCCGAGGTCCTCGACGGCATGGAGCGGCGAGGGCTGATCGAGCGTGTCGGAGTCCGCGGGAAGGGCCGACGCACACCCATCCGTACGACCGCCGACGGGGAGCGCGTCCTCACCGCGGCGCGCGCGGTCGCGCTCGCGACCAACGACCTCAGCGACGTCGGCCTGAGCGCCCCCGCCGCCCAGCAGCTGAACGACCTCCTGCTCACCGTCATCCGGAACGCCGAGGAGCCGACGGGAGCCGGGTTCGGGTCCTGACGAGGTCGAAGCCGGGCTTCGGAGCATCGCCGACGCAGGACCTCGTCCAGACGGTGTTCACAACGAAGGATGGATCTGCTCCAGGACCCCGCGATCCGCGCGGAACGGGCACCGGAGCCTCATCCTTCCTCCGTCGTGAACAGGATCAGCCGAGCGGGGCCGACGAAGGACGTCCGCCCGGGCGCCCTCTTCCGGACGTGGCCGGAAGAGGGCGTTGCCCACGGCGCTCGCAGCTGTCACGGTCGCAGGGCGGCCGACGACGGCCGACCCGACCGGAAGAACCCATGCGCCTCCGAAGCACTGTCCGCCCGCTCGCGCTCCTCACCGGCGCCCTCCTCCTCGGGACCGGCCTCGCCGCCCTCGACGGGCCGCTCACCGGCACCGCGGCCGCGGCTCACGCGGCCGACGCTCCTGTCGCGGGCGGGCGCGTCGTGGGCTGGGGATACGACGAGGACGGTCGGGCGAGCGCCCCCGAGGATCTGACCGACGCCGTCTCCATCGCGGCCGGCCAGTACTACGGCGTCGCGGCGAGGAGCGACGGCACAGTGGCCGTCTGGGGTGACAATCTCGAGGGCGGCCCCATCCCGGCGGACGACCTCCGCGGCGTCGCGGCCGTCTCCCCCGATCTGGCGCTTCTCGAGGACGGCACCGTCGCGCCGCTCTTCCCCCCGGAGGACCGGTACACCGAGCCACCGGCGGGGCTGAGCGGCGTCACCGCGATCGACTCGAGCGGCACCCACAGCGTCGCGCTCCGCGACGACGGGACAGTGGCGATCTGGGGATACGACCAGGGGCGAGTGCTGGAGGCGCCTCCCGGTCTGGACGACGTCGTGGCGATCTCCGCCGCGTCCTTCCACACCCTCGCCGTCACGAGAGACGGCAGCGTCGTGAGCTGGGGCTACGACGGCCCCGACGACATCTTCGCGGGCTACTCCGACATCGTCGCGGTCGCGGCGGGACGGACCCACGACCTCGCCGTCCGCGCCGACGGCAGCGTCGTCGCCGAGGGGAGCGACAGGGACGGAGAGAGCGACGTCCCCGCCGGGCTGACCGGTGTCGTCGCGGTCGCCGCCGGGTACGGGCACAGCGTGGCGCTCCGCGAGGACGGCACCGTCGCCGCCTGGGGCGACGACGGTGCCGGCCAGTCCACGGTTCCCGCAGGACTGAAGGGGGTCACCTCGATCGACGCCGGCTACGGCTTCACCCTCGCCACCGGGACCCGTCCCGTCCTCACGGCTGCCGCGCCTCCCACGGCGACGGTCGGCACTCCGTTCTCCTTCGCCTTCGGAGGGGATGCGCGCCTCGCGGACCACACCCTCGCCAGCGGGACGCTCCCGCCCGGACTGACCCTGACTCCCGAGGGGTTCGTGACGGGCACGCCCGCAGAACCCGGAACCTCCGACTTCACCGTCACCGCGACCAACTCCTTCGGAACGACCACCACCGCCTCCCGGCGGATCACCGTCGAGGCCGCCCCGCCTGCACCCGTCGCGCCGACGATCAGCGGAACCGTCGCAGCCGGCGTCGTCGGCTCGGCCTACGACTTCACCTACGCGGTCGCGGGAACTCCGGCGCCCGTCGTGACCGTGTCGTCGGGCGCCCTGCCGCCGGGTCTCACCCTCGATCCGACGGGGCGCCTCACCGGCACTCCGACCAGGACCGGCGCCTACGTCTTCACCGTGCAGGCCGCCAGCACCGCCGGAACCGCGACCGCGCAGAGCACTCTCACCGTGTCCCCTGCGTCCGCGACCGCGAAGGCCGACCTTCGCGTCGACGTCTCCGCTCCGACCACCGCGGTGAAGGGGAGGACGTTCACGTACACGCTCATCACGAGTAACGCCGGACCCTCCGCGTCGACGTCCGTCTACTCGAAGGTGATCCTCCCGCCGGGGGTGCGGTTCGTCTCCGCGACGGGGAAGCACACCCGCATCGGCAGCGTCGTGGTCTTCCAGCGCTCCAGCCTCGGCAACGGGCGGACATCCACCGAGAAGATCACCGTCACGGCCGTGAGCGCAGGCACGGGCACAGCGCTCGCAACCACCTTCTCCGTGAGGACTCCGGATCCGTCGATCCGCAGCAACGCCGACACCGCTGCCACCACCGTCCGCTGAGGAGGGTCGGGCGGGCGACGAGACCCTCCCGCCCGTCCTCGGGCATCACGCCGGGCGCAGCCAGTCCGTGATCGCGCCGACGACCTGGTCGAGGTGGGACTCGAGCAGGAAGTGCCCGCCGTCGACGAGCTCGATGCGCGCGTGAGGGGCGTCGCGGAGGAACGCCTGGGCGCCGGCGGGGGCGAAGATCTCGTCGTTCCGGCCCCAGACGGCGAGGACGGGCACTCCGGACTCACGGATCCACGCCTGCACGGCGGGGTACAGGGCGCGGTTGGTGGCGTAGTCGCGGAAGAGGGCCAGCTGCACGTCGTCCTGGCCGGGGCGGGCGAGGAGCGCGAGGTCGTGCTCCCAGGCATCCGGGTCGACGGTGCTGGAGTCGGGGACACCGTGGGTGTACTGCCACTCGACGGCCTCCCGGCCGAGAGCCGGCCGGAGGGCGTCGCGCGTCTCGTCGGTCCGCTCGGCGGCGTCGGCCCAGATCGGGTCCCAGAAGCCGGGCACGAAGCCCTCCTCGTAGGCGTTGCCGTTCTGCGAGATCACGGCGACGACCGCGGACGGATCGGCGAGGGCGAGGCGCCAGCCGACGGGGGCGCCGTAGTCCTGCACGTAGATCGTGTACCGGGTCACCCCGATGGTCTCGAGGAAGCGGCCGGTCACCGCGGTCAGGGCGGCGAACGTGTAGTCGAAGTCGTCGACGGAGGGCGCGGACGAGCGTCCGAAGCCGATGTGGTCGGGGGCGATGACGCGGTAGTGGCCGGCGAGGGCGGGGAGGAGGTGGCGGAACATGTGCGAGCTGCTCGGGTACCCGTGCAGCAGCAGGAGGACGGGCGCGTCGACGGGCCCGGCCTCCCGCCAGAAGACGTCGAGTCCGTCGACGGACACGGTGCGGTGATGGACGACGACCATGGCTAACCCCTAAAATTAGATTTACTGGTTAGCCGGACGCTAGCATGGATCGAACGGGCCGCACGGCGCGGGAGGACGGGGAGCGATGGATCGGGACGAGGAGCTGCTCCTGGCGGTGCTGAACAGCGCGCCGGTGGTGGACGGACGGCCGACGGACGACCTCGGCGACACGTCCGGTCGCGGGCTCGCCCGGCGGTGGGGCGGAGCCGGCACCGAGGACGAGCTCGAGCGGCTGCGCCGCGCCCGCGACGCGCTCCAGGCCGTCGTGCGCTCGGGCGCGCCCGCGGCCGTCGCGGAGCTCGCGGACCTGGTCGCGCACGCCGTGCGCACTCCGCGCGTCACCGGTGAGGGCGTCGTGTGGGAGCTGAGCGCTCCCGAGCCGGATCGACTCGCGGTGGAGTCGGTCCTCGCCTGGTCCGCTGTGAACGCCCGGTTCCCCGGGCGGCTCCGCGCCTGCGCGAACGACGAGTGCAACCTCTTCCTCCTCGACCGCAGCCGCCCCGGCACCGCCAAGTGGTGCTCGATGGCGACGTGCGGCAACCGGATGAAGGCCCGCGCGCACGCGAGCCGGTCGCGGGACTGAGGGCGACCGGGCGGCGGGGATCCCGCTTCAGCCTCCCGCGCGGCGTCCGGCGACGACAGCCGGCGTGCCACCGACCCCCTGAGTACGCTCGGGCCATGCAGCGCACGGCGGGCGGAGTCGTCATCGAGGTCGTCCACGCGAGGACCGGTGACGCGACCCGGACGCCCGGCGGCCCGATCCAGCTGTGGACGATCACCCTGTCCGGAGCAGGCATCGATCACACCGCGACGGTCGGCGTCGTCGGCACGTCGACGGAGCCGGACGACGACGTGTTCGCCACCGTTCTCGACGTGGCTGTAGTGGAGTACGTCCCCGCGTCAGAGGACCCGCGCGAGACTCCTGCGTTCCGCGCGTGGAAGCGGGACCACGCGGCCGGACTGCAGCAGCTCGTGGCGGCGCTTCGAGCGACGGGCAGCTGACTCCTGCCGGCCCCTCCGCCGCCGCCCCGCACTCCGCTCACGGCAGCAGGATCACCTTGCCGTCGAGCGTCCGGGACTCGGCGAGCTCCATCGCCTCGACGATCCCGGTGAGCGGGAAGCGGGCGGCGATGTTCGCCGTGAGGGAGCCGTCGGCGAGGAGTCCGAGCACGCGGCCGAGGTCCTCCTCGAGTCGCGCCCGGAAGCGCGCGGGCCGCAGCGAGTGGCCGGCCCAGAGGTCGTAGAAGACTGCGCGCCGGCCGTTGGGGGCGAGCTGGTAGGCCTGGATCCGCGCGAGCTGGCGGAGGAACGGGGGCCAGATGCTGCCGGTGCTCGCACTGACGATCGCGTACGCGACGAGGGTGCCGCCGGGCGCGAGCAGCGACCACGCCAGCCGGGTCGTCGCTCCGCCGACGTTGTCGAAGACGGCCTGCACTCCGCCGGGAGCGAGCTCGCGCACGCGAGCGGCGAGGTCGGGATCGGCGTAGTCGACGGGCTCCACTCCGGCCGCTCGGAGGGCCTCGTGGTGGCGGGGCGAGGCGGCGCCGATCACGCGGATCCCCTCGAGGCGGGCGAGGCGGTGCACGAGGCCGCCGACTCCGCCGTTCGCGCCGAACAGGAGGATCGTGTCGCCGCGGGAGACCCGGGCCGAGCGGTGCAGCATCTGCCACGCCGTCACTCCGTTGACCACGACGGCCTCGGCGTCCTCCGACGCGACCGCGTCGGGGACGAGAACGCAGTCGCGGGCGGCGACACGGGCGTGCCCGGTCCAGCCGCCGGTCTTGGTGAGCGCGGCGACGCGGCGGCCCTCGAGCGACGCGTCGCCGCCGGGGCCGACCGCGAGGACCCGGCCGACGAGGTCGTAGCCGGGCGTGAAGGGGAACGGCGGCTGGGCGAAGTAGCGGCCGCGGCGCATCGACTGCTCGGCGAACGAGATGCCGGTGGCCTCGACGGCGACGAGCAGCTCGCCGGCCGCGGGCGGCTCGACCGGCGCCTGCTCGAGGAGCAGTCCGGACGGCTCGACGATCCCGGGGAGGACGACGCGGGTGGTGGTGCGGGGAAGGGTGGTGGACATGAGGGGCTCCTGGAGGTTGTGGTGAGTGACTGGACAGTCACAATCGCGGACACGAAAGGGGAGGGTGGTGAAGAGGAGGAGAAGGAGGAGGGGAAGGAGAAGAGGGCAGACGAGAGGACCGCGGGCTCAGTCGCGGTGCCGGATGCCGTCGGAGACGATGCGGGCCCACTCGGAGTCGACGCCGCCGAGGTCGGTCTGCACGATCAGGTGGCAGAGCTGCCCGTAGGCGACGAAGCGCTGCACGGCCGGGCCGTCGGCTCCGGAGACGACGGTGACCGTTCGGACGACCGCGGAGATCCCGCGGCGCACTGCCTCGCGGATCTCGGGGACCTCGCACGCGCTCTGCGCCTGTGACTGCAGCATGATCAGGTCACGGTCGGCGATCAGGTCGATGTAGGCGACGGTCATCGCCTCGAGCCGGTCGGCCGGGTCCGAGGAGGGCGAGGCCTCCCCCGCCGCCGCGAGCGTGGACGCCACCTGCTCGTAGCAGCGGTCGACCGCGGCGACGAAGACGCCGAGCTTGCCCAGGAACAGGCGGAAGACGTAGGCGGGCGAGACGCCGGCCTCGGCCGCGACCTCGGTGATCGGAGTCGCGGCGTAGCCGGTGCGCGCGAACACGTGGAGCGCCGCCGCGGTGATCCGCTCGCGCTGCGCCTCGGCGGTGGAGCGGGAGGAGGGGGAAGGCATGTGACTGATCGAACACTTACTTCGCTCGCCTGTCAAGAGCGGCTGCCGGACGAGTCGACACGCGGGCCGGATCAGGAGCCCCGACGACTCCGTCAGCAGTACCGACGCAGGCCTGCCGGCCAGGAGGGGCGCGCGCCGCTCCGGAGCTCGAGCGCGCCTCCTCCGCCCTGCCGAAAATGGTTCGGCTACCGTCCGTGGCGGGCCGAGATCCTCGGTCCGCCACCCGAGGAGGGATCGCCCATGCACGATTCGACCGAGGCTGCCGTCGTCAAGAGGGTCCTGGAGGACGAGATCCTCGAGAACTACGCCTCCGTGGTGGACGTGGTCCGGACCTGGATCGAGAGCCCCAACAGCGTCTGCATCGTCTACCGGCGCCGTCTCGACGGCGACCATCTGATCGGTCAGCGCTTCAGCTTCCCACCGCACGCCGCGAACGACGATCCCGTCTCGACGGGAGTCGATGCGGCGCTGAACACGGCCGAGCCCCTCGGCGCGCCCCTGGAACGCGCGCGGCTCGCGGACGGGGTCTTCTGGTTCGCGATACCGCCGACCGACGCACTGCCCTCCATCCCCGACGGGCCGTCAGCACCGAGCCGGGACTGAGCGACGGCGGCGAGCTCGACCGGGCACCCCCCCCTACCCCGCACCCCCATACCGCCCCTAGGTTGGGGGGACCCGCATCGCCGACCGCGCACCACTGAGTTCCGATGGAGGAACGCCATGGCCACGACACCCGTGCTCCGCAGGATCGCGATCGCGCTGGTCGCGGTCGTCGCAGTGGGAGTGGCGGGTGCCGCACCGGCGTCCGCCCTCGACAGGCCCGTCTCCGGATACCTGAAGGACAGCGGGCTCACGCCCGAGAAGATCCGCGACTTCCTCGGCGGACCCCTCATCTCGCCCTCGACGCAGGTGGGCTACGGCGGAGCGGTCTCGAGCGTCGACGCGAACGCGAGCCGCGTGGGAATGGAGGTGCTGAAGCGCGGCGGCAACGCAGCTGACGCCGCTGTCGCCACGGCCGCCGCCCTCGGCGTGAGTGAGCCCTACAGCGCCGGCATCGGCGGAGGCGGGTACTTCGTCTACTTCGACAAGGCCTCCGGCGAGGTCAGCACCATCGACGGACGCGAGACAGCGCCGGCCGGGATCACCTCGGACGCGTTCCTCGACCCCGCGACCGGAGCCCCGTACCCGTTCACCCCGGACCTCGTCTCCTCCGGCGTCGCGGTCGGCGTGCCCGGCACGGTGGCGACCTGGGACACCGCGGTCGACCGCTTCGGCACCCTGCCGCTCCCCGTCGTGCTGGCGCCCTCGATCGCGCTCGCGGCGAAGGGCTTCCGGGTGGACGAGACCTTCCGCAACCAGACGCTCGACAACCTCGAGCGGTTCCAGGCGTTCCCCGACACGGCCGAGCTCTTCCTCCCCGGTGGGGACGCGCCGAAGGTGGGCAGCACCTTCCGCAACCTCGACCTCGCGAAGACGCTGACCTCCATCGCCGTCCACGGGCCGGACGCGTTCTACGAGGGCGCGCTGGCCGCCGAGATCGCCGACACGGTCCAGAACCCGCGGATAGCCGAGGGGTCGGACCTCCCCGCCCCGGCCGGCACGATGACCGCCGCCGACCTCGCTGCGTACTCGGTCGCCGAGCAGGCGCCGACCCGCGTCTCCTACCGAGGACTCGACGTCTACGGGATGGCGCCCTCCTCCTCCGGCGGGATCGCGGTCGGCGAGGCCCTCAACATCCTCGAGAACCACGACCTCGCGGCCGAGGACACGGGCAGCGCCCTGCACCTCTACCTCGAGGCGTCCGCCCGCGCCTTCGCCGACCGCGGCGCCTACGTCGGCGACCCGGCCTTCGTCGACGTGCCCACCGAGACGCTCCTCAGCCAGGAGTTCGCGGACTCGCGGGACTGCACGATCGACCCGGCGACCGCCTCCGTCCGCCCGGTCGCGCCCGGCGCTCTCGACGGCTCGGGATGCGCGACCGCCCCCGCCGCGGAGGAGTCGGACACCGAGAACATCTCCACCACCCACCTCTCGGTCGTCGACAAGTGGGGCAACGCCGCCTCCTACACGCTGACCATCGAGCAGACCGGCGGCTCGGCGATGACCGTCCCCGGCCGCGGCTTCCTCCTCAACAACGAGATGACCGACTTCTCCCCCACCTTCGTCGACGGGGACCCGAACCGGATCGAGCCGGGCAAGCGCCCGCGCTCGTCGATGTCGCCGACGATCGTGCTCGACGGCGGGGACGTGCGGTTCGTCGTCGGCTCGCCGGGCGGATCCACGATCATCACGACGGTCCTGCAGACCCTGGTCAATCGCATCGACCTCGGCATGACGCTCCCCGAGGCGGTGGCAGCGCCCCGCGCCTCCCAGCGCAACGGCGCGACGACCTCCGCCGAGCCCGAGTTCATCGAGGCGTACGCCGACGACCTCGCTCCCTTCGGCCAGCAGCTGGTCCCCTCGGGCGACACCTTCACCTCGGCCGCGCAGATCGGCGCGGTGGCCGCCATCGAGGTCGACCCCTCCGGCCGGATGACCGCGGTCGCCGAACCGGTGCGGCGCGGCGGCGGCGTCGGGCTGGTGGTCCGGCCCGAGAAGTGACGCCCCGGAGCCTCCGCGGCGCGCTGAGAGGGACCGCCGGCCGGCCGCTCCTCTCGCCCGGGAGCGGTCCTCCGCGGGAAGGGGGCGTCTGCGACACTGGGGAGATGTCGTCGTCGCGCCCGCTGCGCACCCTCCGGGGTGTCGTCGCGGCGACGGTGGCGACGCTCGTCGCGCTGTTCTCGCACGTGGCCGGCGGCGGCCAGATCCCGGGTCCGCTCGGTGTCGCGATGCCGCTCGTCCTGTCGGTCCTGGTGTGCGTGGCGCTCGCCGGGCGCAGGCTCTCCCTGGTCCGCCTGGCGGTCTCGGTCGGAGTCAGCCAGTTCCTGTTCCACACGCTCTTCACGATCGGGACCTTCACGGGGCCGGTCGATGCGCCGATGGTGCACGCGCACCACGGTGCCGTGATCGACGTCAGCGCGGCGATGACGCACAGCGGGATGACCGGCTCCTCGATGTGGGCGGCGCACCTCGTCGCCGCCGTCGCGACGACCGCGGCGCTCCACCGCGGCGAGTCCCTCCTCGTCAGGGTCGCCGCGACGACGAGCCACCTCGTCACCCGCCTGGTGCGGGTCCTGCCGACTCCGGTGGCCGCTCCTCGACCCGCGCGACGCTCCTCCTTCGAGCTGCGCGACGTGCTCCCCCTCGCCTCGGGCGTCTTCCCCCAGGCGGCGCTGCGGCGCGGCCCCCCTCTGCAGCCCGCCTCCTGATCATCGACGCGAGCCGCGGCGAGGACCTCCCCGGAGGTCCCCGCGGCGTCTGACCGACCCGTCTCCTCCCCCGCAGGGGTCTCCGAGGGACGCCGGCCGGTCGGCGTCTCGGCGACTCCTCCCGGACGGATCGTCCTGGCCCGGCGCTCCTGCGCGCCGGCGGAGGGGTCTGTGGAGCGTCCCCTCGGGACGCCCGTGAAGGGAGCCACGCCTGTGGCACAACCATCGACACCGGTCGACGACGACCTCCTCCCGCCTCAGCGGCCGCTCGCCGCTCCTCTCCGCGGGGCGGAGGCGTCCCTCCTGCTCGCGATACCGGCGGCGGTCGCCGTCGCCCTGCTGGGCCTGTCGTACACCGGGGCGTTCTCGGTGGCGACGCGGCTGATCGACCCCGGCGACCTGGTGACGCGGGGCCTGCCGATCGCGCGGGTCCTGCACGACTCCGCCGCGTCGCTGACCATCGGCCTGCTCACCGCGGCCACCTTCCTGCTGCCCGGGCAGCGCATCGCGCCGGGCGTCGTCTCGTACTCGCAGAACCGCGCCCTGCGCTGGGCGACCTGGTCGGCCGCGGTCTGGGTGGCGTCCGCGATCGCTGTCCTCGTGTTCACGGCGGCGAACACCATCGGGCAGCCGCTGGACGCGCCGGGCTTCCGGACGCAGCTCGTCTTCTACGCCACGCGGATCGAGCTGGGGCAGACGCTCGTGGCCTCGACGGTGTGCGCGACGGCCGTCCTCCTCCTCACCCTGTTCTCGCGGCGGCTGGCCTGGGTGGCGGCGGCGACCGCGATCGCGGTGCTGGCGCTGCTCCCCCTCTCGCTCTCCGGGCACGCCGCCGGCGCCGACGAGCACGCGAACGCGGTGAACAGCCTGGCCGTGCACCTGATCGGAGTGACGGCCTGGGCCGGCGGGCTCGCCGCGGTGATCCTGCTGCGGCGGACCGTCGGCGCCCAGCTCGGCGTGGTCGTCGCGCGCTACTCCGTGCTGGCCGGCTGGGCGTTCGGGGCCGTCGCCTTCTCGGGTCTGGTGAACGCGTCGCTCCGGATCGAGGACCTCGGCGACCTGGGCGCGCCCTACGGGCAGCTGCTGATCGTCAAGGCCGTCGCGCTGCTCGCCCTCGGCGGCGCGGGCCTCGGGCACCGGCTGCGGCTGATCCCGCGGCTGCGCGCCGACCCGGCCGACCGCCGCGCGTTCGTCGCGGTCGCGGTCGGCGAGGTGGTGGTGATGGCGCTGACCATCGGCGTCTCGGTGGCGCTCTCGAACAGCGCGCCGCCGGTCTCGCAGGACCCGATCAGCGGAGACGTGCGGCGCAGTCTGCTCGGCTTCCGCTACCCGCCCGAGGTCACACCCGAGCGGATGCTCGACCAGTGGCACCTCGACGCCGTCTGGCTCGGGATCGCGGTCGTCGGCGCCGCCCTCTACGTGTCGGCGGTCCTGAGGCTGCGACGCCGCGGCGACGCCTGGCCGCTCGGGCGCACCGCCGCCTGGGTGGCCGGCTGCGCGGCCCTCGCCTACACGACCAGCGGTGGCCCGGCCGTGTACGGGCAGGTGCACTTCAGCACCCACATGATCCAGCACATGCTGCTGATGATGGTCGTGCCGCCGCTGCTCGTGCTCGGCGGACCGGTGCTGCTCGCTCTGCGGGTGCTGCCGGTGCGCCGCGACGGCGGGCGCGGGCTGCGCGAGTGGATCCTCGCCGTCGTGCACTCCCGCTACCTCGCCGTGCTGTCGCGGGCGCCCGTCGCCGCCGTGCTCTTCGCCGGCAGCCTGGTCGTCTTCTACTACACCGGCTGGTTCGAGTGGGCGATGTTCAGCCACCAGGGCCACGTCCTGATGACCCTGCACTTCCTCGCCACGGGCTATCTCTTCTTCTGGGTCCTGATCGGCGTCGACCCCGGCCCGAACCGGCCCGGCCACGTGCTGAGGCTGCTGGTGATGCTCGCGACGCTGGCGTTCCACGCCTTCTTCGGCCTGGCGATCATGTCGCAGACCACCGTGCTGGCCGCGTCCTGGTGGACCGCGCTCGGGTACACCGACACGGAGGCGCTGCTCGCCGACCAGGGCGTCGGCGGAGGGATCGCCTGGTCGGCGGGCGAGATCCCGATGGTGCTGATCGCCCTCGTCGTGGTCGCGCAGTGGGTGCGCTCCGAGGAGCGGACCGCGAAGCGGTACGACCGGCGCGCCGACCGCGACGGCGAGGCCGAGCTCACCGCCTACAACGACCACCTGAACCGGCTCGACAGCCGGAGCACTCCCCGTCCGACCACCACGAAGGAGACCGACCGATGACCTCTCGACCCCTGCGACGGCTTCCCGCCGCGCTGGCAGCCCTCGCCCTGGCGGGCGTCCTGATCGGGACGGCCGAACCCGTCCAGGCGCACGACCAGCTGATCAGCAGCACTCCCGGCTCCGGTGAGCACTTCACGAACTCGCCCGCGGAGGTGACGCTGACGTACTCCGAGGACGTCCTCACGATCGGCGCGCTCGTCCTCGTCACCGACATGGACGGCATCGACCACGTCTCCGGCCCGGTCGAGCTGACCGACTCGACGGTCACCGCTCCGCTCGAGGCGGCGCTTCCCGGCGGCTCCTACGACCTCAAGTGGCGGGTGGTCTCCGCCGACGGCCACCCGATCGCGGGAGTCGTCCCCTTCACCGTCGGCGACGGCGCCTCGGCGCAGGCCGCGGCCGCCGCGGAATCCACCCCGACCGTCGAGCCGACCGTCGTCGCAGCCGCCTCCTCGCAGGCCCCGCCGGACGTCCTCCGACCGGTCCTCATCGGTCTGACCGGCGGGGTCCTCGCCGTCGCTGCATTCCTCCTCATCACCCGCCGCCGCGGGCGGCCCTCGACCACCACCGAAGACCGGACGTCGTCGTGACCGCCGACGTCCTCCACCCACCGCACCACCTCACAGGAAGGCGCCACACCATGCGCACTCGACACGTCACCACCCTCTCCGCCCTCTCGGCCGCAGCCCTGCTCGCCCTGACCGGCTGCAGTGCCGGAGCCTCCGGCAGCCCCTCCGCCGAGGTCGCGCCCGCCGCGACCGAGGTGACCATCACCGACGGCTGGGTGAAGGCCGCCGACTCCGGCATGTCCGCCGCGTTCGGTGAGCTGGAGAACTCCGGCACCGAGGACGTCACCGTCGTGTCCGCCACCTCCGCCGCGTCCTCCGAGCTCGAGCTGCACGAGACCGTGGCGAACGAGTCGGGCGAGATGGTGATGCGTGCCAAGGAGAGCGGCTTCACGATCCCCGCCGGCGGCAGCCTCGAGCTCGCCCCCGGTGGGAACCACATCATGCTGATGGACCTCGCCGCGCCGATCGTCGCCGGGGACGAGGTCACCGTCACCCTCACCTTCTCGGACGACTCCACGACGGAGTTCACCGTCCCGGCGCGCGACTACGCCGGCGCGAACGAGAACTACGAGGGCGGCGACATGGACATGGACATGGGCGGAGAGGGCTGATGAGCGAGGACCGCGAGACCGGCCACAGCGCCGACGAGCGCCCGCGCAGCGCCGTCAGCCGGCGACGGCTCCTCCTCGGCGGAGCAGTCGCCGGCATCGGCGCGGCGGGTGCGATCGGAGCGGACCAGCTGCTCGGCCGCGGCGGCGCTGCGCCGGCAGCGGCCGCGGCGCTGAACGGCGACGAGACGATCCCCTTCCACGGTGCGCACCAGGCGGGGATCGCCGCGACACCGCAGGCGCACGCGACCTTCGTCGCCCTCGATCTGCGCGAGAGCACCGACCGGGACGGACTGCGGCGGATGCTGCGCATCCTGTCCGACGACGCCGCGCGCCTCACCCAGGGGCAGCCGGCCCTGGCCGACTCCGAGCCCGAGCTCGGCGTGGTCCCCGCCCGCCTCACCGTGACCTTCGGGTTCGGGCCGAGGCTCGTGTCCCTCGCGGCCGGCGAGGCGGCGAAGCCGGCCTGGCTGGCACCGCTGCCCTCGTTCGGGATCGACCGGCTCGAGGAGCAGTGGAACGACGGGGACCTGCTGCTGCAGTTCCACGCCGACGACGCGTTCACGATCGCGCACGCCCTGCGGATGCTGCTGAAGAACACCCGCACCTTCGCGACCGTCCGCTGGACCCAGACCGGGTTCCGCCGGGCGCACGGCTCCGAGAAGGCCGGCACCACGATGCGGAACCTGTTCGGCCAGGTCGACGGGACCGTCAATCCGCGCCCCGAGGACGTCGACTTCGACGAGCTGGTCTGGGTCCGCGACGGCTGGCTCGTCGGCGGCACCGGGCTGGTGCTGCGCCGGATCCGGATGGACCTCGACAAGTGGGACCGCCTGGACCGCAGCGGCCGCGAGCAGTCCGTCGGGCGGACCCTCGCGAACGGCGCGCCCCTCACCGGGACGGCGGAGGCCGACGAGCCCGACTTCGAGGCGACGACGGCCATCGGCTTCCCGGTGATCCCGGAGTTCTCGCACATGAGGCGCGCCCGCTCGGAGAACACCGCCGAGCGCTTCCACCGCCGCGCCTACAACTACGACGACACCCCGACGGGCGAGGACATCTCGAACTCCGGGCTGATCTTCGCGGCGTACCAGGCCGACGTCACCGCGCAGTTCGTGCCGATCCAGAAGCGCCTGGACGAGCTGGACCTGCTCAACGAGTGGACGACGCCGATCGGCTCCGCCGTCTTCGCGATCCCGCCGGGCTGCGTCGAGGGCGGCTACATCGGCGACACCCTCCTCTGACCCTCACCGGCACCCGCCACAGCACCGAAGGACCAGAAGCATGACCACCACCGCCACGAGACCCCGCGACTCCGCCGACACCCCGCCCCCGCCGCACAGAAGCAGCGCAGGCTGGCTCGGACAGCTGCTGCTCCGCCTGCACTTCTCCGCCGCCCTGTTCGTCGGGCCGTTCATCCTCGTCGCCGCGACCAGCGGAGCGCTCTACGCACTCACCCCGCAGCTCGAGCAGGTCGTCTACGCGCAGGAGCTGCACGCCCCGGAAGCGGACACCTACCTGCCCCTGGCCGACCAGATCGACGCCGCCGACGCGTACACCGGAGGCGGGCAGAGCATCGTCGCCGTCCGCCCCGCCCCGAACCCCGGCGACACCACCCGGGTGATGTACGCGGACCCGTCGCTCGGCGCCAGCGAGACCCGCGCGGTCTTCATCGACCCGGCCACCGCCGACGTCCGCGGCGACCTCACCGCCTACGGCACCAGCGGCGCCCTGCCGTTGCGGACCTGGGTCAGCGACCTGCACCGGACGCTGCACCTCGGGGACGTGGGCCGCTACTACAGCGAGCTCGCCGCCTCCTGGCTGGGGGTCGTCGCCCTCGCCGGCCTGGGCCTCTGGATCATCCGCCTCCGCCGCGCCCGCGTGAAGAGGGACCTGCTGCGCCCCGCGCCGAGGACCACCGGCTACAAGCGCCTGTTCTCCTGGCACGCCTCCACCGGCGTCTGGCTGCTCGTCGGCGCCCTGTTCCTCTCGACCACCGGCATCACCTGGTCGCTCTACGGAGGCGGGAACTTCGAGATCCTCCGCTCCGCTGTCGGCTGGACCACGCCCTCGCTGGGGACGACGCTCGGCGACCGGACCGGCGAGGTGGCCGACGAGCACGCCGGTCACGCCGGGCACGGCGCGGCCACCGGCGACGCCGTCGAGTCGACGGCGGGCTACTCGCCGGCCGCCTACGACTCGGTGCTCTCGGTCGCCCGCGAGGTCAACGTGAACACGGGACTGGTCGAGATCCGTCCGCCCGCGGCGGAGGGCTCGGCCTGGGTCGTGCAGGAGATCCAGCGCAGCTTCCCGACCGAGGTCGACGGCGTCGCGATCGACGGGAGCACGATGCAGGTCGTCGACCGGGTCGACTTCGCCGACTTCGGCCTCGTCGCCAAGCTCTCCCGCTGGGGCATCGACACGCACATGGGCTCGATGTTCGGGCTGCCCAACCAGCTGCTGCTGTTCGTCACCGCGGCCGGCATCGCCACGATGGTCGTGCTCGGATACCTGATGTGGTGGAAGCGCCGCCCCACCCGCGACCCCCGCCGGCTCGTCGGCGCCCCGCCGGCGCGGGGAGCGCTCCGGCGCGCGCCGTGGTGGGGAGTCGCGTCCGTCCTGGTCGTCGCCGCCGCTCTCGGACTGTTCCTCCCGCTCCTGGGTGCGAGCCTCGCGGCCTTCGTGATCATCGACACGCTGCTGGGGCTCCGACCCGAGAACCGCTGAGCGCGCGGGCGTCGGCCCGGTGAGGTCCACCGGGCCGGCGTCACAGCCCCTTCGGGAACAGGACCTGTGCTGCGGGCGTGTCGAGTGGGTCGTCCAGGGGCGACGCAGGAGCGTCGACGCGACGTGCTGAGAGGTGGTTCCAGTCGAGCGCTAGGACACCGGCTACAGGCATGGCGATAGGTCAGGAACGGCGTCGCTCCCTGCGCAGGAGGGAGCGCAGAGTCTCGGCATTCGCGTAGCCGACCCGTAGCGCGATCTCGGCGGAGGTGAAGTCCGTGGTTGCTGAGAGGTGCCGAGCTCGTTCGATGCGAAGCCGTTGGACGAAGCCGAGCGGAGTGAGGTTGAGCGCCGCACGGACTCGTCGTTCGAGGGTGCGCCGGCTGGTGCCGAGCGACTGCGCGACGAAGGCGACGTTGAACGGTTCGTCCAGGCGGGCGCGCACGAAGCGTTCGAACTCGAAGACGATCGGGTCCTCGTGCCGGAGATGTTCGTAGGCGACGAAGGCCGCCTGAGACGGACGCTCGTCGATGATGAGGAGCTTGGCGACATGTTGGGCCAGGTCGGGGCTGATCGATCGCACGAGTGAGAGCGCGAGGTCGATGTGGGCGAACGCGGCGCCGGCGGTGACGAGGTTCCCGTCGACCACGACCATGGTGTCGAGATCGAGGGCGACGGTCGGATAGCGCTTCAGGAACTCCGGCCCCAGGAACCAGCTGGTCGTCGCCCTCCGATGATGCATCCGTCCGGTCTCGGCGACAGCGAACACGCCGGTGCACGCCGCGGCGATCCGGGTGGTCGCCTCGTCGAGGCGCCCGAGCGAGGCGATGACCGAACGAGCATCTCGGCTCTGGAGGACGTCGTTGGTAGCGGCGGCCGTAAGGGTTCCAAGCGCAGGGACGACGACCACGTCGAACTCTCCGGACTCCGACAGCGGGTGGTCCACCGACAGGGTCATCGATGCCGTCGTGGTCACTCGCCGTTTCGGTCCGAGGATGGCGAGTTCGATCGGGTCGATCCGCGGGTCGACATCGCCGCGGGCTCGGTCGGCCACCCGCACGATGTCGATGATCGACGCGATAGCCGAACCGAAGCAGCCGTCGATCGCGATCAGTCCGATACGCATGACGTAAACAATAGCAATACTGCCGTATACGCCACTCCCCACCGGCCCTCGCTCGTCATACGCTGAACTCGTCCCACGAAGAACCCCGACGTCAAGGAGAGTCCCTCATGTCCACACCCGCATCACTTCCGTATGCCTTCGTCGCCAAGATCGTCGCGGCCGATGGACAGCACGACGCGGTCGCCGATCTGCTCGCCGGCGCTGTCGCACTCGCCAACGAAGAAGGAGGAACGATTGTCTGGTTCGCGGTCAGGACCCACGCCGACACCTTCTGGATCTTCGATGCATTCCCCGACGAAGCCGCTCGCGACGCCCACGCCAACGGCGCCATCGTCGCAGCCCTGATGGCCAACCAGCACCTCCTCGGCGCAGCACCCGAGATCCTGGCGGCCGACGTCCTCGCGTCCAAGCTCCCGTAGTCCGCCAACGCACGAGACGATCGCGCCCCGCCGAGCCGTCGCCAGGTCGCGACGCAACGCCACGCTGCGTTGCCGAGCGGTGCGAGGCCTATCGGCACACGGACAGGATGCCGGCCGCGAGCGCTCAGCCGGCGAGGGGTCCGTCGCAGAGGAGAGCGACGTCGGTGTCGGGCAGAGCCGTGAGGCCAGCGCATCGCGCGACCACCAGAACGGTTCGCCGGAGCCGCCTGTGGGAATCGAACGGACGACCTAATCACGTCGGCTTTGCGTCTATCGCTTGATGCGCCCACTGGGCGAACGAGCCGCTGACCTGCGCAAACGCCGAGCGTGGAGGACGCCGCCATCCGGTGGTGACCGACGACGACCGACCAGTACCGACCGTTTCACCGGAGCTTGCGGCGGCGTCGAAGCCGAGCAAGCTCCATTCTTCTAGCTCACCGCGCCCTCCTCCTCGCCGGCCCCGTCGTCGGCGAAGACGTTTCAGGGGTCTTCTCAGATGACGGTGTAGGTCGGCCGGGCGCGTCGGTCCGCAGATAGACGTCGAGGTCTCCCGACGACGGAGGTTCCTACGCCATCCGTCCGAAAGACCTCGACGTGTCCGACGCTACCCCGTCGGCCGGCTTCGGCCGCCCTGACCTGACCGCCTTCGCTCGACTCGACGGCCTCGGTCTGCACACCGGCGCGGACCTGCTCACCGACAAGCAGAGCGACAGGCTACGCGCGCTGTTCGTTGATGACGCTCACGTCGAGGTCGAGGCGACCTGGGGTGTCTACCAGCGCATGATCGCCGCCTATCGCCACGAGGACCGGCAACGTGGCCGCGAGCTCATGGAGAAGCTGATCACCGACCTCAGCGCCGGCGTCCCCAAGGTGCTCACCGAGCTCACCACCCTGGGCCGGACCCTGAAGAAGCGAGCCGCTGACGTGCTCGCCTACTTCGAACGACCCGGCACCAGCAACGGGCCGACCGAGGCGCTCAACGGACGGCTCGAACACCTGCGCGGCTCCGCACTCGGGTTCCGCAACCTGACCAACTACATCGCCCGAAGCCTGCTCGAGACCGGCGGCTTCAGACCCCAACTTCTACACCCCCGATTGGGATGAGCCGCTCAGCTCCGGCGCGGCCGCCCCGTGAAGTGCTTCACCCCGTAGACCAGGAGGAGCAGGATGCCGCTCAGCTGCAGGGCGAGCGAGAAGCCGGAGGCGAACTCACCGGCCGGCCACACCAGCCTCAGCACCAGCGCGACGAACATCGCTGTGACCCCGACGACGAACAGGACTCGATTCCGCATCCATCGAGTCAACCATCCGCACGCGCATCGGGGCCGGCCGGAGGCCTCAGCTCCGCGGCCGCCGCAGTTCGGCGTCGTCGTCTCGCGGCGCTCACCTCCCGGATGCAGGAGCCGGCGTCGAGCTGTCCTCGGAAGTGGACCAGACCGCCTGCGCTCCGGTGTCGCCGATCTGGACGACGTTCGCAGTCGCTCCCACTGCGACGACGATCGCGACGGCGGCGAGGATCAGCGAGGGGACCGAGCGGGCGCTCCGTCCCCTCGTGTCGGCGGAGTTCCTCCCGCGCGTCCGGAACCAGAGCCAGTGCGCCACGCAGAGGACGAACAGTCCGGCAGCCCAGGGCAGCAGGTGATCGCCGAGCTCGGCGTGGCGTTCGAGTGCTGCGGAGGGGTCGACCTGCCGTTCGAGCGCTTCGCCGGCCTGAGTGGCGAGCGGGACTCCGAGAAGGGCGACGAGGGCGGTGATCGGAGTGATCACGCCCAGGCGTCGGCGGGCGGCCGGCCAGACGCTGCCGAGGATGAGCATCAGGGCGGCGAGGGGGAGCAGGACGACGACGACGTGGACGAGGAGGGGGTGGAGGGGGAGGCCGTTGATCTGCCAGTCGGTCATCGTGAGTCACGCTTTCGGTTGAGGAGGCGTTCCGGTGCGCAGCGCATCATGTCAGCGTCCGGCGAGGGTGGTCAGCAGGTCCTGGATGCTCGTCTTCTCTGCGACCGGGTCGGGGCTTCCGGCGCGGACGGAGGAGAGGACGGGGTCGATCTGCTGGTCGACGTAGGTCCACGTCTGGCAGTTCGCGGCGCTCAGTGCGGGCTCCGCGTCGTCCCAGGCGGTCTCGAGGTCGGTGGCGCGGGCTTTCGCGCCGGCCTGGTCGCCGCTGGTGACGAGGGCGAGGGTGTCGGCGGTGATCGTCTGGAAGTTCTGCACGTCGGCGGAGGGGAAGTCGGTCTGAACGGATGCCTTCGCGTCAGCTGCGGACAGCGTTCCCGACGCATCGCAGGCCGGGGCTGCGCCTTCGGGTGCTGGGGTGGTGTGCGGCTGGCTGTTGGTGAAGGCGAGCAGCCCGACGACGGCGACGGCGAGGACCGCGAAGGCGACGAGTGAACGGCGTTCGCGGGCGACGGGCGGGGTGTGGTGCTCGGATGCGCCTTTGTCGACATCGGCCTTGCTGAGGGAGAGGTAGACGACGGTGGCGAGGATCGCGAGCAGGAAGATGATGCTGGTGACGAAGGTGCCGAGCCCGAGGCCCTGCTCGTCGGGGGACAGGCCGAGCCAGTCGCCGATATTTGCGCCGAGGGGGCGGGTGAGGATGTAGGCGATCCAGAACGCGAGGACCGGGTTCGCGCCGTAGCGCCAGAGGCCGGTGACGATCGCGATCAGGGCGAGGGGCAGGAGGATCGAGACGCCGGGGCCCCAGCCGGTGAGCTCGAGAGTCCAGTCGCCGAGGGCGGTGCCGAGCGCGAAGGTGACCAGGACGGTGAGCCAGTAGAACGCCTCCCGCGGGGTGGTGTCGATGCTGTGGATCGAGAGGGTGCGCTCCTTCGAGTACCAGACGCCGAACACGATCACGAGCAGCACGGAGAAGACGAGGGAGCTGGCCCAGAGAGGCACGCCGAGCTGGTCGGTGAGGATGTCGGTGAGCAGGGTGCCGGTGACGCTCATCACGACGACGGTCAGCCAGTACGCGGAGGGGACGTAGCGTCGCAGCCGCATCTGGATGGCGAGCACCACCGCGGTGACCACGATGAAGATCACGGCGGTCGCGATGAGGCCGACGCCGAGGACCATGTTGATCCAGTCGGCGAAGCTCTCACCGACCGTGGTGCAGAGGATCTTGATGATCCAGAACCAGATGGTGACCTCGGGGACCTTGCTGAGCAGCCGCCGGCCCGAGGCGCGGGATGTCGTCGTTGAGATGTCCATGCCCGCAGAGTCTCAGTCGGGACGTGGGCGGCGGCTCGGGATGCGCCGTACTGCGTTGTGTGTGCTCACAACGACCCGAAGCACCGCGGTTCGACCAGGTCAGTACCGAGCCGATGGGCTGAGGTTCTGTGCTTTCACAACAGTTGCAGGAGAATCCTCTGCCGCAGGTGGACGCACGTTCGTAGCGTGGACTCCTCCGGCGCGCTCCGCGTCGAGAGACGAGGACGACACTGATGCCGAACCGGGATCCCCTATCGGACGGTGAGATCGCCTACCGGGCAGCGCGACGCTGGCCGCTGATCTCGGCCGGCCTCGCGGTGCTGCTCACCGTCCTCCTGGCCGCGCTGATCTTCTACCGCGAGCACGACAAGCCGTTCGGATTCGACACCGCCTGGATGAACGAGATCATCGAGCACCGGTCCACGTTCTGGCTCGTGCCGTCGCTGGTGATGAACAGCCTCGGAGGCGGGATCCTCGGCACGATCGTGATCCCTCTCATCGTCTTCGTGGCGCTGCTGATCCGGCGCGGACGCTGGGCGGCGACGTACTTCGCGATCGCCGCGCCGCTCGGCGGGCTGCTGGTGCAGATCCTCAAGAACGCGATCGGTCGTCCCAGGCCGCTGGAGATACTCGTGAACGCCGACTTCGGCTCGTTCCCCTCCGGCCACAGCGCGAACGCCGCCACGACCGCGGTGGTCCTCGCTGTCGTCTTCCCGCTCTGGTGGGTCCGCATCGCCGGCGCCGTGTACACGGTGGCGATGATGCTCAGCCGCACCTACCTCGGGGCGCACTGGATCTCCGACACCGTCGGCGGACTGCTCCTGGGCGCCGGCGTTGCCCTGATCGTCTGGGCGCCGCTCGCGGTCCGGCTGCACACCGAGCGCGTGGCGTCACCGCCGCCCCTCTGGCGCCGGATCGCCCGACGGCGGGCCCTCAGCTGACGCCTCGTCAGGGTCGAGGCTTCGCGACGGCGCCGCGGAGGATCGTCAGGAGGACGACGGCGACGATCGACCCGGACGCGATCAGGCCCGCGAGCACGACGATCTGGAAGACGCCCGCCGCCACAGGCGAGAGTCCGCCGAAGACGGCGCCGATGAACGCGCCGGGCAGGACGACGAGACCTGTCGTCCTGGTCTGGTCGGTCAGCGGCACCAGGCCGGTCCAGGCCGCCTCCCGCGCCAGGCCGATCGTCGCCTGCCGGGGCCGGGCGCCGAGAGCCAGCCAGCCCTCGACCTGCTCCCAGCGGTCGGCGAGCGTGATCGCCAGGGCTCGGCCGGTGACGGTCGCGACGGTCATCGCGCCGCCGAGGAGGATCCCGCCGACCGCGAGGACGTAGCGGCCGGTGAACGGGACGGCTCCGAGCCCGAAGACGATCCCGGCGCTGAGGGCGACTCCGGCCGTCATCGCCGCGGTGACCGCGAGGACCGTGCGCCGGGTGCGGCCGAGGCGGGCGGACGCCGTGAGCACCGCGGTACCGAACATGACGGCCAGGAAGAGCAGGACCCAGCGGAGGTCCGCGATGACTCCCGAGAGGATCACCGCGAGCACTCCGAGCTGAACAGCCCCACGGAGGATCGCCAGCGCCGGTCGCGCGAACGAGACGACTCCGAACGCGCGGAGTGCGGCCACGGAGACTGCCGCGCAGATCGCGACCGCCGCGGCCACGGCCGCCGGGGTCAGCTGGTCGATGGGCGTTCCTGGATGACCCAGGTGTTGCCGTCGAGGTCGGTGAAGAAGACGAACGAGTTCCACTCCCCGCCGCGGCCCTCGAGGCGGACTCCGTCCTCGAAGTGCGTCACCGGGCTGACGTCCACCCCGCGCTCGGCGAGCTCGGCGCGGGCTGAGTCGATGTCGTCGACGACGAGCTGCAGCCCTTCGAGCCGGGTGGTGCCGGTCTTGAGCTGGATGCTGCTGTGCGAGCCGGGCGGGGTGAGCTGCACGATGCGCATCTCGTCGCTGATCCGCACGTCGAGGTCGAGGTGGAACCCGACCTGGTCGGCGTAGAACGCTTTCGCCCGGTCGACGTCCTCGACGCTGACGGGGACGACTTCGAGATTCCACTGCACAGGGTGCCCCTTCGAGGAAGTGATGGACGAGCGTCGGTCGCCGTCCAGTGTGTCCGGCGGGAGGGCGCCGGGCAATCGGGTCAGCTCGCCGCGATCGTTCCGGTGAGCAGGAGCCCGGACACGACGAGGGCCAGGGCGACGCGGTAGCCGACGAAGACGCCGAAGCCGTGGCCGGCGACGTAGCGCAGCAGCCACGCGATCGATGCGTACGCGACAACGAAGGAGACGAGGGTCGCGACGAGGGTCGGAATCCAGCCGACGCTCACGCTGACATCGGACGCGGCGGTCGCCGCTTCGTAGGCACCGGCGGCGGTGAGCGCGGGGATGGAGAGGTAGAACGCGAACTTCGTCGCCGTCACCCGGTCCAGCCCCCGGAACAGCCCACCGCTGATGGTCGCTCCGGACCGGGAGACGCCGGGGATCAGTGCGATGCACTGCACGAGGCCGATGATGACCGCGTCCTTCCGGGTGATCGCGCGACGGTCCTTGGTCTGGGTGCCGACGCGTTCGGCGACGAGCATCACGATGCTCCAGCCGAGAAGGGCGGCGACGACGACCCACAGATTTCGCAGGCCTCCGCTGATGAGGTCCTTGCCGAGGAACCCGATGACCCCGATGGGGATCGATCCGAGGATGACGTACCAGGCGATCCGGTAGTTCGTCCGCGTGCGCTGCGACGGGTGGCGCAGCCCGACGAACCACGCGACGGCGAGCTCGGCGATGTCCTTCCGGAAGTAGAGGAGCACGGCGGCGATCGCGCCGATCTGGATGATCGCGGTGAACGCGGTCACCCCGGCGTCGTCGACACGGAGGCCCATCAGCTTCTCGGCGATGGTGAGGTGCCCGGTGCTGGAGACCGGGAGGAACTCGGTCAGTCCCTCGATGATGCCGAGGATGATCGCCTGGAGGATGTCCATCGGGTCCGTTCCGGTCGGAGGGGAGCCGCGGCGGATCCCGCGAGCGCTTCCGAGAGTAAGGATCGCGACGGCCCTGCTCGGCCGGAAACCGGGTCGCTGTGTGCATCTTCAACGGCCCCGGCGAAGAGCACAGGATGCGGGTCCACCCGCTGCTCGAGCATGACGGGATGACGCACCTTCTCGCCCCGCGCCGATCCTCGCTCCGCGGCGGTGTCCTCGCCGGCCACTACGCCTCCTCCACGGTCCCGGAGGCGACGGCGCTGTTCTGGATCCTCAAGGTGCTGACGACCGGGATGGGCGAGACGGCGTCGGACTTCCTCGCGACCGCGTTCGACCCCGTGATCGTGGTCGGCGCGACCGGATTCGCGTTCCTCGCCGCGCTGGCGCTGCAGTTCGCGGTGCGCCGGTACATCCCGTGGGTGTACTGGTTGGCGGTGCTGATGGTGAGCGTCTTCGGCACGATGGCCGCCGACGTGCTGCACGTGGTCGCCGGGGTCCCGTACCTCGTCTCCACGCTCGGTTTCGCGCTCGCCCTCGCCGTGGTCTTCGCCCTCTGGTGGCGGGTGGAGCGGACGCTGTCGATCCACTCGATCACGACGCCTCGCCGGGCCCTGTTCTACTGGCTGGCCGTCTCGGGGACGTTCGCGCTCGGCACGGCGGCCGGTGATCTGACCGCGTCGACTCTCGGGTTCGGCTACCTGCCCTCCGCCGTCCTGTTCGCGGTGATCATCGCGGTGCCGGCCCTCGCGCACCGGTTCACGGGGAGGAACGCGGTCCTCGCGTTCTGGTCCGCCTACGTCGTCACCCGACCGCTCGGAGCGTCCGTGTGCGACTGGCTCGCGGACCCCGTGAGCACCAGCGGCCTCGGCCTGGGCACCGGCCCGGTCACTCTCGGAGCCCTGGTGGTCTTCCTGCTGCTGGTCGCCGTGATCGCGGTCGGCCGCAGGCCGCGCGGAGCCGTCGCGGCGCCGACTCTCTGATGTCCGCGGTCAGGCGTCGCGTCGGGCGCGGTTCCTCTGCCGCCAGTAGGTCAGAGCGATGCCGGCGAGGCTGATGACGACGATGCCGACGAGGACGATGTCGATGTACTTCCCGACGAAGTCCGCGACGCCGGGGATCTGTCCCAGGAAGAAGCCGAGGAGGATGACGCCGGTGGACCAGACGGCCGCGCCGAGGGCGTTGAAGCCGACGAAGTGGGCGTAGCGCATCTTCCCGACGCCCGCGGCGACCGGGGCGAAGGTTCGCACGACCGGGACGAAGCGGGCGATCGTGACCGCCCAGCCGCCGAACCGGTCGAAGAACGACTGGGTGCGGGCGACGCTCGAGCGGCTGAACAGGCCGCTGTCCTTGCGCTCGAAGATGCGCGGGCCGGTCTCGCGGCCGATGACGAACCCGAGCTGATCGCCCAGGAACGCGGACACGGCGACCATCAGGATCACCAGCGGCACCGGGAGGCCGATCACGCCGGTGGCGACGAAGACGCCGGTGAAGAAGAGCAGGGTGTCGCCGGGGAGGAAGAACCCGATCAGCAGGCCCGTCTCGACGAACGCGATCAGGCAGACCAGGGCGATCGCCCAGGGTCCGGCGCCGTCGAGCAGGGATTGAGGGTCGATCATCGGTTCTCCTTGCGAGGGGTGAGGTCGGGGCGCGTCACGGGGAGGCGGACCTCCACGCCGAGCCCGCGCGGTACGAGGTTGCGGATCGTGAGCTCACCGCCGGCGGACCGGCTGAGCCCGGCGACGATCGCGAGCCCCAGGCCGGCGCCGCCCTCACGGGAGCGGGCGGCGTCCGGGCGGGTGAACCGGTCGGTCGCGACCGCGAGGAACGCGTCGGGGACGCCCGGGCCGTCGTCGTCCACGGAGAGGACGATCTCCTCGGCGCGCTCGACGAGGGTCGCGGTGACGCTGCCGCCGTCGGGCGTCGCGGTCACGGCGTTCGCGAGCAGGTTGTCCAGGATCCGGCCGAAGTCGGTCGGGGAGATCGGGTAGCGGGCGGCGACGGTCGAGGCGGGGGCGACGAAGTCGATGGCGAGGTCCCGGTCGCGGGCGAGCATCCTGGCGCGGTCGACGCTGTCGGCGACCTCCGCGCGCAGAGCCGTCGACGTGCCGTCGCCGACCACCGCGCCGGCGTCGATCCTCGACAGGATCAGCAGCCCGTCGGTCAGGGACTGGAGGCGATCGACCGAGCGGCGCGCGTCGACGACATCGGCGTACAGCGCTGCCGGGTCGTCGCGGACCCGCTCGGCGAGCTCGAGGCGGGTGCGCAGTGCGGCGAGCGGGGTGCGCAGCTCGTGGCTCGCGTCGGCGACGAGCCGCCGCTCCCGGTCCGCCGACTCCCGCAGGTCCTCGATCAGCGCGTTGAGCGTCGCGGCGAGGTCGGAGAGCTCGTCACGGGCCGGCCCGACGGGGAGCAGCTCCGTGGAGCGGCCGTGGCGCAGCCGGTCGGCGATGGCGCGCATCCGCCCCACGGGGCGCAGCGCGAGGCCGACCAGGGCCCATGACGTGGCGGCGAACGCGACGAACAGGATCGCCAGGGCGATCAGCAGTGTGGTGCTGACACCGCCGACGACCGCCTCAGCGGTGTCGCGGCTCTCCTCGATCAGCGCCTGCGAGGCTCCGGAGCGGACGAGCTCGATGGTGGACTCGTCGAGGATGTGATCGAGCTGCTCACGGACGATGATCGCGACGATCCCGAAGAACAGCATCGCGACGAGCAGGCTCGACACCGTGATCCGCACCCGGATCGACAGCGACCGCCACCTCACGGCTTCACCCCGAGGCGGTAGCCCGCGCCCCGCCGGGTGACGATCTCGACCGACGCGCCGCCGGCGCTGAGCTTGCGGCGGAGGTAGCTGATGTACTGCTCCGCGATGTTGTGGTCGACGAACTCCGCCGACCCCCACACCTCCAGCAGGATCTCCTCCCGCGGCATGAACTCCCCCGCACGCACCGCGAGCGCGCGCAGCACCCCGAACTCCTTCGGGCTCAGCGGCAGCATGGAGTCGTCGACGAACGCGGCGTGCGCGTACGGATCCACGCGCAGGTTCCCGAGCACGACCGGTACCCGGTTCGTGAGGTGCTCCCTGCGGATCATCGCCCGGAGGCGAGCGGACAGCTCCTCGAAGTGGAACGGCTTCGCGAGGTAGTCATCGGCGCCTGCATCGAGCCCGAAGACGCGGTCCTGCAGCGCGTCGCGGGCCGTCAGCATGATCACCGGGAGCGTGGCGCCGGTCGCGCGCAGGTGCCTGCAGATCTCGAAGCCGCTCATGCCGGGGAGCATCACGTCGAGGACGGCGGCGGCGTAGTCAGCCTCTCGCGCCGCGTTCAGCGCGTCGACCCCGTTCGAGAACAGGGCGACGTCGTAGCCGTCGCCGGTGAGACCGCGCCTGATGAGCTCGCCCATCTCGACGTCGTCCTCGACGACGATCACTGATTCACGCATCCAGGCCTCCTACGGTCATGCTCGCACCGGTGGCGCGGCGGCACCGGCCCGATCCGCCGAGATATGCGGCTTCTCAGCGGTACGCACGGCATCCGGAGGCAGCGCACGCCGGCCACCTCGACGCACGACCACAGGTCGCGCTCGACAGTGACGCCGATCGGAGCGGTGAAGGCGGGGTCCGGAGGCCGGCGCTCGTCCGCTCTCCTCCGCGGACGCCGCGCTTCCGCCGGAGGCGACCCGCTCGCTGCACCGGTCGAGGATCTCGTCCTGCATCGCACTGTCGCGCGGACGATCGACCCTGCGACGACAGGGGATCGACGAGAGCGGGCCGATCCGCCGGAGAGCTCCGACGCGCAAGGTGGGCCTGGAAGGGCCACGCTTCGGGAGGGCTCCCTCCGCGAGGATCACGGCATGGCCCCCCACACGGATCCCCGCCGATGACTCTGCAGGACCTCGCCGACGAGCTCGCCCAGGCTCTCGACCGCCCGGTGACGATCGAGGACGCCTCGAGCCGGGTGCTGGCCGCGACGCGCGCGCGCGAGGAGGCGCCTCACGACGGCGTGTTCCCCGTCCAGGATCCGCGGGGCCGGCTCGCGACCCTCCTCCTCCCCCGGGAGCGGCCCGCGCCGCTCACTCCGGCCGAGTACTCGCTCATCGACGCGGCCGTCGGAGCGATCCGCCGCCTCCTCGGCCCCTCGACGCGGGCGGGCGGCAGCTCCCGGCGCGCGGACGTCCTCGCGGCGCTCCTGGCGGCCGACGGTGGCACCCGGCGCGCCTCCTTCGCCGAGGCGGTCGAGCGCCGCTGGCTGCGCCGGGACGCCCAGACCGTGGTCCGCGCGGTGCGGCTGACCGGCCCGACCGGCTCCCTGCAGCGGACGGCGCTGGCGCGGCGGATCGACGCGAGCGCCGCCTCCGGCCTGACGTTCCTCGGCGACCAGGAGGGCGTGCTGTTCTTCGTGAGCGTGGAGGCGCCCGAGGCCGCCGCGGAGGCGGACGACGTCCTGCGGGCGGAGGCGCGCGGCCGCGGCACGGCCGTCGACGCGATCGGCTCGGCGCGCTTCGACGTCCGCGACGACGACCTCCTCCCGACCGCCGAGCGGGCCGCCCTCGCGGCGACCATCGTCGGCTCCCTGCCCGACGGCCGCGGCCGGGCCGACATCGCCGAGCTCGGGGCCTGGGTGCTCCTCGCCTCGATCGGGGCGGACAGCTCGCAGCTCGCCATGCTCTCGCCGGCCGCGGCGACGCTGCTCGAGCGGGGCGACGAGGTGCAGCGACGGACGGTCGAGGCCTACCTCGACGTGCGCGGCAGTGTGCGGGAGGCGTGCGGGCTCCTCCACATCCACCGCACCACGCTCTACTACCGCCTCGACAACCTGCCCGAGGCGGTCCGGGAGGCGCTCGACGACGGCCTCGCCCGCAGCACACTGCACCTCTGCCTCAAGCTGATGAAGTTCCGCGACGGGCTCGAGCGGCGGCGGGCCTCGTGACCGTGCCCGGGGACCTCCCGCAGGTCCGCCTCTACGGGCGGCGCGAGAGCCGCGACGCGTGGGAGATCCGCGACCTGCTCTCGCGCAGCGTCGTCTCGTTCTCGTGGACGCCGATCGACACGGACGAGCAGTGCCTCGCCGTCGCCGGGCACCCGCTCGCCACCGCGTCACTCCCCCTCGTGGTGTTCCCGGACGGCAGCCGCGCCTCCGATCCGACGCTCGCCGAGGTCGCGGCCCGGCTCGGCTGGGTCGGCTCGCCGCGGCTCGCGGAGTACGACCTCTCCATCTACGGAGCCGGTCCGGCCGGGCTCTCGGCCGCCGTGTACGCCGCCTCGGAGGGGCTGAAGGTCGTGGTCCTCGAGCGCTCGGCGATCGGCGGGCAGGCCGGCTCGAGCAGCCTGATCGAGAACTACCTCGGCTTCCCGCACGGGATCGCGGGAGCCGATCTGGCCGAGCGCGCGCGGCAGCAGGCCGTCTCGTTCGGCGCCGAGCTGCTGCGGATGCGCGAGGGGATCCGCGGGCGCTTCGCCGACGACCGGATCCACGCGCTGCTCGCCGACGGGACGACCGTCGTTGCCCGCACCAACATCTGCGCCACGGGCATCCAGTGGCGCCGGCTCGGCCTCGAGCGCGAGGACGAGCTGCTCGGCGTCGGCCTCTACTACGGCGCCGGCACGAGCGAGGCGCCGCTCTGCGAGGGCGAGGACGTCGTGGTCGTCGGAGGCGGCAACTCGGCCGGGCAGGCCGTGATGAACCTCTCGGCGCACGCGCGGCACGTGACCATGCTGGTCCGCGGCCCGGATCTGGCCGACAGCCTCTCCTCCTACCTCGCGGAGCGCGTCGTCCGGCAGCCGAACGTGACGATCCTGCTCGACTCGCGCGTCACCCGCCTGCACGGCGCCGACGCCCTCGAGTCGATCGAGGTCGAGAACTCGGCGACCGGCGCGCACGGGGCGCTGGCCACCTCCCACCTCTTCGTCTGCATCGGCGGCGAGCCGGACACCACGTGGGCGGCGGAGACCGCGATCGTCCGCGACTCCGGCGGCTACCTCGTGACGGGACCTGACCTCGTCGGCGACCACGCCGCTCCCGACTGGCCGCTCGAGCGGGCGCCGTTCTACCTCGAGACCAGCGTCCCCGGCTCCTTCGCCGCAGGGGACGTGCGCCGCAGCTCGGTCAAGCGCGTCGCCTCCGCCGTCGGCGAGGGCGCGATGGCCGTCACCTTCGCCCACCGCCACCTGCAGGAGACCTCGTGAGCCGCCGACTGCCGACGGTGCGCCACGGCGTCGGCTTCTGGATCGTCGCCGCGACCTTCCTGCTCGTGATGGCGTACTCGACGGTGCCGACACCCCTCTACCCGCTCTACCAGCAGCTCGACGGCTTCCCGCCGTTCGTGATCACCGTCGTCTTCGCCGCCTACGCGGTCGGAGTGATCGTGAGCCTGTACCTCGCCGGTCACGTCAGCGACTGGCTCGGCCGTCGCCGGGTGCTGCTGATCGCGGTGCTCGTCTCGGCGATCTCGGCCGTGCTCTTCTCGCTGACGACGGAGGTGCCGGGGCTGATCGTCGCCCGCTTCGTCAACGGCGTCAGCATCGGGATGCTCACCGCCACCGCGACCGCCCACCTCGGCGAGCTGCGCGCCCGCGCCCGGCCCGACGAGAACACGATCGTCGCCGCGTCGATCTCGGGCGCGGTGAACCTCGGCGGACTCTCGCTGGGCCCGCTGCTCGGAGGGGTCTTCGCCGAGTTCCTGCCCGATCCGCTCCTCCTGCCGCACCAGGTGTTCCTGGTCGCGCTGCTCGTGGCGGGCCTGGCGCTGCTCCTCGTGCCCGAGACGGTCGACGTGCCGGAGACGGCGCCCCCCTACCGGCCGCAGCGGCTCTCGGTGCCGGCGGACGCGCGCCGGGCGTTCCTGCTCGCGGCGTTCGGAGCGTTCTCGGCCTTCTCCGTCCTCGGCCTCTTCACCTCGCTCGCACCGACGTTCCTGGTGCAGACCTTCCAGGTGCGCGACCACCTGCTGGCCGGAGCGACGTCCTTCGCCGTGTTCGCCTCCGCGGCCCTCGGCCAGCTGCTGCTCGTGAAGGTGGGGACGCGCCTGCAGCTCTCGATCGCGGTGGCGGGCTGCGCGGTCGGGCTGGCGGCGGTCGCGGCCGGAGCGATCGCTCCGCAGCTGGGGGTGTTCCTCGCTGGCGCCGTCGTCTCGGGCTTCGGGGTGGGGCTGCTCTTCAAGGGGTCGATCGGCACAGCGGTCGCGCTCGCGGATCCGGCCCGCCGGGGCGAGACCCTGGCGGTGGTGTTCCTGGTCGCCTACACGGGGCTCGCGGTCCCCGCGCTGGCGGCGGGAGCGGCGCTGAACCTCGTCGCCGCGACGACCGTGCTGACCGTGTTCGCTGCGCTGGTGCTGGCGGCGACCGCGACGGCCGGCGTGCTGCTGCGCGCCCGCAGCGCGGCGGCCGGGCGATGAGCGGCGGAGCGGGGCGGCGCTGCGGGATGCGGGCCGGCGGCCGTCCGGGTGCCGGCCGCGTGCACCCCGGACGGCCGCCCGCCGCATCAGAAGTCCTCGCGCCGCTCCTGCTCGGCCTCGGCGGCCGGCTCGAGCGCGGCGAGATCCCCGAGCGCGAGTCGCAGCTGGCGCAGCAGCCACTCCTCGGTCAGCGCACCCGCGTCGAGCGCGTCCAGCCGGCGGAGGCGCTCGGCGGCCGACCCGGTGAGGTCGGCGGGCGTCCCGGCGCTCATGCGCCGTACCCCGCTCCGCGGAGCAGGCGGCGCAGGTCGACGAGCTGCTGCTCGTCCACGTCCTTGTGGTGCGGCCGGTGGAGGGTCTCGGTCGTCGAGCCGACCGTCACCGAGAAGGCGCCGTCGTGCTTCTCGTGGACGGTGCCGACGGCCTCGAGCAGCGTCAGCACGTCCGCCCAGAGGACGTTGTGGCTCGGCGAGTCCTCGAGCAGCCGCTCGAGGGTGTCTCGCTGGTTCGAGTGGAGGTGGCGGGTGTCGGTCATGAACGGCCCTTCGGTGTCTGCGCACGCGTCCCGGTGGCGGTGCTCGGCGTCGCGTCCGACGGTAGGCGCGCGGGTGGAGCCGGTGCGCGAGTCGGATGACTCGAAGAGCGGACGCCGCGGGGCGGCCCCGCGAGAGGTACGGTCGTGAATCCGGAGCCGGGCGACCGCCTCGACGAGGAGGACCCTCCCCGCACGCCCGCGCTGCCCGAGGCCGCCGTCTCCGCCGCGTCGCTCCCCGACCGGCCGGCCGCGTTCCTCAACGCCCTGCTGACCGAGCACTTCGTCCTGGAGTCGGCGCGCGGGATCACCGTGACGGAGTCGAGCAGCCGCGCCTCTCTCTACCTGACGATGCTCTCCAGCTCGCTCGTGGCCTTCGGCTTCCTCGCCCCGACCCGGTACGCGATGGGGTTCCTCGCGGTGATCATCCCGGTCGTCGTGCTGCTGGGGGTGTTCACCTACGAGCGGCTGGTGCAGACCTCGATGGAGGACATCGCCGCGCTGACGGCCATCCAGCGCATCCGCCGCTATTACGGGACCCTGCTGCCGGGCGCGGGCGCCTACTTCGCGGTGCCGCGCGGCCGACACGCGCCGAACGAGCTGCTCGAGATCGGCCGGCGGCAGAGCTGGCGGGGCATCTTCTTCACGATGTCCTCGGCGATCGCGGTGGTCAACTCGATCGTGGCGGGCGCCGGAGTCGCGCTCGCGCTGACGCAGAGCGGCGCGGACGAGGTCCCCGCGATCGCGTGCGGGATGGCGGCCGCGGTCGTTCTCGCGGTGCTGCACGGGGTGTACCAGTTCCACCGCTACCGGCAGATGCGGCTGCGGATCGCCGAGGCGGAAGCGCTGGACGGGGTCGAGAGGGGGTGACGGGGCGGAGTCCGGCCGGCGGGCGGCGTCCTGAGCTGACGGGCGCACTTCAGGCGCCGCGTCGGCCGCCGGCTGGTCGGTGTGCGTCGGCCTGCTCCCACGACTGCTCAAGAGTTGTCGCACTCGACGCCCAGTGCGACAACTCCTGGACTCTCGTGGCGCTCTCTCCCCGGCGGGCCGCCGCGAACATCCAGAAGTCGCCGTAGTCGGTCGCAAGTGCGACAACTCCTGGCTACTCGCCGCCTGTGGACAAGCGTTGGGTGTCGGCGGCTCCGACGGCCGCGACTGCTCGAGAGTTGTCGCACTCGACGCCCAGTGCGACAACTCCTGGACTCTCGTGGCGATCGCTCCTCGGCGGGCCGCCGCGAGCATCCAGAAGTCGCCGTGGTCGGTCGCGAGCACGGCGACTTCTGGATGCACGCCGCCTGCGGACGTGCGCAGGGAGCCGGCGGCCGGCGACTGTCCAGGAGTTGTCGCAGTCGATGCCGAGTGCGACAACTCCTGGACTCTCGCGAAAGTCCTGCGCTCTCGCGAAGGCGCGCGGCTCAACCCCGCTCGGCCCGCTCGGCGAGGAGGTACTGCCAGTCGCGCGGCACGCGGTCCTTCGGCCCCGGGGTGGTCTGGCTCGCCGGGTGGCTCTGCGGGTCGGCCAGTGCGGGGCCGTCGGCGTAGTCGTCGGTCCGGTAGTCCCAGAACCAGTCCTCGCCGGGCTCGAAGCTGCGGATGACTGCGTGGCCCGTCGAGTGGTAGTGGGCCGTCGCGTGGCGGTTAAGCGAGTCGTCGCAGCAGCCGATGTGCCCGCAGAGCGCGCAGCGGCGCAGGTGCAGCCACCACGAGCCGGACTGCTCGCACTCGACGCAGCCGGGGCCGCTCGGCGGGACGGAGGGGTCGATCATCTGCTGCGACGTCATGCGCTCAGCATGCGCCTCCCGTGGCGGCAGGCACCAGGTCGGATGACTCGATCCTGCGGCTCCGTCACGCGCTCCGGGCGTCCTCGAGGCTGAGGAGCGCGTCGCGGAGCCCGGCCCGCGAGGTCACCCCGAGCTTGGGGAAGATCCGGTACAGGTGCCCGCTGACGGTGCGGGGCGAGACGAAGAGCTGCTGGGCGATCTGCTTGTTCGACAGGCCCGCGGCGGCCAGGGAGACCACGCGCCGCTCCTGCTCGCTGAGGTCGGCGGCGACCGGCGCCTCCCCCGCTCCGCCCGCCGCCCGCAACTCGTGCTGGGCGCGGGCGAGCCAGAGCTCGGCTCCTACCGCGGCGAACCCCGCAGCGGCCTGGCGGAACCGGGTGCGCGCCTCCAGCGGGCGCATCCGGCGGCGCAGCCACTCGCCGTGGCAGAGCTGGACGCGCGCCCGCTCGAACGGCCACTCCTCGGAGGCCGGGTCGAGGGAGCGCTCGAAGAGGGCGCCCGCGCCGCCGGTCGGATCGAGGACCGCGGTCGCCGCGCGGGCGAGCATCCGCCCGCGGGGAGCGAGGGGCCGCTCGGCGAGCGCTGCCGCGGCCGCCGCCAGCTCGGCGCAGTGCTCGGGCAGGCGGAGGCGCGAGGCGGCCTCGGCGGCGTCGAGGAGCTCCAGCGGGTCGCCGCCGGCGCGGAAGGAGGAGCGGGCGTGCGCCTCCTCGAAGCGGCCTCCGCCGAGGTCGAGCGAGCACAGGGCGTGATCGGCGGTGCGCGCGACCGACGCCGCTCCGTGCCGCAGCGCCCAGGCCGTCGCGCGCTCGGCGCACTCGAGGGTGCGTGCACGGTCGCCCTGCACGGCGTGGATCCGGGCTCGAGTCGCGTCGACCAGCGCGCGCACGGCGGGCAGGTCGTCGGCGCGGGCGGCGGCGCGATCGAGGTCGGCCGAGGCGTCGTCGAGGCGACCGCGGTCGAGGGCGGTGGTGCCGCGGCGGAGGAGGGCGAGGGCGCCGGGCAGGCCGTCCGCCTCCTCCCCGCCGTCGAGGAGCCCGGCGAGGCGGTCGCGGCGCTCGTCCGAGACCTCGAGCAGCGACCAGGCGAGGTGCAGCGCGACCGTCTTCCACGGGTCGCCCGTGACCACGGAGTCCTCGGCGAGCCGCAGGCGTCCCTCCCACTCCTCGTCCGGGACCGGCCGCACGCAGGCCTCCACCAGGCGCAGGACGGGATCGAGGGGGTACTCCTCGCCGACGGCGAGCGCCTCCTGCCACCACGCGGGATCGCCGCGGAGCGTGCAGGCGAGGTGGAGGACGGTCGCCAGAAGGTCGGCGGCGTCGTCGTGAGGGGCGGCGCGGTCGGCGGAGAGGCTGCCGGCGTCGTCGCGGGAGGCGCCGGTCTCGGCGGGAGCGACACCGCCGACTGGAGAGGCACCACCGACAGGAGAGGCACCACCGACAGGAGAGGCACCACCGACAGACGAGGCACCGCCGGCGAGCGAGGCACCACCGACTCCCGAGCCCCCACGCCCCACCCGAGCGCCGAGCCCCCGGAGCGCCGCGCGGCGGACCCCGCCCACGTCCCCCGTGCGGAGCAGCGCATCGGCCGGCCGCGCCGCCTCGACGCCGGCCCCGGGAACCCCGCCGTCCTCCCGCGAGCGCTCGACCACCCGCTCGAGGGCCGCCGCGTCGCCGGTGAAGGCCGCGACGGCAGCCGCGCGCGTCTCGAGCTCGTCCCGCAGAGCAGCACCGCGCGCACTCGACCGCGCCTCGGCGAGGAGGAGCAGCGCCTCCTGCGGCCGACCCGCGCGGAGTCGCTCCTCCGCCGCGTCCCTCAGCAGCCGTGCCCGCTCCTCCGGCCCGGCGGCGTCGTCCGCCGCGAGCAGGAGGCGGAGGTGCGGGGCCGACTCCGGGCGCTCGGCGAGCCGCCTCCGTGCCGCCCCCAGCGCTCGGGACGTCGCCGTCGAGAGCACCACCGCTCGGACCACCGGGTCGCGGAACGCACGGCCGCCCGCCGTCAGGATCCCCGCCTGCACCAGGGCGCGGTCCCCGTCTCCGAGGGCCGACCCGATGCTCTCCGGGAACTCGGCGCCCGCCACCGCGGCGACCAGGAGCGCCTCCCGGCTCGGCTCCGACAGCGGAGCCAGCAGATCGAGCACCCGGGTCTCGGCCTGCTCGAGCCGTGGGTAGACCGGGAAGGGCGAGGGAGCGTCCTCGTCGGCCCAGGCCAGCCCGAGGACGTCGAGGAGCAGCGGATTCCCCTCCGCGACCCGCAGCAGGCGCGCCTCGACGGCGAGCGGCCGCCGGCCGCCGTGGGCGCGCAGGAAGCCGCGGGCCGCCTCCGCGTCGAGGGGCTCGGTGCGACGGTGCCGGAGGCCCTCCCAGCCGGCGAGGACGCGACGGTCGCCGGTGGCGAGGAGGCAGGCGGCACCGACCTCGTCCACCAGCCGGGTCACCAGGGCCTGGAGGGTCTCGCGGGCGGCGACGTCGAACCGCTCCCAGTCGTCGACGACGATCAGGAAGCCGGGATCGCAGGGCGAGGCGGAGGAGTCGCGCACCCGCTGCAGACGGCCGATCAGCGTGGCGAACAGTGCGAGCGAGGACGCGCCGATCACGGCGTCGCCCCGGTCCGGCCGCACCTCCACGACCTCGCAGCCGGCGGCGCGAGCGGTGGCCGCGGCGGAGCGCAGCATGTGCGTCCGGCCCGAGCCGATCCCGCCCTCGACCACCAGGAGCCGCTCCCGCGCGGGCGACGCCGAGCTCAGCATCCGGACCACCACGTCCTCGGGGGCGCTCGGGTGCGCGGGCGGCGAGGAGAGTGCACTGATCGTCATCGCGACTCCTGAGGGACGGGTTCCGAGGACCCCATGCTGACCGCCGGGCGCGGCCGCGCTCTCCTCCCTCTGTCGGAACCCTCCGGAGCGCACCCTCTGTCGAACCGTCCCGAGCGCCCGTCTCCCGGTCGGCGCCGGGCAGGAGGCACAGGAGGGCAGTGGGCCCCGCGGGCGCCCGACGGTACTCTGTGTCCCACCGGACGACCGGTACGGCCCCACCCCCGCACGACCGCCGCTCGACCCGGCGGGTGATCCGATGGAGTCGCACGATGAGCTCTCGCAGCCCCCTCGCGGAGTTCCTCCGCGCTCGCCGGGCGGCGCTGCGGCCGGAGCAGGTCGGCGTGCCGACCGCGGGCACCCGGCGGCGGGTGCCGGGCCTGCGCCGCGAGGAGGTCGCCGACCGCGCCCGGATCAGCCGCGACTACTACCTCCGCGTCGAGCAGGGGCACGCGGTCGCCCCGTCCGACCAGGTGCTGAACGCCCTCGCCGAGGCGCTCGCCTTCGACGAGTTCGAGCGCGCCTACCTCTTCCGGCTGGCCCGGCTGCGCCCCGGCCCGCGCGATCCCGACTCCCCTCCGCCGGGCCAGGGCGTGGAGTCGCTGCTCGCCCACTGGCCGAGGACCCCGGCGTACGCGTTCGACCGCAACCTCGACGTCCTCGGCGCGAACGACCTGATGAGCCGTCTCGCCCCCGACAAGGGCGTGCCCGGCGCCAACATGCTGCTCTCCACCTCCCGCGGCTACGTGCGCGCCGTGGCGAACGGCGACCCGCCGGACCAGCTGCAGGCGTGGGGCCAGGTCTTCCGCGAGCTGATCGCCGCGCTGCGGTTCTACAGCGACCCCGACGATCCGCGGCTGCACGAGATCGTCGGCGAGTGCTCGGTCGAGAATCCGCTGTTCCGGTCGATCTGGGCCGAGTACCAGGTCCGCCCCTTCACCCACCGGTGGATCCGCGTCCACGTCGAGCCGTTCGGCTGGCTCGACCTCGAGATGCAGACCCTGGAGCTCGCCGGCGCTCCGGGCCGGTACGTCGTGACCTACCTCGCGGCAGCGGGGACTCCGGCGGCCGCGGCCGTCGACGTCCTCGCCTCGCTGCGGCCCGCTCCGGAGGCGGGCACCGCGCTGGCCGCCCCGGCCGGCGCCTGATCAGCGGCGGCGAGCCGAGCGAGCGCGTCTCGACTCGCCGCGTCACCCGCCTCGAACAGGAGCAGGAGGCGCGCGCCGTCCCGGACCAGCCGGTAGTCCATCGGAACGGAGCCGACCGCGGTGTCGAGGAACACGACCGACCCGCGTGCGTCGGCCTCCGCCCCGGCCGCCCACGAGTCCGCGAACCGCGGGCTCCTCGCCGAGAGCTCCCCGACGACCGTCAGGAACTCCCGGTCCCCCCGGTGCCGCTCGAGCGAGTCGCGGAGCATCGCCGCGACCTGATCGGCCGCGGACCCCCAGCAGGGCAGGTCCTCGACCTCGGACGAGTCCAGGAAGGTGAAGCGGGCGATGCTCACTCCCGGGGCGAAGGCGGGCGAGAGCGCCCGCGCGAGCGGAGTCGCGGCCAGCACCCGCAGGTGCCGGTCCAGCAGCACCGCCGCCCTCCCCGCCCACGGCAGGAGCGCCGCCGCGTGATCCTCCGCCATGTCCCCGTCCCCTCCGCGCGTCCCTCCCTCAGCGCAGCGGAGTGATCCCCTGCGTCCCGGGCGGGAAGGTCGCCAGCACCTCCTCCGGGATGTTCAGGTGCTGCGCGACCAGCGACGGCGGCAGGTGGCTCAGCCACTGGGCGAGCGACACCTCCTCGTAGCGGGAGCTCTTGAAGGTCTCGATGTAGACCAGCGTGTCGTCGCCGGTGTTCTCCACGTAGTGGCCGAAGTTGCGGCGCACGACGCCCACGTCTCCGGCGTGGAAGTCGGTCGTGTTGGCGTGCGGGCCAGTGTTGAAGACGGTCATCCGAGCGGATCCGCGGAGGTAGTACTGCCACTCGTCGGCGTTGGGGTGCCAGTGCAGCTCGCGCATCGAGCCGGGCTCGACGGTCGTCAGCGCGGCCGAGACCGTGCGCGAGGCCGGGAAGTTCGTGCTGTCGGCGATCTGGATCCGGCCTCCGCTGTTCTGGTAGACGGGTTCCGAGCGGGAGAGCCGGAAGATCACCGCCTCGTCGCCGTCCTGCACCCCGGCCGCGGCCCGGTCGGCCTGGAGGTCGCCGGGCACGTCGCCCGGGAAGATCCAGAGGTCGTGCAGCGGGATGTCGCGGAAGACCTCCTGCGCGACGCCGAAGTTCTTCGCCAGCACGTCCGGCGGCGTGTGCGCGAACCAGTCGGTGAGCAGGAGCGTGTTGCTCTCGGACTGCTCGCCGTCGTCGAACGCGAGCACGAACTCCGCCCCGTCCGGGCCGAGGCCCTGCAGGGAGTGCGGCAGGCCGGGCGGGAAGTACCAGAGGTCCCCCTCCTGCACGTCGTCGACGCTGGGCCGGCCGGTGCGGCTGAGCGTGGTGATGCGGCAGTTCCCCTTGGTCATCAGCGCCCACTCGGCGCTCTGGTGCCAGTGCAGCTCGCGGATCCCGCCGGCCTCGAGGTACATGTTCACGCCGGCGATCTCGTTCGAGATCGCGAAGTCGGCCTGCGTGAGCTCGCGCGCCCAGCCTCCCCGCTGCACCCGCCGCGGCGAGATGTTGAAGGAGGACCAGAAGAACGGCTGCGTGCTGATATCCGTCGCGGGCGCGGCGATCTGGTTCGGGAACAGTCCCTCCAGGACGCGGTTCTGCGGGCCGGTCATCGTGTTCGCCGAGGGATCGCTCTCGGTGTTCACGATCCCCTCCTGGGGGAGGTCCGGGTCTCCGAAACCGGGGGTCTCGTGGTGCGGAGCGGTGCTGTCGTCGGGTTCCACGGCGTTCTCCCTGCTGATCGTCCTGCGCGCCTGCGCTGCTCCGATCCCACCGCTCCGGCCCGGGCGGCACCACGGTCATCCGACTCGATCCGCCCCCGACGACCGGCCGCGCTCAGCCGCCCAGGCCCTCGAGCACGTCCCGCGAGGGCACGAAGTAGACCCCGCCGGTCGTCGCGGTCGAGAAGTCGAGGAGGCGGTCGTGCCGGCCCGCGGGCACGCCGACGAACATCCGCGTCAGCATCGTCTCGATCACCGACAGGTCGGCGGCCAGGCCGAGGAAGTACGTGCCGAACTCGCCCCTGCCGGGCCGGCCGAAGGGCATGTTGTCGCGGAGGATGTCGTGCTCGGTCCCGCCGGCGTCGACCACGGTCGCGAGCCCCTTGTGCGAGAGCTGCGCCGGATCGTCCTCGCGCTCGACGTTGTCGGCCTTGCTCCGGCCGATGACCCGCTCCTGCTGCTCGGTGGTGAGCGCGTGCCAGGCCGTCAGGTCGTGCAGGTACTTCTGCACGACCAGGTAGCTGCCGCCCGCGAACGCCGCGTCCTCCGCGCCGATCAGCGCGACGCGGGGCAGCGCCTCCCCGGTCGGGTTCTCGGTGCCGTCGACGAAGCCCAGCAGGTCGCGGTTGTCGAAGTAGCGGAAGCCGACCACCTCGTCGCGGACGACGACGTCCTCGCCGAGCGCGTCGAGCAGGAGTCGCTCGAACTCGAAGCAGGCGTCGTCGCGCTCCGCCCGGATGTGGAACAGGGGGTCGGTCTGCGTCGAGACGGCCGTGTGCGCCGCGCCGACCACCTCCCGGAACGGGTGCAGCTGCGCGGGGCGCCCCTCCCCGCCGAAGCGGTCCCACGCGTCGCTCCCGATCCCGACCAGGCAGGAGAGGCGCAGGCCCAGGTCGCGGAAGCCGACCGCGCGGAGGATCCCGCCCACGTCGGCGACGACGTCCCGCACGCGGTCCGCGGCGTCCTGCCCGCCGACGATGTCGAGCGAGAGGAAGACGGCGGACCGGCTGAGCGGAGCGACGACCGCCTGCGGCTCGATCGGGACGCGGTCCTCGACGGTCACCGGAGCACCGCCGGCCGGAGCGTCGTCGTCAGGGGCGTCGGCAGGGCCGACGTCGTGGGCGTCGTCGTGGGCATCGCGACCTCCGATCCGCGCGCCGCGGGAGGGCGCGTCCGCCGCGATCCTGTCAGCGTCCGCGGTGCGGGTCACGAGTCATCCGACCCCACTCGGCGAGCGCGGCCGGCGGCCCCGGCACCGCCCGGGCGACCAGGTCTGGACGATCGTCGGAACATCTCCCCGCGCTCTTCAGGGAGCGCTCCCACGCCCCTATCGTGGAGCCGCTCCCCACCCTCATCCGGGGAGGCACCACCTTGGACACGACCCGGGCCGGGCTCGGGATCGACACGAGCACGGAGGTTCGAAGATGCCGTTTGTGACCACGGACGACGACGTCGAGATCTACTACAAGGACTGGGGCAGCACCGACGCGCAGCCCATCGTCTTCCACCACGGCTGGCCGCTGTCGTCCGACGACTGGGACGCGCAGATGCTGTTCTTCCACGCGCACGGCTACCGCGTCATCGCGACCGACCGCCGCGGGCACGGACGCTCGACCCAGGTCGGCACCGGACACGACATGGACCACTACGCCAGCGACGTGAACGCGGTCGTCGAGCACCTCGACCTGCGGAACGCGATCCACATCGGCCACTCCACCGGAGGCGGTCAGGTCGCGCGCTACGTCGCGAAGTACGGCGAGCCCCAGGGTCGCGTGGCCAAGGCCGTCCTCGTCTCGTCGGTCCCGCCGCTGATGGTGCAGACCGAGGCGAACCCCGAGGGCACGCCGATCTCGGTGTTCGACGGCTTCCGCGACGCTCTCGCGGCGAACCGCGCCGAGTTCTACCAGGCCGTGGCCTCCGGGCCCTTCTACGGCTTCAACCGCGAGGGCGTCGAGCTCTCGCAGCCCGTGGTCGACAACTGGTGGCGCCAGGGCATGACCGGATCCGCGCTCGCGCACTACGAGGGCATCAAGGCCTTCTCGGAGACGGACCAGACCGAGGACCTGAAGGCGATCACCGTCCCCGTCCTCGTCACCCAGGGCGACGACGACCAGGTCGTCCCCTACAAGGACGCCGCGCTCAAGCAGCACGAGCTGCTGCAGAACTCGACGCTCAAGATCTACGAGGGCTACCCGCACGGCATGCTGACCGTCCACGCCGACGTCATCAACCCCGACCTGCTGGCCTTCATCCAGGAGTAGCGCGGCACGCTCGCAGGCGCGTCCCGGCCGTTCCGGGGCGCGCCTGCGCGTCTGCGCTCGAACGGGGGCCGGGTGCCCCTGCGAGCGGAGTCCGGCCTCAGGCGTCGGCGCCCGCGTCCCTCCCGAGCACCGCGGCGAGCTCGCCCCGCCCGCCGATCCCGAGCTTGCGGTACGCCGCGTACAGGTGCGCGCCGACCGTGCGCGGCGAGAGGAACAGGTTCTGCGCGATCGCGCGGTTCGACAGCCCCGTGCTCGCGAGAGCGCAGATGCGCAGCTCCTGCGGGGTCAGCGTCGCAGCGGCCGGCGACGGCGCGTCCGCGATCCTCCCTCCGGCGGCCCGGAGCGCGTCACGGGCCCGATCGGCCCAGGCGTGGATCGGCAGCTCCTCGAGCATCGCCAGTGCCTCGCGGAGGAGGGGCCGCGCCTCCGCCGCCCGACCGGCCCGGTGCAGCCCGTCGCCCACGAGCAGCAGCGCCCGCGCCCGTACGTACGGGAGCGGCGGCGGAGTCCGGCGGAGCAGCCCGGCCGCGACGTCCGGCGCTCCGTCGGCGAGCGCCACGGCGATCTGCGCGTACCGGAGGGCCGCCTCGATCATCGGCTGGTGCCAGCGCTCGAAGAGCGATTCCAGCCTCGCGGCGTGCAGGCGCACGACTCCGACGTCCCCGATCGCGAGAGCCGCGTCGACGAGATCGGGCGTGGTCAGGATCGCGAAGCCGGGGTTCAGGGAGTCGTCGTCCGTGTCGAGGAGGGGCAGGAGCTCCGGCACGGCGTCGCCCGGTCGCGACTCGAGGACCGCCACCGCCGCTCGCGATCCGCGGAGCGTCGCCCGCATCACGCTCGAGCAGAGGACGGCCGCGCCGATCGCGCTGCCCGCGCTGATCGCCTCGGGATCGGGCGCGACGCCCTCCATCGCGTCGAACCAGGCCAGGCAGGCCCGGGACGCGGTCTCGAAGCCGACGTCCCCCAGGTCGCTCCCGAGGACGAGCGCCTCCTCGGCGAAGGAGCGGGCGCGTGAGAAGCGGCCGGCGAGCGACGTGGTCATCGAGGCCGCGAGGAGCGCCTGCGGGAGGATCCGGATGTCGCCGCGCGCGCGGAGCCCCGTGATCGCCTCCTCCAGGAGCTCCCGGGCGACCTCGACCTCGCCCGCCGTGTTCAGCGCGTAGCCGAGCCACCACGCCTCCTCCGGACCGCTCGCCCCGCCGGCCGCCGCGAGCGCCCGGCGGACGACCTCGTCGCCGCGGGCGATCGGCTCGGTGACCGCCGCGAGCAGGACGGCGCGCGGGTCGGAGTCGTCGAGGGCGAGCGCGCGCACCGCCTGGATCATCGGCTCGCCGGGCGACGCCTCGCGGTTGTGGTCCCAGGCGATGGCGGCGAGGTGCAGGAGCGCGGCGGTCGCGGCGTCGACGGCTCCGTGGCTCTGCAGCGCCGTCACTGCGGCGAGCGCGGGCGAGAGGTCGCCCCGCGAGAGGGCCGTGCGCCCGGTCGGCAGCGTCTCGCGCGTCCAGGCGGCGCGGGCGGTGAGCACCGGATCGACGGTCTCGCCCGCCGCGCGGTGCACGAGCAGCGCCGCCTCCGCGGTCCGGCCGGCGAGCCCGGAGTACTCGGCCGCGTCGATCAGGCGCGAGACGCGCAACGGCCCCGCGGGGGTCAGCTCCGCCGCCCGCTCCATCGCCTGAGCCGCCAGGACGACGTCGCCCGTCGCGAGGCCGGACGCCGCGAGACCGGCGAGCTCCTCGCCCACCGGCCCGTCCGAGCCGGTCGCGAGCTCCGACCGCCACTAGAGCGTCCGGTTCGGGTCGTCGCGGTGCTCCTGGACGAGCGTGCGGAGCACGGCCGCGCGCTCGGAGGGGCGGCTCACGCTCGTCACCGCGGACTGCACGAGAGGGTGCCGGAAGCGGAGTCCGCTCCCCGGCGTCCAGCTGAGCAGCGACGCGGCGACGGCCCGGTCGATCCAGGAGGGGTCGGGGTGGCGGCCGATCGCCAGGTTCGCCAGCCGGCTCGCCTCCTCCGCCGTCGCGACGTCGCCCAGCGCCACGGCCAGCACGGCGAGCCGCGAGGGCTGGTCGAGCTCCGCGAAGCGCTCGGCGAAGGCCGACTCGAGGCGTCCGGTCACCGCGCGGTCCTCCGCCTCGTCTACCGACGGGTCGCGCCCGGTCAGCTCCACCAGGGCGAGCGGATTTCCGCGGGCGAGGTCGAGCAGAGCGCGCCGGGCGGCGCCGCGAGGAGGATGCGGGAGCGTGTCGAGGAGAGCGGCCGAGTCGGCGGCCGACAGCGGCCCGAGGTGGAGGTGCTCGAGGCCGGAGTCCTCCTCGGGCCGGTCCCTCGTGGTCATCACGACGACGACGCGGTCCTCGCCGATGCGCCGGGCGAGCATCCGCAGCGCCCACGCCGACTCCGGGTCGATCCGGTGCAGGTCCTCCACGACGACCAGCAGGGGCCGATCGGCGGCGGCGTCGCTCAGGAGGGTCAGGGCCGAGAGGCCGGCCAGGAGCGGCGTCGGCTGCACTCCCTCGGCCAGATGGAAGGCCACGCGGAGCGCGTCCCGCTGCGGCAGGGGCAGGCCGTCGAGGCCCGGGCGGAGCGGGTGCAGGAGGAGCTGCAGCGCCGCGTACTGGTCGCCCGACTCCGCTGCGGAGCCCGCGGTCCGCAGCACCCGCACGTCGAGTGCGCGGGCGTAGGCGACGACCTCCTCGACCAGGGTGGTCTTGCCGACCCCGGCGTCCCCGTCGATGACGAGCGCCGACCCGTGGGCGGCGATGCCGTCGACCATCAGCCGGAGCCGCGCGAGCTCCGATCCCCGACCGACGACGAGCGCGTCCCGCTTCACGCGTCGAGTATCGCACCCTCGCGCAGACACTCCTCGACCCGGTGACGGGCCCGGATGAAATCGATCGCGGCGGCCGCGGCGCTGCCGGGGGCGCCGAAGAAGGAGGTCAGGAAGTGGTCGCCTCCGTGCACCTCCAGGGTCTGCCAGCGGAAGGCGATGAAGCCGAAGGGGTCGACGCGCACCGGGGACGAGCCCTCGCGGAGCGGGTACGCCTCCTGGCTCGCCCAGACGCGGCGGAACACCCGCGAGCGGCCGCCGAGCGAGGCGACCAGGACCCGCAGACGCGGGTCCACCGGGTCGGAGTGGAAGCGGAGGGCGGCGGTCATCACGGCGATCGTGCGGTCCCAGTCCTCGTGCCGCTCGGCGTCGGTCTCGAGCGCCGCGGCGTCGACGACGGCCTCGATCATGTTGGTCCCCTGCTCGCAGGCCAGGGGGAGGAACAGGCGGCCGAGCTCGTTCACGGCGACGAGGTCCTGGTAGCGGTCGACCACGTAGGCGGGCGTCGTGGTCCAGGACGAGACCATGCTCGTCAGGCTGCCGACCTGCGCCGGGGTCGGCCCGGCCTGCGCCCAGCCCGGTGAGCGGCGCGGCGCGGCGTGTCCGCCGAGCCGGAAGAGGTAGTCGCGCCCGTCCGCGTCGAGACGGAACGCGCGGGCCAGAGCGTCCAGGACCTGCGCCGAGGGGCGGCGGTCCTTGCCCTGCTCGAGCCGCAGGTAGTAGTCCGGGCTGATCCCCGCGAGCACGGCGACCTCCTGGCGGCGCAGCCCGCTGACGCGGCGCCTGCCGTCGGCGCCCAGGCCGACCTCGTCGGGGCGCAGCCGGTCGCGGTGCCCCCGGAGGTAGGCGCCGAGCCGCGCGGTGTCCGTGTCCACGATCCCGCCCTTCTCTCCCTTCGAGGCTAGGGAGGCGGCGGGCCCGACTCCACGCGACGCCGACCTAGATCCGCGGCGGGAGTACCTAGATCGGCGGGGCGTGCTTCCGGGTGGGGGCGGTGCGCGGCGGGGTGCGGAGGAGCGCACCGGCACTCGGCGCACCCCTCCGCGGTCAGGCGACTCCGCGGTCAGCTCAGCTCCGCCGCAGCGTCGGCGATGACCCGCGCGACCTCCTCCGGGTGCGAGCGCATCACCAGGTGCGGCGCGTCGAGCTCGACGACCGAGCGCACGCCCGCCCGCCGGTAGCCGAACCGCTCGACGTCCGGATTGATCGTCCGGTCCGCGGCCGCGACGACGCCCCAGCTCGGCCGGGTCCGCCAGGCGGCGACGGGAGCGGCCTCACCGAAGGCCAGAGCGGCGAGCGGGCGCTGGCCGACCGCGAGCACGGCCGCCTCGGCCGGGTCGATCCCGGCCGCGAACACCTCCGGGAACGCCGACACCGCGACCGACACGTCCGTGCCCGGCTCCGCTCCGTCGATCGGGAACGGGGTGTAGACGAGGTTCGCCGGCAGGTCGGAGTCGGGGAAGGCTCCCTGCAGCTGCCCGAGGCTCTCCCCCTCCTCGAGCACGTAGGCCGCGAGGTAGACGAGGCCGACCACGTTCTCGGCGGCGCCCGCCACCGTGATCACGGCGCCGCCGTAGGAGTGGCCCGCCAGCAGGACCGGCCCGTCGAGCTGCTCCACGAAGGAGCGGAGGTACTCCGCGTCGCCCAGCAGGCTGCGGTTCGGCACTGCAGGGACGCGCACGGCGTGGCCGGCGTCGAGCAGGATCCGCGTGACCGGGGCGAAGCTCGCGGCGTCGGCGAACGCTCCGTGGACGAGGACGATGGTGGGTGCGGGCATGGGGCGTCCTTCCGGTCGGGCTGCGGTCCGGCAGCCGGCTGCGCAGCCGATCCGGACCCGGGCCGAACCTAGGACGGCGGACGGCGCGCGTCGTGACCCCGCGACTCCCCTGCCGACCGGGCGGCCGCCTGTCGCCCGCCCGAGGACACGCTCCAGCGCTCGTCCCGCCCGCTCACGGCGGGCCCGGCCCGCTGCAGCGTCCGCGTCCTGGTCCCGGCGGGGTCACCCTTCGACGGCTGGACCGCCCGGGATCGCGGCGCGGTCGGCCGACGGGCTCTCCGGCCGGATCGCCGGCGACAGCGGCGGATCGGCACGCGGACTCCTGCGGCCCGAGACCCGGGCCGCGGCGCGTCAGCTCGCGAACTCCTCCGGCCAGCCCAGCGCGGCCAGCGACCGGCGCACGCGCTCGATGTCCTCCTCCGAGGGCAGCTCCGAGGTCACTCCGGCGATCGCGGTGCCGACGTCCGCGCGGGAGGCGGGCGCGTCGGCGGCGAGACCGGCGGCCACCTCGGCCACCTCCTCGTCGCTCAGACGGCGGCGGAGGAGCGCCAGCAGCGGCACGAAGTCCTGCTCGGGCAGCCCGGCCGGATAGCCGGCGCGCAGCCAGCGGACGATGCGCGCGACCAGGCCCTCGCGAGTGTCCGGCTCGGCCAGCGACTCCGGGCCCGCCAGCGGCCAGCCCGCGCTCGCGAGCCGCGAGGAGACGCGGGCGACGTCCTCGGGCATCGCCGGTCCGAGCAGCAGCTGCTCGATCCGCTCGCGCACTACGGCCCGTGAGACGACCGTCTCGGCCCGCTCCGACTCCGACAGGAGCCGCGCGACGACCTGCTCGACCTCGTCCGTCGTGAGGCTGCGGCGCAGCAGGCCCAGCAGCGGCAGGTAGTCCTGCTCCGGCACGCCGGACGGGTAGCCCGCGCGCAGCCAGCCGACCACGCGGGCGACGATCCCCTCCCGCGCCGCAATCGGATCGGTCGAGGCCATGCTCAGCCCTTGGGCACGAAGGTCGGGATCACGTGCTCGAAGCTCACCGACTGGCCGAGGCCCGTCGCGATGATGACGCTCAGGCCGATCACCACGGAGCCGACGACGAGGGCGAAGCAGAGCACGCCGATCCCGCGCAGCACCGGGGCGGGCAGACCGCTCCGGACCGCGGGGGCGTCGGACCCGCCCGAGGCGGGAGCACCTGCGGCGACGGCGAAGGAGCGGACGCCGACGGCGAAGAGCACGGGCAGGCCCGCTCCGAGGAGCACGGCGACGAGGGCCACCTGGCCGGCGGCGGAGAGGAAGAGGGAGAGCACGGTGCGGATCCTTTCGCTCAGACGCCGGCGGTCTCGGGCGCGGGGCGTGCCGCCGCGTCCTGCCACTCGTCGTTGACGTTGTGCGCGCCGATGCTGTCGCGGCGCGAGCGGATGTAGATGAGGGAGGCGACGGCGACGAGGATCGCGGCCATCAGGAGGCCGCCGGCCGCGCCTCCGACGAGGTGGCCGATCCACCACATCACGGCGCCGACGAGAGCGGCGGCCGGGAGCGTGATGACCCACGCGATCACCATGCGCAGCGCCACGCGCCAGCGCACCTGCGCTCCGGGTCGGCCGACTCCGGAGCCGAGGATCGAGCCGGTCGCGACGTGGGTGGTCGAGAGGGCGAAGCCGAGGTGGCTGGAGGCGAGGATGACCGCGGCGGAGGCGCTCTCGGCGGCCATGCCCTGCGGGGTGTCGATCTCGACGAGGCCCTTGCCGACGGTGCGGATGATCCGCCAGCCGCCGATGTAGGTGCCGAGCGAGATGGCCAGCGCGCAGCTGAGCTTGACCCAGAAGGGGACCGACTCGGTGTCGCTCCAGCCGCCGGCCGCGATCAGCGCGAGCGTGATCACTCCCATGGTCTTCTGCGCGTCGTTGGTGCCGTGCGCGAGCGAGACGAGGGAGGCGCTGCCGATCTGGCCGAAGCGGAAGCCGCGGTGGAGGCTCTTCTCGGCGAGGTTGCCGATCACCCGGAAGACGAGCCAGGTGCCGATCGCCGCGACCGCGCCGGCGAGCACGGGCGACATCAGCGCCGGGAGGATCACCTTGCCGACGACGCCGTCGAGCTTCGTGCCGTCGCCGGCCCAGTTGACGCCGTTGAGGCCGAGCCCCGCGAGAGCGGAGCCGATCAGGCCGCCGAAGAGGGCGTGCGACGAGCTCGAGGGAAGGCCGAGCAGCCAGGTCAGCAGGTTCCAGACGATGCCGCCGATGAGGCCGGCCAGCACGATCAGCAGCAGAGCGGATCCGCCGTCCTCGAGCAGCGCCGGATCGGGTGCGCCCGAGGAGTCCTGGATCTTCACGACCGCGTTGGTGACGGTCAGCGCCACCTCGATGCTGAGGAACGCACCGACGAGGTTCAGCGACGCCGAGAGGGCGACGGCGGTGCGGGGCTTCAGGGCACCGGTCGCGATGGACGTGGCCATCGCGTTCGCCGTGTCATGGAAGCCGTTGGTGAAGTCGAAGGCGAGGGCCGTGACGACGACGAGCGCGAGCAGGATGAAGGGATCCACGCAGACATGATGCTCCCGCGGCGGGAGGCGTTCCGGCGTGGTCGCGAGGCTTCACCTGCTGTTCACCTCGCGGGGCACGCCCGCCCGAGTAGTCTGTGCGGATTCTCAGGCGGGCGGCGCCTCTGCGGGTGCGATCCACCTGAGCCCGCACTGGCGTGCGGCGCTCAGACGAGCGCGGTCAGGAGGCCGAGCGCGGCAGCGGCGGGGTGAGGTCCGGGGTGTGCGCGGGGTCGGAGTCGGGGGCCGGCTCCTGCTGGGCGGCGGGCTCGGCCGCGGCGCCGGCGTCCTCGGCGGACTCCTGATCCTCGGCGGGCTCCTGCGAGCCGGGCAGCGGCGGGGTGAGGTCGAGGGCGCCGACCGCCGGCTCGGCGGCGTGCTTCGGCGTGGTCGGGCGGTTCTCGGCCGCGGCCGCCTTCTTCGCCGCCTTCTCCTGGGTCCGCTTGAGCTTCTCGGTCTGCTCGGCCAGCTTGCGGGCCTTCTTGCGCAGCTTCTTGCTGGAGTCGCGGACCGCCTCGTGCGCCGCGCGCACCGACTTCTCGGCCTTCTTCAGCGCCTTCTTCGCGCGCTTCTGCGCCGCCTTGTCGCGTGCGTCCTTGTCCTTGCCGGTCCCGGCCATGTCCGCTCCTCCGCTCGTCGACCGCTCCGGCCGACTCCCCCACGCTACCGAGCGGCACCCGCCCCGCGAACCCGCTGGCGAGCGCGCCCGGGCCGCGCTAGGCGCGCGGGCGGCGGCAGTCGTGCGGCCGTGCCGTCCTTGCTCCTCTCCCCCTCGGCCGCCGCCTCTCCCCCTTCTCCTCGGCTCTCGCTTCAGCCCTGCGGTGCCGTTCGCGGCTGGGAGTCGCGGGCGAGTCGACCCCGCGACGGGCGCGGGTTCGGCAGGCTGGGGGCATGGTCTTCCAGCACGATCCCGGCGGCTACCAGGGCCGCGCCGGCCTCCGGCGTCCCGTGCGCGGGCCCAGGCGCGACAAGTGGATGTGGTGGCGCCTGGGCTCCGGAGTCGCGGCGACGGTCGCCGGTGTGATCGCCCTGCTCGTCTTCACCGCCGACCGCTGAGCACGCCCGCCGGCGACCCGGCGCACCCCCGCCACCCCGGATCGAGAGCCGATCGATGCGCTCAACCGCTTGACTCCGGAGGTTTCTCTCAGGTCGGATCCGGCGGAACGCGGGTAGTTTGGAGGGTCGCATCGGCTCAGCCGTGCGATCAGCCCCACTGCCCCACCCGGCGCTCGCCTCCCCCCTCGAGCGTCGGCAGACCTGGAACCTCCTCTGCATGCACCGTTCGTCACGCGCCTCGACTCCCACCCCCGCAGGAGCCGAGACCGGCAGTCCGTCCGCCCTCCCGACCCGTCGCTCGCTCCGTGAGCAGGAGTCCCGCAGCCGTCGCCCCTCCCGCGGCCCGTCGCGCCCCCGCGTCTCCGCCGTCGCCGCGATGACCCTCGTGGCCGGCATCGCGATCACCTCGACGATGCCCGCGTTCGCCGTGGGCGGCACCGCCGACTCCGAGCTGACCCGCGACACGGCCACCGCCGTCGCCGCGGCCCGCCCGCAGAGCTTCGTGGCGGCCGGAGTCGTGCAGCAGAGCGTCACCCGCGACGCCTTCGCGGCCGAGGCCAAGCCCGAGGTCCTCGTGCCCACCGCGTCCCTCGACGCGATCACGGCCACCTCCGGCGAGTCGACCGCGGCCGCCGCCGGAGCGTCCGGAGCCTGGGTCGTCCCGATCTCCGGTCACATCAGCAGCAGCTACGGCCCCCGCCCCGACGCGCCGGTCGCCGGCGTGAACCTGTTCCACAAGGGCACCGATCTCGCCGGCGCCTGCGGCACGCCCGTCCTCGCGGCCTCCAGCGGCACCGTCGAGGAGGCGTCGTACCAGGGCAGCTACGGCAACTGGATCCTGCTCGACAACGGCGGCGGCATCGAGACCGGCTACGCCCACAACAGCGAGCTGATGGTGTCGGTCGGCGAGACCGTCACCGTCGGCCAGGTCATCGCGCTGCGCGGCTCGACCGGCGCCTCCACCGGCTGCCACCTGCACTTCGAGACGCGGGTCGACGGCGAGGCGGTCGACGCCGTGCCGTTCATGGCCGAGCTCGGCGTCCCGATCGGCTGACGCCCCGGGCGACTCGAGAACCCGGACGTCGCGGTGGCCGCTCTCGACCACCGCGACTTATCTGTTCTCGTGAGCGCGCATGCCGGCGTCAGGGCCCGGGGACCGTCCGCGCCCCGGTCGAGACGGCGGCCGACCAGTGCGCGTCGTCCGGCACCGTCGTCACCCTGATCTCGGCGTCCTGCTCGACGGCGATCTGCATGGTGCCCGTGTTGCCGCCTCCGGTGCCGGTGCGGGTCGTGCTCGGGCTGTAGACGCACGACGATCCGCTCGTCATCAGGCCGACGACCTCGATCGTCACCTCGGCGTCCGCGGTGTCGCAGGCGACCGAGACGGTGATGTGCAGCGGGTCGCCGCTGAGGTACACGGTCTGCGGATCGACGGGGCCGACCTGGTCGGTCCACCGAACGGCGGCGGTCGCTCCCTCGGGCAGCGTCACGGGCCCGAGCGGAGCGTCGGTGGGCGTCGCGGTCGGAGCGGCTGTCGGAGCAGCGGCGCCCGGGGCGGCGGGTGTCGCCTCCTCCGCCTGGTCGGCGCCGCTCGTGCAGCCGCTCAGAGCGAGCGCCGCGAGCAGTGCCGAGGCGCCCAGCGCGGTCGCGCGCCGTCCGGCCCGGAGCCCCGTCGCCCGGCGCGGAGCGGTCGTTCTCGTGGTGTCCATGGTGGTTCCCCCTGTCCACTGGCGTCCCTCCGGTCTACCCGAGCCCGCGCGGCCGCGGATCGCACTCTGCGGCGGTTGCCAGGGTCGGGGGCCGTGCTGCGGATCGATGGGGAGCTCCTCCGTACCGGCGCGGCGGCCCGTCGATCCGCTCGGGTGCCGCGGATGATCGGCACCGGGCGGATCCGACGCCCGCCGCTCCCGGCGCACCCCGCCGAGCCGCCCCTCTGCACCCGGAAGGCACCGCCATGATCGCCTCGAACACCTACCCCTTCGCCGGACGCACCGTCCTGATCACCGGAGCCGGCTCCGGCATCGGCCGCTCCATCGCACGCGCCTTCCTCGAGCAGGGCGCGAGCGTCGCGGTCGCCGGGCGCACCCCCGCCACGCTCGAGGAGACAGTCGCCGGCTTCCCGGCCGAGCGCGTCCTGGTCGTGCCCACCGACGTCTCGGTCCGAGCCGAGGTCGACGCGCTCGTCGAGGGCACCGTCGCGAGGTTCGGCGGGATCGACGTCCTCGTGAACAACGCGGCCGGCCACCTCGGCGGCCCGATCGAGGAGGTGGAGGACGACGCCTGGCGCTCGCTCTTCGCCACGAACGTCGACGCCCTCTTCTACGCGGTGAAGGCGGCGCTCCCGCACCTCAAGGCGAGCCGCGGCAACATCGTCGTCGTCTCCTCCGTGTCGGGCATCCGCGGCGACTGGGGCCAGGCCGCCTACAACGCGACCAAGGGCGCGATCACGACCTTCGTGCAGTCGCTGGCCCTCGACTTCGGCGCGCACGGTGTGCGGGTCAACGCCGTCGCGCCCGCCTTCACGCAGACGCCGCTGACCGAGTCGATGGCCTCGACCCCCGAGGAGCTCGCGCCCTTCATCGACCGCATCGCCCTCGGGCGCCCCGGGCAGCCGGACGACATCGCCCCGCCGGTGCTGTTCCTCGCCAGCGCGGACGCGGCGTACATCACCGGCGCGATCCTCGCCGTGGACGGCGGGACGAGCGCCTCGACGGGGCAGCCGCACCTGTAGGCGGGCGTGCGGCGGATCGGCCGCGGCCAGGCGACTCGCCTGCTCGGCCGGGACGGCTCGGTCGCCCGGAAGCGGCGGCCAGGCGAATCGGGGTCGGGGGGGGCGGCGGCTCTGCCCGGAACCCGAGTGCTCGCGTCGGATCCTGCGGCCCCGCTCGCGAGGGTCCACGGGCTCGACTGCGGGCGCCCACGGCCCGGATCGCTCCCTCCCTGACCGCGCACTCAGACTCAACCGACACCTGTGGAGTATCGTGGAGCCAATTGCATGCAGACGCATGGATACGGACTCGCCGACCGCACGGCCTCCGAGCCCATCCCTCTTCGAGCAGGAGTCGTCATGACCACCACCAGCACCCGCTTCACCGACCGCGTCGTCCTCATCACCGGAGGTGGATCCGGCCTGGGCCGCGCCGCCGCCGTCCGCCTCGCCCAGGAGGGCGCGAAGCTCGCCCTCGTCGACATCTCCGAGCAGGGCCTCGCCGCCACGGTCGACGTCCTGCCCGAGGGCACCGAGTCGATCACCGTCCTCGCCGACGTGTCGAAGGAGGCGGACGTGGACGCCTACGTCGCGCGCACCCTCGAGGCGTTCGGCCGGATCGACGGCTTCTTCAACAACGCCGGCATCGAGGGCCGCCAGAACCTCACCGAGGACTTCACGGCCGACGAGTTCGACAAGGTCGTCGCGATCAACCTCCGGGGCGTGTTCCTCGGCCTCGAGAAGGTGCTGAAGGTGATGCGCGAGCAGGGCTCGGGCATGGTCGTCAACACCGCGAGCGTCGGCGGCATCACCGCGATCGGCAACCAGTCCGGCTACGCGGCCGCCAAGCACGGCGTCGTCGGCCTCACCCGCAACTCCGCGATCGAGTACGGCGCGTTCGGCATCCGCATCAACGCGATCGCGCCCGGGGCCATCTGGACCCCGATGGTCGAGAACTCGATGAAGCAGCTCGACCCGCAGAACCCGCGCAAGGCGGCCGAGGAGTTCATCCAGGTCAACCCGACCAAGCGCTACGGCGAGGCCGACGAGATCGCCTCGGTCGTCGCCTTCCTCCTCTCGGACGACGCCTCCTACGTGAACGCGACCGTCCTCCCGATCGACGGCGGTCAGTCCATCAAGTACTGAGGTCCCGCGGAGGGAGCGGAGGGAGCGCCTGCTGCGGCCGGCGGGCCCTCCGCTCTCCCGCTGACGCCGTGTCGTTCGTGGGACGGACTCGGCCGCTCCTCCACAGGTGCTCCCTCCGACGTGCGTCCCCACCGGGCCTCCGTCGCGCAGCACCCGGCACCGCGGCGGGAGCAGAATGGGGTCGGTCCCGCCAGCGGCCGGACCTCGACCGCTACGGAGACATGCATGAACCCCACCGGGAGCTTCCGCGCCGCCCGCGACACCCTCCTGCAGCACCGCACCGATGCGGTCGCCGCGAACGAGGCCTTCCAGTGGCCGGACGTCGGGCCCCGCTTCAACTGGGCGGTGGACTGGTTCGACGCGATCGCCATCGGCAACGAGCGCCCCGCCCTCTGGATCGTGGAGGAGGACGGCTCCGAGGAGACGTACTCCTTCGACCGGATGCGCTGGCGCTCCGACGAGGTCGCCGCCTGGCTCCACTCGATCGGCGTCGAGCAGGGCGATCACGTCATGCTCATGCTCGGCAACCGCCTCGAGCTGTGGGAGTCGATGCTCGCGATCATGAAGCTCGGCGCGGTCATCCTCCCCACGACGACCCTGCTCTCACCCGCCGACCTGGCCGACCGCCTCGAGCGCGGCGAGGTCGCGCACGTCATCGCGGACGCCTCCGAGACCGCCAAGTTCGACGAGATGGAGGGCGGCTTCGGCCGTATCGCGGTCGGCGGCGCCGTCGAGGGCTGGCTCGACTACGCCGACTCGCTCGAGCCCTTCGGCATCAGCCCGACCGTGGTCGTCCAGAGCTCCGATCCGTGCCTGATCTACTTCACCTCCGGCACCACCTCGAAGCCCAAGATGGTCGTGCACACGCACGAGTCGTACCCCGTGGGGCACCTCAGCACGATGTACTGGCTCGGCGTGCAGCCGGGCGACGTGCACATGGCGATCAGCTCGCCGGGCTGGGGCAAGCACGCGTGGAGCTGCTTCTTCGCGCCGTGGAACGCCGAGGCGACGGTGTTCGTCTACAACTACAGCCGCTTCTCCCCCACCGCTCTGCACCAGCAGCTCGACCGGGCCGAGGTCACCACGTTCTGCGCGCCGCCGACCGTGTGGCGGATGCTGATCCAGTCGGCGCTGGGAGCGAAGCCGCGCGCGCTGACCGAGATCCTCTCGGCGGGCGAGCCGCTCAACCCCGAGGTCATCGCGACCGTCGAGCGGGAGTGGGGACTCACGATCCGCGACGGCTACGGCCAGACCGAGACCACCGCGATCATCGCGAACCCGCCCGGCGCCCCCGTGGTCCCCGGAGCGATGGGCCGCGCGCTGCCCGGCGTCGCGATCGCCCTCGTCGATCCGCTGACCGGCGAGCCCGCCTCCACCGGCGAGATCTGCCTCGACCTGTCCGTCGAACCCGTCAACCTGATGTCCGGCTACCTCGGCGACGAGGACCGCACCGAGCGCGCCCGCGCCGACGGCTACTTCCACACCGGCGACGTGGCGGTCCGCGCGGTCGACGGCACGATCACCTTCGTGGGCCGCACCGACGACATCTTCAAGTCCTCCGACTTCAAGATCTCGCCGTTCGAGGTCGAGAGCGTGCTGCTGCAGCACCCCGCCGTCGCCGAGTCCGCGGTGGTGCCGGCTCCGGACGAGGTGCGCCACAGCGTGGTGAAGGCGTACGTCGCCCTCGCCGAGGGCTGGGAGCCGACCGCCGAGACGGCGAGCGCGATCTTCGCCCATACCCGGGAGCTGCTCTCCTCCTTCGAGCGGGTGCGGCGCCTCGAGTTCCACCCCCTGCCCAAGACGATCTCGGGCAAGATCCGCCGCGTCGAGCTGCGCGAGCGCGAGGAGGAGGCGTTCCGCCGCGGCGAGGAGATCCCCACGGAGTGGCGCGCCGACCGCCTCTAGGCGCGGGGGCCCTCGTCCGCCGGGACACCGCCGAGACCGCCGCGGCACCGCTGAGACGGCGGCGTCCCGGCGGGGCGGTGGTGTCTCGAGGGGATGCGGTGGGCCGGGACGTCGGCCGCCGGTGACCAGCGGGAGCGGGTGCCGTCAGCACGGAACCAGCGCGGCGTCGGCGGCGTCCGGATCACAGGTCGGCGATCAGCTCGGCGTCAGCGTGGGCGGACAGCGATCAGCTCGCCGTGGTCGCGGACGCCGGGGGCGCTGCGGCGGAGCGAGTGGGTCACCTCGAGGCCGGCCTGCTCGGCGAGGGCGCGCATCTCGGCGAGCGGATGGAACCACGCCGGTGCGACTGCGTGCGCGAACGCCTCCGTGCGCGGCCCTTCGAAGAAGCCGATCAGCAGGCTTCCGCCCGGTCGGAGGTGCGCGGCGAGCGCCGTGACCGCGCCGGACAGCTCCGCCGGCGGGAGGTGGATGAGCGAGTACCACGCGAGAACACCCCCGAGGCCGTCGACGTCGAGCTCGAGCGCCGAGCCGAGCCGGAACGGGACGTCCGGGAACCGCGCCCGCGCCAGAGCGACGAACTCCGGCACCGGGTCGACGCCGATAGCGGCGGCTCCGCGGCGCTGGAGGAACTCCGTCCAGTGCCCGGGCCCGCAGCCCACGTCGGCGACCGTGCCCTCCAGCCCGTCGGCCCACGACCCGATCAGCTCGCGATCGGCCGCGGGCCCCGCGTCGACCGATCCGAGCAGCGCCGCGTACTCCTCCGCCCGCGCGCCGTACGCGTCCCGCACCTCGTCCATCCGGTGAGCGTAGGCCGTCTCGAAACGGCGCGCAGCGGGCACGCGGAGGCGCGTGGCACGTTCCGCGGTGCCGTTGGCACAGCTCGGCGGCACGGTCCACTGGCGCGTTCTGACGTTCTGGCGCGCCTGCCTCGTGAGCGTTCGCGCCCGGCCTCCCGAGGCGCTCCGCGAGGACGGATCATCGAGGTGCCGCGCCCCGTCCCCGCCCCGAAGGAGACCCGATGACCCCTGCCGACGCCGACGAGCAGGGGGAAGACGAGGGCGGCGGCGGGCAGGGCGGGGGC
>NZ_PSVF01000013.1:0-101205 GCF_002931975.1 Rathayibacter sp. AY1F3 | reverse complement strand
GGGCGAGGCGGGCGGGCCCCGCCCCGCCTCGCCCCTCGCCTCGGCTCGGCGAGAAGCCAGGACTTGTCGCACTCGACGCCCACTGCGACAACTCCTGCGCACTCGCGAGCGGAGGCGGCGCAGGACGCGCCGAGACGACGGAGGCCGCCGCACTCGAGCTCGAGTGCGACGGCCTCCGGACCGTCAGGAGCGGGCGCCCGCGGGTCAGGACTCCGTGTCGACGAGCGAGTCGAGGTGCGCGAGGTCCTCGGACGAGATCTCGAAGTCGACGTCGGCGTTCTCGACGATGCGCGAGGGCGTCGTCGACTTCGGCAGCGGCAGCACGTCCTTCTCGAGCAGGTAGCGGATGCAGAGCTGCGCCACCGACTTGTCGTACTTCGCGGCGATCTCGCCGATGTCGGAGTTGTCGAGCAGGCCGCCCGTCGCGAGCGGCGAGTAGCCCTCCACGAGGATGCCGTGCTCCTTGCAGTACGCGGTCGTCTCGTCCTGGGTGTTGCCGACGAACCAGCGGATCTGGTTGGCGTGCGGCACCACGTCGGTCGCCGCGATCAGCGACTCCAGATCGGCGACCTGGAAGTTCGAGACGCCGATGGCGCGCGAGCGACCGGCCTCGAGGATCTCCTCCATCGCCTTCCACGCCGCGATGTTGCCCTCGCGGTGGTCGGAGCCCATGTCCTGCCAGGGCCACGGCGCGTGGATGAGGTACAGGTCGACGTGGTCGAGCTCGAGCGCCGCCATGGTGGTCTCGAAGCTCGCCTTCGCGCCCTCGTAGTCCTTCACCTCGGCCGGGAGCTTGGTGGTGATGAACACCTCGTCGCGCGGGACGCCGCTGTCGCGCAGGGCCCGGGCGACGCTCGCCTCGTTGCCGTAGGCGCGGGCGGTGTCGATGTGGCGGTAGCCCGCCTCGAGCGCGGCGGTCGTCGCGTCGTAGGCCTCGGGGCCGTCGGGGATCTGCCAGGTGCCGAACCCGATCTTCGGGATGGCGACTCCGTTGGACAGCGTGAACGTGTCGGTCAGGGCGGGCATGACTCTCCTCTGCATCGGTCTTCTCCGCGGGCCGCCACCGGCGGCGCCGCTCCTTCCACGCTAGGCCGGGCCCCCGGCTCGCGCGGGCCCCTTGCGCTGTGCGCCTCCGGTGCTACGCGGCCGTCGCGCTCCCGGCCGCCGACCCCGCAGAAGTCGCAGGACTCGCGCGCGAGTACCGCGACTTCCGCGGACTCGAGCCGGCACCACCGGCCCGCCCCCGCGAGCGGCCGGCGCCTCCCCCCTGAGGCGCCGACCGCTCAGTCCCGCGCCACCGACCAGGGGGTCCGCAGAGCCCGCTCGGCGAGCAGCCGCCGCTCCCCCGTGATCGACACCTCCGCCGTCACCGCCGCGTCCGCCGCCGAGGCGCCGGCCGTCAGCCGCAGCGGTCCCGGGTCCACGGCGAGCCGGCCGTCCTCCCCCGTCACGGCGAGCCGGGCCGCGTCGACGTGGAAGTGCACCGTCAGCGTCTCGCCCGCCGCGATCGGCACGCGCGCGAAGCCGATCAGCTGCGCGACCGGCCGCACCACCGCCGAGGTCGGGTAGCCCGCGTAGAGCTGCACCACCTCGACCGTGTCGGCGCCGTCGTTCCGGAGCGATACCGCCACGTCGAGCGATCCGCCGACCGGCAGCTCCGCCGCCGTCGCCAGCTCCGTGTACGTCACCGCGCCGCGGGTCAGCCCGTAGCCGAACGGGTAGAGCGGAGTCGCGTCCAGCGCCGTGATCCCGGGGTTCGAGAGCCCGAGGGACGGCTGCAGGTACGTGGTCGACGCGGACGGGAGCCGCGGGATCTGCACGGGCAGCCGCCCGGTCGGAGCCACGCGGCCCGAGAGCACGCCGGCGACCGCGGCCGCCCCGTCCGCTCCCGGGAAGAACGCCTGCACGAGTCCGCGCGCCGCTCCGAACGCCCCGAGCGCGTAGGGCCGGCCCGAGAGGACGACCACCACGGTGGGCACGCCGGTCTCGAGCACGGCCGTCACCAGCGGCTCCTGCGCTCCGGGGAGGCGGAGGTCGGCCGCGTCGCAGCCCTCGCCCGAGGTGCCGTCGCCGAAGAGCCCCGCGATGTCGCCGACCACGACGACCGCCGCGTCGGAGCCGCGGACGAGGTCCACCGCCTCCTGCACGCCGTCGGTCGACGCGGAGGTGATCGAGCCGCCCTCCGCGAAGCGCACGCGCGACGCTCCGAACTCCTCCTGCAGCGCGGTCAGCACCGTCGGGATCGACAGGCCGAGGTCGTGCCCGGGGTGCTTGGAGAGCACATGGTTGGGGAACGCGTAGCAGCCCACCAGGCTGCGGAACTGGTCCGCGGCCGGTCCCACGACGGCGAGCGAGCCGGAGGACAGCAGCCCCGCGACGTCCTCGTCGCGCAGCAGCACGACCGACTCCTCCGCGATCCGCGACGAGATCGCGCGGTTGCGAGCGCTGTCGAGGTCGACGTCCTCGGCTCCCTCGGGCACCAGCGGGCCGCCGTCGAGCAGGCCCGCCTCGAACTTGTGGCGCAGGTGCCTGGCCACGGAGCGGTCGAGGTCGGCCTCGTCGACGACGCCCTCGCGGATCAGGCGCGGCAGCTCGCCGTACGCCGCCGTCTGCGGCAGCTCGACGTCGACCCCCGCGTGCAGCGCCAGGCGCCCCGCGTCGGCCGCGTCGACCGCGACGTGGTGCATGGCCTGGAGGAACGGCACCGCCCAGTAGTCGGCGACGACCGTGCCCTCGAAGCCCCAGCGGTCGCGGAGCAGCGTCGTCAGCAGGTGCCGGCTGGCGCTGCTGGGCACGCCGTCGATGTCGGTGTACGAGGTCATCACGCTCCGGGCGCCGCCGTGCCGCAGGGCGGCCTCGAACGGAGGCAGCACCGTGTCGGCGAGCTCGCGCGGCCCCATGCTCACGGGTCCGTGGTTGCGGGCGCCGCGGGAGGCCGCGTACCCGGCGAAGTGCTTCAGCGTCGCGACGACGCCGGTCCCCTCCAGCCCCGCCACGTAGGCGGCACCGAGCTGCGAGACCAGGTACGGGTCCTCGCCGAGGGTCTCCTCGACGCGGCCCCAGCGGTAGTCCTTCACGACGTCGACGACCGGGGCGAGGCCCTGGTGGATGCCGAGGGCGCGCATGTCCGAGCCGATCGCCTCCGCCATCTCGCCCACGAGCTCCTCGTGGAAGGTGGCCGCCCAGGCGAGCGGAGTGGGGAACGCGGTCGCGCCGTACGCGGCCAGGCCGGTGAGGCACTCCTCGTGCGCGATGGCCGGGATGCCGAGGCGGCTGCCGGCGACCACGCGCTCCTGCAGCTCGCGGAGCCGGCGGACGCCCTCCGGAACGGAGACCGGCTCGGTGCCGAACACACGGGTCAGCTGGCCGAGGCCGCCGGTGAAGAGGTCGTCGCCCGCGGCGGGCCCGTCGTCGAGCTTCGGAGCGAAGTCGTCGGCGGAGTCGGTGAGCCAGACGGAGCCGAGCTGCGCCGCCTTCTCCTCGAGGGTGAGTTCCTGGGTCAGGAGGCGGGCGCGCTCGGCCGGAGGCAGAGCGCGATCCCGCCAGTCCCGCCCGGGAGGACGCGCGGCGTCCGTCCCGGGCAGTGCTGGGGAAGCGTCGTGCATCAGCCCTTGAACGCCCCGTCCATGATCCCGGACACCATCCGGCGGCCGACGAAGAAGAACGCGATCAGCAGCGGGAGGGTGGCCATGAACGATCCGCCCATCGCCAGGGCGACGTCGATCGAGCGGTTGGCCTGCAGCTGCTTCAGCGCGATCTGCACCGTGAACAGCTCCGGCGACTTGAGGACGATGAACGGCCACATGAAGTCGTTCCAGACCGCGGTGAAGGTGATCAGTCCGAGGACGAACGCCGCGGGGCGGACCACCGGGAAGGCGATGCGCCAGAACAGCTGCCACGAGTTGGCGCCGTCGATGCGGGCCGCCTGGATCAGCTCGTCGCTGACCGTCGTGGACATGTGCTGCCGCATCCAGAAGATGCCGAAGGCGCTGGCCAGGCCCGGCACGATGATCGCCTGGAGGGTGTCGACCCAGTCGAGCGCCGAGACGATCAGGTACTGCGGGATGATGCTCAGCTGCGCCGGCACCGTCATGGTCAGCAGCACGATGAGGAACAGCACGTTGCGGCCGGGGAACTGCAGCTTCGCGAAGGCGAAGCCGGCCATCGCGCAGAGGATCGCCGAGATGACGGCGATGCTCAGCGACACGATGAGGCTGTTCAGCATCGAGGCGATGAACGGGACGGTGTCGAACACCTTCTCGGCGATCGCCATGAAGTTCGTGCCCGGGTACAGGCGCGGCGGGATCGACGTGACGGCGGTCGCTCCGACCGACGCGACGACGAACATGTAGTAGAGCGGGAAGATCGAGACGAGCACCGCGATCACGAGGAAGACGTAGGTCGGCCAGCCGACTCCGCCGCCCTTCCCGCGCCGCTTCGGCAGCTGTGCCTTCTGGACCGTGGGGGCCAGCGTCTGCGGGACGGCCTGGTCGATCACATCCGACATCAGACGGCCTCCTTCCGGGTGCGGGTGGAGAGGTAGAAGTTGAGGAGGGAGACGAGGACCACGATCACGAACAGCACGACGCCGATGGCGGATCCGTAGCCGAACTTGAACTGGCCGAAGCCCTGCTCGTAGAGGAAGAGCGCCAGCGTCTGGCACTGCCGGCCGGCGCCGCAGGTGAGGCCCGATTCAGGGGCCACCAGGAGCGCCTCCGTGAAGATCTGCAGACCGCCGATGGTCGACATGATCACGGTGAAGACGATGATCGGGCGCAGCGCCGGGATCGTCAGGTGGCGGAACTGCTGCCAGCTGGACGCGCCGTCGACGGAGGCCGCCTCGAACATCTCGCGGGGCAGCGACTGCAGGCCCGCCAGGTAGAGGAGCGTGTTGTAGCCGAACCAGCGCCAGAAGACCATCGTCGAGATGACGATCCAGGAGCCGTAGTTCGTGGCGAGGAAGTTGATCGACGGCAGTCCGAAGATGCCGAGGAACCAGTTGATCAGGCCGAAGTTCTTGTCGAAGATCTGCGCGAACACGATCGCGGTCGCCGCGACGGAGGTGATGTACGGCACCAGCAGCGCCATGCGGAAGAAGTTCGCCCAGCGGAGGCGGGCGTGGTTCAGCAGGTGCGCGAGGAAGAGGGCGAACAGCAGCTGGGGCACCGTCGAGATGATGAAGATGCCGAAGGTGTTGACCAGCGCGTTCCAGAACCGGGAGTCGGCGAAGAGCTGCTGGAAGTTCGCGATGCCGACGAAGGTCTGCTCGCCGATCGGGTTCCAGTCGAAGAGCGAGACGTAGAACGTGAACAGGAGCGGGAAGAGCCCGAAGACGATGAAGATGATGAAGAAGGGCGCGACGTACGCGTAGGGGGCGATCCGCTCCGAGAGGGAGTTGCGGATCCGCGCGGCCTTCTGGACCGGCGCGCTGGGCTGCTTGCGCTGCTTGCGGGGTGGTGCTGCTGTCACCGTTGACACGGGAGTACCTCCGTCGAGAAAGGGGGGAGGGGCCCGGCGTGCGAGGCGCCGGGCCGCTCGGGTGGGTGGGGCGATCAGCCGCCGATGGCCTGCTTGGCCGTGTCGAGTGCGGTCGACCACGCCTTGTCGGAGGTCACGTTGCCGGCCTCCAGCTCGACGAGGGTGTTGAGGAGCGCCCCGTTGATCGGGGTGGTGTCCGGTCCGTTGTAGAAGGACGGGAACTGCTCGACGGAGGTCGCCATGACCTCGCCGATCTTCGAGTCGCCGAAGAACGGGTCGGTGTACGACTGGACCTCTTCGCTGGCGACCGCCTCGGTGGCGGCGGGCAGCGTGCCCGAGGCCTTGAAGTGGTCGGTCTGGCCCTCGGCCGACATCATCGTCTTGATGTACTGCCAGGCGGCCTCGGGGTGCTCGGCGCGGGCGGGGATGGCGATGACGCTGCCGCCCCAGTTGCCGCCGATGCCGGGGACGCTGGTGACGCGCCAGTTGCCGGCGGTGTCGGGGGCGTCGGTCTTGATGCCGGCGAGGATCCACGAGGGGGCGATCGTCACGGCGAAGGCGCCGTTCGCGCGGCCCGGGGCCCAGCCCGAGGACCAGGCGGCGATGCCGGCGCTGATGCCGGCGTCCTTGGTGTCCACGGCGACCTGGAACGCGTCCTTCACCTGCGGGTTGGTGTCGTAGACCAGCTCGCCGTCGGGCGAGTAGTACTTCTCCGAGACCTGGTTGACGGTCGAGAAGAAGACGCTGGTCTCGATGTTGTCGACGAACGGCTTGCCGGTCGCCTCGGTGTACTTCTTGCCGGTCTCGATGAAGGACGGCCAGTCCTTCCAGAGCTCGGCGACCTGGTCGGGCTCGGTCGGCAGGCCGGCCTGCTCGAAGAGGTCGGCGCGGTAGGCGAAGCCCAGTCCGCCGACGTCGGTCGGGACGCCCACGACGGAGCCGTCGTCGGCGGTCGCGGCGGAGGCGGCCCACGGGAGGTAGGTGGAGGCGACGTCGTCGCCGCCGAGGGTGCGCAGGTCGAGGAAGTTCGAGCTGTTGGCGACGAACTGGGGCAGGTCGTCGTTCTGGATCATGACCAGGTCGGGCACCTTGCCGCCGGCGAGGGCCGCGGTGAGGGCGGTGGCGGTCTCGGTCGTGCTGCCGACCTCGGAGAGCTTGATCTTCGCGTCGGGCATCTTCGCGAGGTACTCGTCGACGCTGTCCTTGGCGTTGATGCCGGTGAAGGACCAGAAGGTGGCTTCGGCGTTCGGGTCGTCCGAGGCGCCTCCTCCCCCTCCGGACGAGCACCCGGTCAGGGTGAGCGCGACTACTGCTGCTGCGGCGGCTACGGCCGTCAGGCTTCTTTTCACGACAATTCCTCTTCGTTGGGGATTCGCAGGGTTTCGGTGAGGGCGGGCCTCAGAGAACGATCTCTTGGCGGCCAACCTAACCCGCCCGCGAGCACGATGCAAGCGAGAACCGGTCTCCGCGAGATAACGATCTCCGCCTAGTATCAAAGGGAAGTTTCGCAAATCGAGCAGTTCCGGACGGCCGCCCGCCGCCCCGTGCGAGTCTTCACCTCGACGCTCTCCCCACCGTGCTCCGCGGGGAGGCACGGAAGCCGGAACCTCCCCTCGCAGAAGGAAGCAGCATGACTCGACCAACGCTGGTGGACGTCGCCCAGGCCGCGGGCGTCTCGCGCGCCACCGCCGCCCGGGTGCTCGCAGGCGGCACCAATGTCGACGTCCGGATGACCGCCGCGGTCGAGCGCGCCGCGAAGTCCCTCGGCTACGAGGCGAACAGCGCCGCCCGGATGCTCCGCGGCGGGCGGGCCGGGGCCATCGCCCTGATCGTCGCCTTCAACGAGCTCGACAGCCTCACCGGGACGTTCTTCACCTCGGTGCTGAAGGGCGCCGCGAAGGGCCTCTACGCCGGCGAGGTGCAGCCCGTGCTGCTGCCCGCCGACCACGACGACAGCGACCGCATCCCCCGCTTCCTCCGCTCGCGGGCCGTCGACGGCGCGATCGTGATCCTCCAGCACGAGATCACCCACCTCGCCCAGGCGCTGGCCGACTCCCCCGTGCCGATCGCCTGGGTCGGCCGCCCTCGCGTCGCCCTGCCCGAGGACGCGATCGTCATCGACTCCGACAACTACGGAGGCGGCCGCCTCGCCGCCCGCGCGCTCGCCGACTCCGGCCGCCGGCGCCTGGGCATCATCGCCGGCCCGCACGACATGGAGCCCGCCCGCGACCGCATCCGAGGCTGGCGCGACGAGCTCACCGAGCTCGGCCTCGACTCCAGCCCGATCGTGCACGGCGCCTTCACCCTCGAGAGCGGATCCGCCGCGATGGCCCGCCTCCTGCAGCGCCACCCCGACCTCGACGGCGTCTTCGCCTCGTCCGACCTGATGGCCAACGGCGCGATCCGCGTCCTGCAGGCGTCCGGCCGCCGCGTCCCCGCCGACGTCTCCGTGATCGGCTTCGACGACGTCGTCATCGCGACCACCTCGGATCCGACCCTCACGACCATCCGCCAGCCCCTGGAGGACATGGGCCGCGTCGCCGCCGAGACCGTCGTCGCCGTCGTCCAGGGCCGCCCCGTCGACCGGCAGCCGATCCTCGCGACGACCCTCGTGCAGCGCGAGTCCGCATGACCCCGCCTCCCCCGCACCGCCTGATCGTCAGCACCGACGCCGCGAACGAGGCCGACGACCAGTTCGCGATCGTCCAGGCGCTGCTGACCGAGACCCTCGACGTCCGCGGTCTCGTGGCGGCGCACTTCGGCCGGCCGGGGAGCATGCCGGAGTCGCGCGCCGAGATCGATCGCATCGTGGAGTTGGCGGGAGCGACGGTGACCGTCGTCGACGGCGCCGAGTCGGCCCTGCCCGCCGAGCCGTCCGACGGCGCCCGCCTGATCGTCGCGGAGGCCCTGCGCGACGAGGGCCGGCTGTGGATCGCCGTGCTCGGGCCGCTGACCGACGTCGCCGCCGCCCTGCTGCTCGAGCCGTCGATCGCCTCCCGCGACGTCGTGGTCGTCTGGGTCGGCGGCCCGCCCTACGACGAGATCCCCGCCTACAGCCCCGAGTTCAACCTGATCAACGACGTCGACGCGGCGAACCTGGTGCTCGAGTCGGGCATCGCCCTCTGGCAGATCCCGATGCCCGTGTACTCCGGAGTCGGAGTCGGGCACGCCGAGCTCCGCACGCGGCTGCGCGGCACGAGCCCGCTCGGGGACTACCTGGTGGACCAGCTGATCGCGTTCAACGACACCATCCCGTACGGCCCGCTCGACTTCCGGTCGCTGGGCGACAGCCCGGCCATCGGCGCCGTGATGAACCCCGCCGGCGGCCGCTGGCGGGAGCGCCGCGCGCCGCGGTTCTCCGCGGACGGCGAACTCCTGCCCGACTCCGGGCCGCACACGATCCGGGTCTGCGAGGCGTTCGACACCCGCTGGCTGATCGAGGACCTGTTCGCGAAGCTCGTGGAGTTCGGGGAGCGGGCGGGCGGCGAGTAGAGGAGGGCCTCCCCGACATGGTGGAGCTCGGCCTGATCACCGCTCGCCACACGGTCAGCTGGTGGACGCTGCACCGTGACCGCAGGAAGATCCTCGCGGCGCTGGACGAGCCCGCGGACCGGTGACCGGATCGCGCGGCTGAGTACCGAGTCGCCGGCGAGGAGATCCGCGCCGCACGCGGGCGAGTCCGTCCGCGCGATCGGCGGGCGATCAGGCGGACTCACGGAGCACCAGCTGGTGGCGGACCGTGCGGCGGACGGCCGGGCCGCCCCGGGGGAGCTCGCCGGCGATCATGGCGACCGCGAGGTCGAGGGCGTGCCGCGCGAGCTCGTCGAGGTCGACGGCGAGGGTGGTCAGCGTCGGTGCGAGCAGCCGGCCGATCGAGAGGCCGTCGATCCCGACCACCCGGACGTCGCCGGGCACGTCGACGCCCGCCCGGCGGCAGGCGGAGAGCACGCCGAGCGCGCAGAGGTCGTTGAACGCGACGATCGCGTCCGCGGCCCGGGGCCGGGCGATGATCCGCTCGGTCGCGTCCGCGGCCGCCTGGGCGGTGGGGCCCTCGGCGCGCACGACGGAGGCCTCGAGTCCGCGCGCGGAGAAGGCCCGGATCAGAAGCTCCGCTCGCCGGCTCGGCCGGGCATCCCGCGAGACGTCGACGACCACCGGGCGCCGCACGCCCGCTCCCGCCAGGTGCTCGGCCAGCGCCTCGACGGCGGCGGAGTGGTCGAGCAGCACCGCGGCGCGCAGCGGGTCGCCGGTCGGGTCGAGCTCGACGACCGGCACGGAGCCGAGCCGCTCGATCCACTCCGCAGCACGATCGCCGAAGGTGCCGATCACCGCATCGGTCTGCGCGCCCAGCGCCTGGATCATCCGATCGGAGTCGGCGGCGAGGCCCACGTCCGCGAGCGACACGTTCCAGCCCCGCGCCGCCGCGACCCGGACGACGGCCGAGGCGAGCTCCGGCGACCACGGGTTCCGCAGGTCGTCGACGACGAGCCCGAGCTGGTGCTCGCCGCCGGTGACCAGGCCGCGGCCGAACCGCGACGGTCGGTAGGACAGCTGCTCCGCGGCGTCGAGGACCCGCCGCTTCGTCTCCTCGCTGATGCCCGGCATGCCGTTCATCGCGCGGGTGACGGTCTGGCGGGAGACCCCGGCGGCGGCCGCGACGTCGTGGATCGTCGCGCGGCCGCCGGCCTCGGCACCGCTCAGGCGCGGAGGTCGAGCCATGCCGTCTGCTCCGGGGTCAGCTCGATCGACAGGCCGCGCAGGGACGAGCGCAGCTCGGTGATCGTGCGCGGCCCGAAGAGCGGGAAGGTGGGGAACGGCTGCGCGAGCACGTAGGCCAGCGCGATCGCCGTCGCTCCGACACCGTGCTCGGCCGCCAGCTGCTCGGCCCGGCGCAGGCGCTCGAAGTTGTCCGGCCCGTAGTAGCAGCGCACCAGCTCGGCGTCGCTGGTGTCGTCCGGGCGGGCGCGGCCGGTGAAGAAGCCGCGGGCCTGCGAGGACCACGGCAGCAGTGGGATCTGCCGCTCGACCAGCCACTCCTTCGACGCCCGGTCGGTGACGTGGACGCAGCCCTCCCACGGCACGTCGTACGCCTCGGCCAGGCCGAAGTGGTCGCTCAACGCCTGGAACCCGGCCCGCCCGTGGGTGCGGGCGTACTCCTGCGCCTCGTCGAAGCGCGCCGGCGTCCAGTTCGAGACGCCGTAGGCGCGGATCCGCCCGGCGCGCTGGTGCTCGTCCATCACGTCGACGAACTCGCCCACCGGCACCTCGAGGTTGTCGCGGTGCATCAGGTAGATGTCGGCGTAGTCGGTGCCCTGCCGCTCGAGGCTCTCGAGCAGCTGCCGGGAGAGCGACTCCGGGTCGCAGTAGGGGGTGTGCGCGCCCTTGGTGATCACGACGACGTCCTCGCGGATGCCGCGGTTGCGGATCCACCGGCCGAGGCGGCCCTCCATCTCGCCGTCGCCGTAGATGTAGCCGGTGTCGAAGGCGGTGCCGCCCTGCTCGACGAACGCGTCGAAGATCGCCGAGGCGTGCGCCAGATCCGGCTGGTTGTCGACGCCCATCACGAGCCGCGACATCCGCTTGCCGACACCGGGGATCTCGCCGAAGAGCATCGGGCTGTCCGACGCCGCGCGCAGCGGCCGTCCGGACACCGTCGGGATGTCCGCGGTCTCAGCCTCGAACGGGAAGCGCAGGCCGATCGCGGCGCGCCAGCGGTCGAGCGTGCGGGCCGTCGCGAGCGTCTCCTCGAGCGTCATCTGCGGCGCCTCGACCGAACCGGCCGCCAGGGCGTCGGTCGTCGCATCCGCCTCGAGCGCGTAGGGGCTCTCCCCCTCGAACGTGAGGATGCGCGGCTCCTCCCCGACAACGCTGATCTCGATGCCCGTGTCGGACGCACCGAACCACGGGTCGGCCACGTGCAGCCGGCCGCGCGTGCCGTGGATCGTCAGGGCGTTCACGTCGTCGAGCGCCACTCCGGTGCGGAGGGTGGCGGTGATGCCGCCGCGGTAGGTCGCGCGGGCGACGCTCCACTCGTCGACACCGGTCGGGCCGAGGCTGCCCCTCGCGTCGAACTCGACGGGCTCGGCGACGGCGGCACCGGTCGCGGCCTGCACCACGGCCGCCGCGGCGGTGACGGTGTACCCGCCGACGTCGAGGACGCCTCCTCCGGCCGTCGCGACGTCGTACAGGCGGCCCTCGCGGGACGGGGTGCGGAAGGAGAAGGAGGCGTCGATGTGCACGACCTCGCCGATCGCGCCGTCGCGGACGAGCTCGAGCAGCGCGGCCGTCTGCGGGTGGAAGCGGTACATGTACGCCTCGACCAGCGGCAGACCCGCGCTGCGGGCGGCGTCGACCAGGGCCATCGCCGTGCCGTGGTTGACGGCGAGCGGCTTCTCGCAGAGCACGGCCTTGCCGGCCTCGAGCGCCTGCAGCACGAGCGCGGCGTGACCCGTGTGCACGGTGGAGATGTAGACCGCGGTGACCCGCGGATCGGTGAGGACCGCAGCGTAGTCGCCGGCGGTCGCGTCCGCGAAGCCGTGCTCGACGGCCTCGGCGGCGAAGGCCGCGGCGCGCCCCGGATCGGAGCTGCCCGCCGCGACGAGCCGGGCGCCGCGGTCGCTCGCCGGCAGCTGGGAGAGGAACCGGCGCGCGATGCTGCCGGGGCCGAGCACCGCCCAGCCGGGAGCGGGAGTGGTCGGGGTGGAGTCGGTCATGGGGACCCTTTCGCGGCGTCGTCGACGTGAACGTTCACGCACCACGCTAGGCGGGCGGGAGGGGACGGGACAAGTGCGGCGCGAAGCCTGTACGTGAACGTTCACCACGAGACCGGGGGCGCTCCCCCGCTGCTCGAGCGGCCGGGCGGAGGGAGCGGCGCCGCGATCGCTTCCGATGCCGAGCGCCGCCTCGGCCTCGGCGAGTGACGGCAGCGGCCCACGCGGAGATCGCCGAGGGCGTCGTTCCGCCGGAACAGGTCGCCGTCGCGGCCGGACGGAGCACACAGGCAGCGGCGCCTCGGAGTAGTCCGCCTTCCGCGGCGCCACGAGTACCGTCCCGAGTGGGGTGCCTCGGCGGGACTCTTCATCGGACGGGTCTGTCGGGACCCTGCGCTCCGCGGGATCCCGCGGCCGGTTCTACTGCGCGCACGTGTACCGGTGGACGATCCCCATACGGGACGTCGCTGGTGCTCGTAAGCAGATCGACCCAGCTGAAGAGCGCTAGCGTGAATTTCGTCGTGGGGAGGTTGGATGCGAGATGACTCGAGAGAGCCGAGTCAGCCCTCCGCAGCGAACCTGCGCGAACAGACCGCAGCGCTTTTTCTAGGCATTTCCACCACCAGAGATGTCATCGCGTTAGCAGCAGATCTCCTCGCGGATGGACACGACAGTCCTTCGCTGACCGCTCTCGCCTCCCTCTACGCAAGCGCAACGTCCCCTGAGGTCTTCGACCTCAGTTCGACCGCCCTCGTCGAAGCTGGTGACCCGCCGCTCGACAGGGACAGCGAGGAGATCCCGCTCCTCGCCCTCCGAGTCGCATGCCGACGCTTTCTTGCTGGCGACCTGGACCTCCGAGCGTTCTCCTCGTGGGCTCATGACCTGATCGGCCATGACGGGCCGGAAGCGGCGCAGCCCTTTGTCGAAGTAGACGACGTGCTCGACCTGCACACGGTGTCCCACCGCTCCAGGAGAGTTACTCGCCGCTACAGAGAAGAAGTCACCCAACTCGCCGCCACCTACCTCGCATCGACAGCAGCGCACCCAAAGGACCACCGCTAGCGGCACCGCCCGGTCAACGATCCCCATACGGAACGCTGCGCTCGGAGCGTCTTGCCTTGCTTGCGCAGCGTCGTGCGGAGGATCATCTCGAAGGTGGCAGATGATTGGTACCGCGATCCCGGCTGGGATTCCACGGACCGTGACGAGTTCGAGCGTCGTCTCAGCCGAGCCCGACCGCACAACCGTCAGCAGTACCTCAAACTTAAGGCCATAGCTCTTCGTGACGCGGGCCTGATCGACGCCGCTCGATCCCTGCTCATCCGAGCAGTGGACTACCCCGAGCCGGATCTCGCCGTTGAACGCGCGCATAGTCGCGAGTTGCTCGGAAACATTGCTGTGCAGACCGGCGACGCGGAAGAGGCCCTGCACCAGTACCGGACGGTGATCGAGGAAAATCCGACCTTGAACGGCACATCGGGGTCGATACCCATCGCCGCCGCCGAGGTACTCCTTGCCCGGAGAGGTCCAGGAGACGTCGAGGAGGCCATCGCCCACCTCGACTCGTGGCCAGCTGGCGCCGGCTTCCAACTCTCGTCCGAGATTTTCCGGTGGCATCTTGCGCGCATCAGCGCGGCGACGATCAAGCGCGATGTCGATGCCGTACGAGAGTCTGCACGCGCTGCTCTGCAGCTGGTCGAGGCCCCACCTCAATTCCGGTTCCATCCGACCGTCGGCCTCGTTCACACGGACCGCAAGACGCTGCGCCAGCTACGTCGCTGGGCGAGGTGAACCCGAGCCGCCTGCACCAGCAGCAACGGATGCTCTCAGCACCTCTTTGGGCCAGCTCGCTACCGGACCGATGAACGATCCCCATACGGAACGCTCCATCGACTCTCCCGTGGATGCGAGACTCGGAAGAAGACCCATCGTTACAGTGCCAGCGCTCCTCTCCTTCGCAGCGCGGTACGTTGTGCTGACGAGGCACAGGGGGATGCGGTGGAATCGACAACGCGCCTGAGGTGGGTGACCGGAGCCGCAGTGATGGCGCTCACGACGACGCTCATGGCCGGGTGTTCCGGCCCCGACACCGAGGCCTACTCCGATTTCAAGCGGGCACAAGACGAGCGAGACGCTCTTCCCGACGTCGGCACTGTAGGAGACGGCTACGAACCCGCCTCGATCCGTTACGTCGGCTCAGCCGACGGATTGGACGTCTGGATCGGGTCGCAGATCACGACCGGAGGCCGGTGCGTGATCGTGGACGGAGAAGGCGACAACGAAGACGGAAGCGGCTGCGGGGATGAGTTGTCGCTGAACGGAGCATGGGTCGTTCAGATACACACCGATGGCGCCGGTCCGGACGACGCTGATGGCCTCGACTGGACGAGCCTCGGTGAGAACGTCTCTATCCGCCGGTACTAACCACCCCGTTCCTCACGTCGACCGCGCGGACGAGCATGTGAGAACGACCCCTACCGGCCGTCCGGTCGACCATCCCCTCACGGGACGGCGATCCCTGAGAGGGTAGATGCACTGGGAGGGGGAGAACATGGCACGTATGACTTGGGCGGAGGCCCCCAGCCCGGTACGTCGCGCGTTCGAGGACGCGATCGACAGCAAGGTCGTGGGAGCGGCGAGCCAGTCAGGAGGCTTCTCCTCGGGAGGCGCCGACCGGTTGGTACTCGCGGGTGGCCGTCGCGTCTTCGCCAAGTCGATCAGTCGCGCGCGGAACGCGGGGACGTTCGACCTGCATCGCCGGGAAGCGGCAGTCGTCCGCGACCTCCCCGCGTCGGTGGTCGCCCCTCGACTCGTGGGGATGATCGAACAGGACGACTGGGTGGTGGTGGGGTTCGAAGACGTCGACGGACGGCACCCCGGTCCCGACGACACCACGGCTGTACTCGACGCGCTGGACGCCCTGCCTCTCCTCGACAGCCCCTCGGCGCTTCCGCGTCTCTCGGATGAGCTCACGCCCGACGCATCGAGCTGGGACCGCCTCGCCGCATCGGGGGCCGTCGCGGACCTCAACCCGTGGGTCCGCACACACCTCGGGCGGCTGCGGGAAGCGTCAGCGCAGCTTCCGCAGGCGGTCGAAGGGGATCACCTGGTGCACCTGGACTGCCGCGCTGACAACGTGCTCATCGACGCGAGTTCGCGGGTGTGGTTGGTCGACTGGCCCTGGGCCTGTATCGGAGCGCCCTGGTTCGACTCGGTGACCTACCTCCTCGATCTCCTCGTCAGCGATCCGCACGGCGACGCGGAGAGCTACCTCGAGCACCGCTCCCTGCGGGGGGTCGCAGCGGAAGCGATCGATGCGGTGCTCGCGGGCGTCGCGGGCTCGTGGGTGGAGACGCTGCGGACACCGGCACCGGAAGACATGCCTACCCTTCGCGAGTTTCAGCGGCGGGAAGCCGACGCCGCACTCCACTGGCTCGAACGCCGCTGGACCTGAGAGAAACCGACCGACCCGGAAAACCATCCCCTATCGGAACGGCGCAGCTCGCGACCTTTTTAGCCGCTCTCAGAGCAGGCCGAGAAGGCGAGCGAACATCCACGCGTAAGGAACGATCCCCGCGATACCCATCACGTAGCCCGACCAGTGGTTAGAAACCTGCCGTGTCAGCCAGCCTTCTTTCCTTCCTGAGAGGATGGCCCAGACGACGACGAGCGCGCCGATCACCACCTGCGCGGGCACGCCGATCGCGTCCTGGAGCCAGGCTCCGACGACACCAGCGCCAACCAGCACCAACCTCAACAGGTCCGCCACGGTGGTGTCGCGTGGCTGTCCTGCGCGACCGAGAGCTATCCCGCCGAGTGTTCCGATTCCGATCGCCAGGGGCAGAGATGCCTTTTGGAGTAGCGGGTCTTGATCGGACGAGGCGGTGACGAGCGCGAAAACCACCGCCCCAGCCAACAGGAGTAGTCCAATAACGACCGAGACGAGGGTCGGCATGGGCTCGGCGCGCTGCGAGGTCATGACTCGCGATCCTATGGTGGCGCGTCGTCTCGGGCACGCGCGTTGAGTAGTTCTACCGACGTCATGGGCTCAGTCTGCGGATCTGCCGGCCGCCATGCGGCACCGATCAGCAGCTGGGTCCCGCCGGAGTCGTCTCGATCCTCACGCTCACAGCGAACGCGAAGGCGAGGCGTGCATGCGCCGTGGGAAACTGAAGGTAGATCAACTGGTCGCATAGGCCGGTCAACAACTGAAGACACCCACACTGACACCGCGAAAGCGGTGGGCAACCGGACACCGCGAATGCGGTGGATTTTCAGCAGTTGAGCATCTCAATAGGTCGAGATACGGCCACCACTTCCTCACCGAAGATCGTCGAGTCACATGCTCCGCGTCCCGCGACGTAGAGCCGAAACCACTCAGACGATGTATCCCCGGCGCGGAAGTAGCAACGCCCCTAGTAGTCAATCGATCTAGGCGCGGTAGCGCGGGCTCTCGCGTCGGCATCGAGACTCTTGTGAGCGACTTCCTCGCCGCGACCGGTACGGTCGCAACCTTCTCCGCCCTTCTGACCGGGCTCGCGACCTTCGGTCCGTGGATCGTCGGGATCTTCTGCGCACTTTTTCTGCTGGTCACTCTGGCCGCACTGGCGATCAATACCGTCGTTGTGCCGCTCGTAGCCATGTTCGGGAACAAGACCCGGAGCGGTAATGCTCGGGCTGTACTCGAATCGCGCTCCGGTGCCGTTGAGCCCAGAAAGAAGGGACCCTCGTGAGCGGTGTCTCCTAGGTGAGGAGTTGCACGGTGACGCCGGTGGCGACGCCCTCGCCCTCGATGGTGGCGAATCCGGTGACGGAGCCGATCGCGTCGACGCCGAGCGAGGAGTCCGGGAACCGGGCGACGAGGGAGGCGCCGCGGTCGGTGACGTGGGTGGCGTCGTAGTTGGCTTGGGTGGCGCTCTCGAACTCGAAGACGAACGCCTTCGTCTCCGCCTGGGAGAGACGGATGCCGAAGTGCTTAACCGTGGCGCCGTCGGCGCCGGTGAGCTCGATGCCGTAGGTGAACCATCCGGCCGGCTGGGGCAGCTCGAGCGGGTCGCCCAGAGTGAAGGTCGCGGTGATCCCGGAGGGGTCGGTGGCGACGTGAACGGCCAGCAGTTCGCGGGGCGTCGGGGTGCTCATGCGCTCACCCTAGAGCTGCGACAGCGTGCAGTCGGCGCCGATCCTGGCGCGGTCTTGGCGCATGTCGCGGATCTACGGAGGTCGGCCGGTTCACTGGTCGTATGACACTCGATGCTGAGCACGCTCCTGTTGATTCCGACCTCTCCCTTCGGGCGGTCGTCGTGGCGCCGCCGCTTCGGCGCGAGGCCGGCGGGTGGGCGTTCCCGATCGCCGCGGCGGGATCTGATCGGGTCGTCTTGGGCGAGGTTCGCGTGGGCGATGAGCTGCAGGAGCGATCGCGGTTCCGGGAGCATGAGGTGTGGCGGGTCGAGGGTCTGGTCGAGTTCTCTCGTGTCCAGGGCGTCGCATTGGACGTCGACATAGCGCCGGGGTTCCTCGTGCTGCACGCGCGATCCGCGCAGCGAGTCGCGCCGGCCCCGCTTGGCTAGGGTCGGCATCGACCAGCGCCTGTGCTATTCAGGCGCCCGGGATCTCGTGGACACGTCCAGGGTGCGGTGGGAGGGTGGGCGCATGTCGAAGCCTCGGACCAAGCTCGCGCGTGCTGCGCTGATCAGCAACGGCATGGTGTGGTTCGGGCTGTCGTTCATGCTCTTCGCGATCGCCGGTGAGCAGACGTACGCGGCGTTCACCGGTGAGTGGTTCAACGTGCTCGGGTGGCTGCTGATCGTCGCCGTGGCCGCCGGCCTGGCGGTGGTCGGTGTGATCGAGAACCGGAACATTCGGGCGGGGAAGAAGTACAAGCCGCGTCCTCGCCGCTGACTACCGCTCGAGCGCGCGTGGCCGTTCCACGCGCGTGACCGGGGGGTCGAGGGGGCTCTCCCCCTCGTGCGGGCCGGCCCGTTTCGGGTCGGCCCGCGCACGCGCTCAGAGGGTGAGCGTGTGGAGGATCAGGGTCGTGGAGCCGATGGGCTTTGGGAAGTCGGTGTAGTCGAGGGTCGCGCGGCGGTTGCTGATGAGGTCGAGTGCGATCAGCTCCTCCTCGGAGTCGTCCGTCATGTCGCCGGGCTCCTCGTCCCATTCGCGGAGGACCTGGCGGTCGGCGTCGAGGACCTTCCACAGTCCCCAGACGTGGGCGATGGGGCCGGTCGTCTCGTACTTGAAGACGAGGGCGGTCGCGGTGGGCCAGCCGTAGGCGGCCGCGGCGTCGACGGCGACCTCGGCGGCTCGCAGCGTCGGGTCGTCCTGGTACGGGTCGAAGCGGTGGGCGGGGCGGGGTGCGGTGGTCGTGGTGGTCATGGTCGGGTCTTTCTGTGCAGCAGTGGGAGAAGAGGAGGAGGGGCGGGGACCGGCGTGGGCCGGTCCCCGCCGGGTGGGGGCTAGCTGAGCCCTGCGGCGTCGGCGGGGGTGCTGTCGCCGGTGACGACTTGCTCGACCGGGGAGAAGACAGCGAGCGCGGGCGGCGTCAGGAACGCGATCAACGCGGCCGCGTAGTCGGAGCCGTCCTCGGTGACGGGGAACCCGCCCGGGCAGGGTGTTGCGGACATCCGCGAGGATCTCGGCGTCCGTGGCGGCGGCGTCCTCGTCACACTCGCCGCGGCGGGTGACGAGGATGAGGGCGAGCTGGTCGGCGGTGGCGCGGCCGGTGTCGGTGCGGGTCATGGTCCGTTCCTCTCAGCGGGTGACGGCGGAAGCGTGGCGGTGGAGGGCTGCGCGGCAGGCGGCGGCGACGCATCGGCGGAACGATCCGCTGGTGAACGCGTGCAGCTGGTCGGAGTGCCACGCCTCCCACGTTCCTGACGGACGGCGGGTGACGTACACGGACGGGGTGGTCGCGAAGTCGGCGCCGACGACGCTGACGCTGCGCTTGCCGTTGAGCGGGACGTAGGTCGTGGCGACGGTCTGCGGGACGGTGGTGGTCTGCATGGTCTGGGGTGCTCCCTCTGGCTGATCGTTCTTCTTTGCCTCTCCGGCGGGGGAAACCGTTTGAGTGGAGGCGGCGGAGTGACGCCGATCCCGGGCGAAGTGAGCCCGCAGGGCGCGTCCGGGATCGGTGGCACGGAGCCGCTGGAGCGAAATAGGTTGAGACCGCGGAGAGGTGAAGAAAACGCGCAAGAACGGACCGCATCGCGGCCTCCCTCCCCCGGCATCGCCGGTGCCGCGTCTAGCGGCCCCCGGAACGGGTAGGAGAGCACAACGGTTCGGCTACTCAGAGACCGTGAGCAGTCCAAAATCGCCACGGTGTGCCTTGCCGCGGTAGAAACGCAGCTTGCATCACGGTCGCAGCCGGGTTCACCACCTTGTCGCTTCCACGTCACATCACGAATCAACGTCCCTGACAGCTGTGACAGGGAAAAATTGCAACACAAACTAGCTCTGGTTAGTACTCTACGAGTATGGAAATGTTGCAAATACACCCAGCAGGATCATCGATAATCGCCCAAGTGAGCGCAACACTTTTTGTTGCTTCAGTGTTCACCGGTTCCAACATGGGCAAAATTATAAACTTGAAATTAGCCTTGTTCTTTTTTCTCGTAAGATTTTGTATCGGGATTGGGCTTTTGCTGACCACAATAGTATTCACCTATTTTGCCGCATTCGAGATCGAACTAAGCGGAGCTGTTAATCAGGTCGTTTTCATCATGATGGGGGTATTGATATTGGGTTTCATTGTCCTGATGTTTGACCACCTTTTACTTCCCCATCTTCCCGAGGAATCCGGGGATGCAGAATGACTGCCATCAATTCTTAGCGTGCGTGCGCGGTCGCGAGCTCGCCCCAATGCGTCGTGGCGCGCAGGGAGAGCGCTTCGCGCTTCATCGTCCACACGGGCCCTTTGCGGATCCCAGCGAGCCCGAGACCGACCGCGGAGCGGCCGTGCCGCTTCGTCACGGCGTCGATCGTGGCGCCGAGTCCCTTGGAGTCGAAGGCCGTATCGAAGATGTCGAGGAAGGCGTGGGAGCCCTTCGGTAACAGGTTGGTGAGGATCACGCGCGCTCGCACGTACCGGGCCCCCTCGCGCAGGCGCGGGCGCAGCGTGCCGATCGCGGCCTTCACGATTCCCACCGGGTCATCGGTGGGGACGGGGAAGCCGGCGAGGCCGCGGGCGGACTCGTACGGCGCGTCCGCGAACGGCGACGTCGACGCGAACACGCTCATCGTCTTCGTCACCGACTCCTGCGCACGGAGGCGGTGCGCGGCGCGCTGCGCGTAGACGGAGAGCACCTGCTCCATCTGGGCCGGGTCGTGGGTGGCGACCTCGATCAGGGTCGCGCGAGCGTCGGCGTCGTCCTCGAACTCCAACAGCACCGCCGCCTGGTCCAGGGTCAGCTCGTGCTCATGCAGAACGGACGTGACGGTCGCGGACTCCGCGACCGCGAGGCCCTTCTTCACCGCGTCGGTCTTGGTTCCGGTGCGCTTGGCGATCGCTGCGGCGGTGACGCCCGCGAACGCGAGCTGCGCCCACGCGGCGGTGCGGTCCGCGACCGAGAGTTCGGCGCGCTGGTCGTTCTCGATGATCTGCTGCACGATCCGGTCCGCGGTCGTCTCGTCGCCCTCCAAACTCATCGCGACCATCTATTTATGGGGATCGGCCATTGAGCCAACTTTCGTGCGGTGAACGAACAGTGCGTCTGCGGAGGTGAGCGTCCAGTAGGCATTAGGTTGATGCCCGACACTGCAGACCTTTGGGGGAATAATGAAGCTAACTAATGTGTCCATCGCCGGTTTCCGATCCGTTGAATCGATGGGCAGTTTGCCGATCGGTTCACCAACCGTGCTCGCTGGACACAACGATGCGGGCAAGACCGCCATCATCGACGCGGTCTCGTTTCTGCTCGGCTCCCGGAATATAGACGACGCGGATCGGACGTATCTCAGAGGCCAACCCGCGGCCGACGGGGAAACAGCTGCGGGTCGTGTTGACGAGACCTGGGTCGAGGGAACGTTCGAGCTGCGGGAAGCGGAGGCCGCCTTCGGGTCGTCGCCTCTACGCGTTCGCCGCATACATCAGAAGGGCACGACGTCCCTCGAGGTTCTCAAGCAGGTCCCCGCAGATCCCCGTCTGCGGGACTACTCGGGGCTCAACGTTCCAGTTTTGAAGGATCGGTTAGCCAGCTACGGGCTCTCCACGAGTGGAAACAAACCCGAATTAATTAGCCGATTGGATGAAGCTGCTGCTGACGCCGACAAAGTGGAGACGTGGAGCCCCGCCGAAACGGCCCTTGATCGAGCACTGCCCGCTGGACAGCGCTTCAACGCAGCTAGTGCCGTGAATGCCGAAACCGCGATCCAAACAACGCTGCTCACGGCGTACCGGACGCATCTCGAATCTGATGAGCTGAAGGGCGACGTGCGAGAAATCGAGGTCGAACTCGAGCAGAAGCTCGTAAAGGACGCCGCAGATATTCGTGACCACATCATGCGAACAGTGCAAGACATCGGCGCCGTCACGATCCGGCCCACAGTCAGCTTTACAAGCGCGAACGGACTGAAATCAACCCAGATCACCGTCCGGAACCCAGCGGGCGAAGAAATTGGGCTTCAGGTCTCTGGCGCCGGGCGTGCCCGCCGTATCGCCCTAGCGGTCTGGGAGCACAACTCGACGATGCTCGCGCGCTCAGGTGAAGACGTGGTGCTTCTCTACGACGAGCCAGACACCCACCTCGATTACGGACATCAGCGCGAGCTTATGCGGCTGATTCACGAACAGACGGAGCATCCAAATATCACAGTGATCATCGCCTCGCACTCGATGAACCTAATCGACGGCACCGACATCAGCGACGTCATCCATGTCAAGCACGCTGAGCATCGCACCACCCTCGAGCGACTCGCCGATGACACCCAGGTCGGTTCCCACCTCGGCGCCATCGCGGCCAGCGTCGGGCTACGAAACACTGTGCTTCTGCACGAGCGGCTCTTCGTCGGCGTTGAAGGCGAAACGGAAGCAGGCGTCATTCCGGTCCTCTTCAAGCTAGCTACTGGCCGCCACCTTGAATCTTGCGGTATCGCGCTCTGGCCTTGCAACAATAACGAAGGAGCGCTGCGCTTTGCTCAGTTCCTTGCGAATCACGGCCGCGGGGTCGCGTTCCTGGTCGATTCCGATTCGAAGACCGTTGCTAAACACGTTTTCAGTAACGACCGGCTGAGCAAAGCTGGCCTCCATCCCGACGAGCACTGCCTCTATATAGGGGATCCGAATGAGATTGAGGACGTTTTCTCGGACGATCAGTGGGTGTCCGCAGCCAACGACCTATGGATTCGGGACGGAGATGAAGCCCCGTCCGACACGTGGTCAGAGGCCGACTTCGCAGCACTCCGCGGTGAAGGCAAGAAGTTCAGCAGTGACGTCCTCAAAATGTTACGCACGGGCTCGAGCTTCGCTCCGGCGGGGAAACCCGACATGCTCCTGTCCCTCGTACTGCGCCTCAATTCAAAGACTGACGTTCCAGCGCCACTCGTCGACGTCTTCGAGCAACTTATGCAACGAGCGCAGTGAGCCTACGCTCGCGCATCCGCGCAAGTCGTTGTGCCTGCGTAGGAGCTTCCCAAGAGTGCCCTCCCACGGACCGCACCCACGCGTGGCCGTGGCCGATCCGAGCAACACCGCACCACCGGCACCCATCTGGGGTCGGCGCCAACGCGTGGCGCATCCTCACGAATGTAGTAGACACGAACAACCCCCTGCCAGTCAGGAAGATCACACCAGCAACCACTGACATTTGCCACGCCCGCCCCGCACGGGGGGCAAGCTGGGCCTGCAACAAGACGCCGCGAAGTGGCGGTGTCGAGCGTGCCCGGCCGCGTGTAGCTAGGTATGCGGAGGTCCCCGCGAGCGGCGCCTGCTGCTTCTGTCGTCTGATGCCGGTTCTGTCGTCTGATGCTGGTCGGCGTGACGGCCGCCCGCCCGAACGGAACCCAGTTCGGCCGGCCCCTGTCGGATCCGGTCGTGAGGCGATCGCCACAGAAACGAGAGCACGGGGACGCACCGCTGAGGAGGCCGCCCGTCTTCTTTGGTGGAGTCGGGCGACGCTCTACCGACACCAGGAGGACCACGCGGCTCGCGAGAGCGCAACGATATAGCTGACGACGGACTACAGAGCGCACCAAGTTGCGTGCATGGATTCCAACCCCGTCAGCATCAGCGATGTCGGACTCGGCGGCTTCCGGCAACTAGGACGACCGTTCGCCCCCTTCCCCGAAAACTTCGCTGAACCGCCTCCACCCTTCCCCAAATTCTTCATCCATTGCTGGCGTAGGAGGTAGGTTCCCGTTGGCATCATATTCCCCTACATACACATCAGCGACAGTCTCGGAAATTGGCTCCTTGACAGTAACCTCTTCATCGAAGACCGGGCCAAGTTTAGGGATCGCTCCCCGCTTATGAAGCTGTTCGATCAGATTGAGTGTGCTCAGAGTCTGAAGCATAATTTTTGCTACCAGCGGAACGGCGGCTTGATACCGCTCGCGGACTCCAAAGACTTGCCCCTTCTTTCGATGCTCGGCATCAGCATGCACCACATCGCCGTATATCCAGGCCAACGCCAACCCACCATCATTTATTCTCTCGACGGGAGCTCCACTCGCTTCCTGAACCATCACTTCGTAATATCCTCCTGCGTTACCGTCTCCGATCAAAGCGGCCCAGCGCTTCTTCATAAGACGGAGCGCGTCAATTACCGGCTTGGGAGCCTCGCCTTTTTGTGCAAAGAATAGAATCGCGTTCATCGCCTTGGCGTGATACGTGGGATCATCCTGCAAGATTAGCGGTCTGACTCTCGCCGCCGCGCTTTCAAGTTGCTCCTCCGGCGGGAGGCTCCAAACAATTTTTGTCTCGTGTGATTCGGGGTCGAAACTTACATTAAATTTCGGCGATTGCAAATCGACTAGTAGTCGAATATCCTTCGCAAGTGAGTGTTCGCGAACACGACGTGCTCGCAACACGAATGACTTAAGGGCAATCATGTGCTTATCTTCGAGGTTGTCTGGCACCGTTCCTCCTACCACTCACGGCGAAGGATCCCTTCACTACCTCGAGGTCGCGACGTCTTTCACCTACACGAACGCTACGCCGTTCCGGCGAAGGCGCGCTTCGCTCCTTCGCTGCGCGACCTCGAAGGTCAGGCTCGCCCTGGTGGATCAGATGCGAAGGTCCGATCGATGGCGCTAACCTACTCTCATGCTAGAGGAATTCACCAAGCTCGAACCGGACACGAACCCCAATCGACCCTCGCCGATGGATTGGCAGCGATACTCGGACACCGTTTTGCAGGAGTGGTACGCACTTCTTTTGACCGATCCGGACGAGCCTGCCGTTCAGGAGTTCTTGGAGTATCACCCGGCCATGATTCCGGGTGGCAGTGGCGACGTTGGCCCCGGTGGACACCACGGCTCAGATTTGCATGCCGTTTTTGCTCGACCAACACTCAGCGGAGCAGGCCGTAGCTTCGAGCCGGACTTCATGTGGGTCACTCGATCGTCATCAGTAATCACGCCGATTCTGATCGAAATTGAGAAGCCCTCTAAGCAGTGGTTCACCATCGAGGGCCGACCCACGGCTACCTTCAGCCAGGCGCACGACCAACTCAATGACTGGAGAACGTGGTTCAGTCGTAGCGGCAACGATAAAATCTTCCGAGAGCAGTATCTGCTTCTAGATGACGATCCACATAAGCCACTCGTTCCCCAGTACGTATTAATCTACGGTCGCGCAGCGGAGTTTCAGTTTGGAGGACGGCACAAAAATCCGGACGAATTGACAAGCAAGCGCAACGGGATGCGCCTTCCCGACGAAAAATTTTATACCTTCGATTCTCTCAAGCCGCGTTTCGAGCACAATTCCTCTATAACGTTCAAAATGCGCGCTACGGGGCCTGAGCCATATGCGTTCTCTCCAATGTTCATGCCTGGGCCGTGGATTTCTGATGGCGCTCTCATTCTCGGCGACTTCAGCCAGGCTCTTACTCGCACGAAGTTGATGGCTGATGAACGGCGCACATATATCAACACGCGACTCAACCATTGGCAGGATATTGAAAGACAGAAGAATGCGGGGCAAATTCGAATTGGAATAAGGAGTTTAGGTCGGGAGTGACCCTCCACTCGCGTGCCGCCAAGCAGCCCATCAAGATGGATTTGGACGTTCTCGGATATTGGGACGATGATGCGAACTTATACTTCATCGCTACGGAGGAATTGGGTTTAGCGCAGGCGACCGTGATGGACGACTCGCAAGCGATGGAACTGATTCGCCAGTGGTACGCCGGCGACCTGACGCTGGAGGCTCCTACGTCCGTTCCTTTAGCGGCAATTCATGCAAGCATCCAGGGCGTCGTTCGTCTGGACGTCCTGAGGTTCTACCTGGCGCACCCAGATCGGACCTACGACTCCGACCCGTCGTCGTGGCGTGCGCAGGGCCCCTTAGCCGTAACTGTGAGGCCCGGCCGTACGGTCCTGGTGGACGGAACACATCGGTGGGCTTCTGCACGAATTCGCGGTGAGCAGTCCTTCTCAGCGCAGATCCTGCGCACGGCTGACGGCGCGTCCTAATCCGCAAAGTGAACTTAGGCGGCGCTCGTGCTCGCACGTACGCGTCGCTCGACACGGGGGTGCAACGTCCGACCAAGGGTTGCCGCGCGGGCGAGCCCGGATACCACTCCGGGTCGCGGTGCCACGTGCAGCACCTCTTTCGCCTGCGGCATGCGCGGCAGCCACGCGGTCTGGCGGAGGTCGCGGAGGATCGGGTTGGGGCGTGGGGCGTGTGTCGCGCGCCCGCCTCGGTGGGCGCCGGGTCGCCGAGGGTATCTCGCACAGCGCCGCACGACTGCGCGGCGCAGCCTGCTCCAACCCTGCCAGCAAGATTTCCCTTGGCCCACGCGAGGAACTCACCGGCATCAGAGCGCAATCGCGCAGCCCGTGGGCCACCACTGCAGGACGATACTTGGCGGCATATATCGCGCTCCGAACACAGCCCTAATCCGAACACCGCGCGGACCGAACACCAACCTTGCGCCAGTCGGTGAGCATCAGTCGTCCCACCGGTCGCCGCGATGCGGGTCGTGCTCGTCGTTGACCGGGGACCAGGCGTGCAGCTCGGCCCACTTCTCGGCTGCGTCGGTGTGTCCGGCCTGGGTGAGGAGGTCGATGATGCCCGTCGCGCGCCAGCACGGCAGCGTCGGAGCGATCGCTTCCGTGACTGCCGGGTCGGAGAGCGTGGCCGCGAAGGCCGCCTGGTAGGTCGCCGCCGGGTCGGGCGTGGTCTGCTGCTGCTCGCTCATCGGTGGGTTCCTTCCGGGGTGTGGGCGTCGCCCTCGTCGTCGTCGCTCGCGTGCTCCGCGATCCACAGGTCCGCGGCCTCATCTCGTCCGAATGCTCGCAGGAGTCCGGCCAGCGCGTCGACCTCGGCGCAGCTGAGTCGCACGGCCAGCTCGTCGGCGGTGTCTCCGTGGGAGAACACGGACGCGAACTCGGCCACCGCGCCCCAGAGGGTCGGCTCCTTGGCCGCGGGACTGGTGGTGATGGTGTCGGACATGGCGTTTGCTCCTCGGTGGTGGTGCGGGTCAGGATTCGGTGCGGGTGAGGGTGTCCACGAACATGACGCCCTCGGGTCCGGGGATCGTGGCGGTGTGTGCCAGCGCCCACCCGTTGCGTGCCAGACCTGAGAGGTCGACGTCGCGCTCGGCGATCCGGCGCAACTGGCTCTGCATCCCCTCCTCGTTCGCGGCCGGGACGAAGGTGCTGACGGTGGTGATCTGCTGCATGTTCTTCCTCTTCCTCATCGTTTTTTTGCCGTGAAGGCGGTTCTCCGCCTTTGCAACCGGAGGGCGCAGTGCAACCCGCAGGGCGGCGGTGGAGAGAGTTTCGGCGCGATGTGAGGGAGCGCCGCGACCGCGTGCCGAAAGTCTCGGAGGAGCCGGTGGCGCAGCCACTTGAACGGAGCCCGTAGGTAGCTACGACCGCAGCGAAGCGGAGGGAGCCGCCGAAGGCTTCACGGCAAAAAATGATGTGAGCCCGTAGGGCGACCAACGGCGGCCGGCGCAGCCGGGCGACCTCCTGGCGGCGCTCCGTCGCCGCTGCACGAGCACAGCTCGCGCCTCCTGGAACGGGATCCCCAAGGAGCGTGAGGGGCCCGCCCCTCACGGGCTACTACCTATATAGGTAGGTAGCCCGTAGCAGAACGCCGATGGAAGCGCGACACGGCTCCACAGTCTGACGAACGCTGGTCTTCGGGCATTGCAGTCGAACGCATCAGACCCCGGAACTTCGACGGGAGCCTCACAATGTCAGACGGTCTCGGTACGGTGCCTGTCATGAGCACGGATCTAGACGTTCAGCCGTTCGAAGACGCTATGTGGGCCGCAGTGTCAGAGCTGGCACGGAGGCGGGCGCAGATCCAGGTTCTCGAAGACGAGCTGAAAGAAACCCGTAACGACGTCGATACTGCGATTCAGCGGTACGCGGCCGCTCTGAGCATCGAGGGACGCCCGGTGTCACGCGAAACTGTGCGTGCTCTCTACTGGGAGCACAGCGATGTCCGAGCGGACACGATCGCGCGGGCCTTCGCGATTAAGGGCGGCGCCGGGCAGGTTCACCATTACGCGGGAGTGGACCACGTCGACGTTCCCTGCCCAGACGGATGCGGCGCCTCGGTGCGTCTCACATCCCGAACTGCTGCGGTGAAGCCGTGCGCGTCGTGCACTGCCAGAACGAAGGAGCGTCACGAAGGAGAATGGGAGGCGGTCCGGCGCGAGCAGCAGCAGAGGCGCGTCGAACGCGATGCGTGGATCCGCTCCGAGCTAGTGAAGGGGCGCTCCTCTGGTGATCTCTACGCTGAGCTGGTGGGAAAGTACGAGACGAACGGTCCTCTTCCCATGCTTCGGCAGCTCGAAGAGGAGATCCGCGGTGCCGCTCACTCGTCTAAGTGAGGACTCCTACCGGCTCGATACGCTTCCGGCGGCGCTCCGACGCCGCTGCACGAGCGCAGCTCGCACCTCCCGGAACAGGATCCCCCGAAACCCTTCTATGAGTCAGAGTCAATTCAGGCGTCGCAGCGCCTGTCGCTGGCCGGACTAGCTCAAATTGTCCGGGCGCCCCGTAGCCGCCCATCGGGAGGCATTGGCCTGGTGGCGGTAGAGCGTCGCGCGACTCCACCCGACGAGCCGCGCGGCGTCCTCGGGGCAGTGCGGCCGCGAGCTCGCCCGTCGGCGGCGATCAACAGCTTCTCAGCGATCACGACTGGATCCGACAGAGGGCGGAGGGCCTCGACCCCCGCCTCGATCTACGTTTGGACACGGTGTCCTCATGGTCGTGCGAGCAGAGTTCTCTCGGCTAGTTTCTTGAACGACTTGAAAGCGGTGCATCAGTGCAAGCCTCGAACAGATTCCTTTACGTCATCGCCGTGTCGAGCGCTCTGCTTCTGACGGGCTGCTCTGCAGGGGGCGTGTCACCACCCGTGAGCACCGCCAGGAGCAGTGCGCCCTCGGAGCCGGACACCACCGCCGTCGGAAGCACTGAGGCACCAGCGCCCTCGTCTACTGAGCTAGAGGAAGTTGATCTCAATCCTTTTGCCGGAGTTTGTGAGAACATCGCCACCTCCTTCAATTCGTTAGACGTAAGCGGGTATGTTGACTACACAATTACTGACTGGTCATCGATAAAGATCGGAGGAGAAGCCGATCTTGAAACGCCGGACTGCTCGATCGTCCTAACTGCCACGGCACCGGATACGGGAGTTAAACCGGTGACGTATGCGATCTACTATGATGAAAAAGGCGGACAATCCAAACGACTGGAAGCTGCCTTCACGGCAGCTCAGTACATCAAGTCAAGCGATTTCGATGGCGCCTCAGCCTACTCATGGATTGATCCGGTCGACGGCCAAAGGTGGAATGCAGTATTCGAAAACCTTAATTCGGTACTTGAACGCCTGGCCATGGGAACCGATCTGATTGCCCCAGACCCGCTCGCTCAAGTTGGTGGAGACGCTCTCGCAATTACCATTCGCCAACTTTATAGCGGCGATTGAGGTATATTTAGAGCGTTGTGGTTGACCCTCTCCTCAGCTCGCGCCTCCCGGATCGGGATCCCCGGGGAGTGTGAGGGGCCCGCCCCTCACGGGCCGGCCCGAAGGCCGGCCCTCGCCCGATCAGCTCACCGCGGCCGTCTCCGTGGCTGCCTCGCGGGCCGCGTTGAGCTCGGCGGCGGTGCGGTATCCCTGGACGTCGGCGTAGGCGACTTTGTAGGGGCGGGTTCCGTCGTTCCAGTCGAGCGCGACGGTCACGCTATTGGGGTTCACGCGGGTAACGACGTGCCAGCCGAAGCGGTGCTTGATCATGTCGCCCTTGGCGATCGTGTCGCGGCTGTGGATCGTGACCTGCCCGGCCGCGGCCTGCGCCTCGCGAACATCCGACCAGTAGTCGCGGTGGTCTTCGAGCTGCGCGCGCTGGGTGAGCAGCCGCTTCCGGTAGGCGCCGGTCGCGGGGGCGGTCGTCTCGATGTAGCCGCCGCCGAAGTTGTGCGAGCTGCCCTCGATCTTCCGCGTGCAGCCGCGAATGTCGGTATCGATCCGTTCGATGCGGCGGGCGACCATGCCCGGCGCGTAGCGGGATTCGGTGGTGTGGGCGGCGACGTCGGCGCGGGCGCGGGCGCGGGTGGCTTCGCGGTCGGCCTCGACGCTGCGGCCCATCGCGTTGTGGGCCTTCTCGATCGCGTTGCGGTGCCGCGTTTCGGAGTGGTGGCCGATCTTGATCGACTCGCCGCCCTCCGGGAGCCGGTCGAACGCGCGGCGCGCGGCCGCGTCGGCGGTGTCGGCGTCGACGGTGCGGCGGTCGGCCTTCGCGTTGAGCGCGTCGACGCGGGCGGCCTGGCGCTCGATGGTCGCCGCCTCCGCCTCCGCCTCGGCGGTCGGGCGGAACGCCTCGTCGGCTTCGGTGGTGACCTTGTGTCCGGCGTCGCGCAGGGCGGTCGCGGCGCGGTTGATGGTCCACCACTTCGGCAGGCGGTCGCGGGACTGCGGGACGTACCAGGCGCTGATGGAGCGGCCCCAGCGCCAGCCGTTCGCCTTCAGGATCTCGGCGGTGCCGTCGCCGCGGCTGGTCCCCTCGATGATCGTTCCCTTTACGGGACGGCTTCCCGCAGCGTCGACCTCACCCGCACATAGCCTGAGCAGATGAATGGCGTGGTCGATCTGCTCACACCCCGCCTCCGCCTGCGTCGCCTCACCCGGGACGACGAAGCGTCGGTCATGGCGTACCGGGGCGACGCCCACGCCTCTCGGTTCCTCGGCCACCCGTCGCTCTCGGACGGGCAGTACGCTTCCTGGTTCGAGGAGCGGGACAGCGAGTGGGAGCTGCGCGAACCGGGTCATCGCCGCTTCTACGGAATCGAGGTCCGAGCATCGGCGGCCCTCGTCGGCGATGCCGTCCTGATCCGTTCGGCGGACGGGGAGCAGGGCGAGATCGGCATGTTCCTCCACCCCAACACGGCCGGCTTGGGCTACTCGCTCGAGGCGGGCGCCGCCCTGCTCGACGTCGGGTTCGGATCGCTCGGTCTGCACCGCATCATCGGACGTGCCGCAGCTCACAACCGCGGCTCCGTGCGCGCGATGGAGAAGATGGGCCTGCGGCGAGAGGCCCTGTTCCTGCAAAGTGAGAAACGCGGCGAGACCTGGATCAACTCAGCGGTCTACGCGATCCTCGCGGAGGAGTGGGAGCGGAAGCGGCACCACTCGAAACCGACCGGCTGACCATCGCTATACGGAACACCGTCGTTCGGACGGAGCTCCCCTTGCTCGTGCAGCGTCGCGCGGAGGATCATCTCTGAAGTGGCAGATGACTGGTTCCGTGATCCTGGGCGGGGTGTCGTTGATCGCGATGAGTTCGAGCGCCGACTGGGCCGAGCCCGTCCCAGTAACCGTCAGCAGTACCTCAAGATCAAGGCGATAGCTCTTCGCGATGCAGGTTTGATTGACGCCGCCCGCCCCCTGCTGGCCCGTGCCGTGGACCTCCCCGAGCACAACTGGGCCGCAGATCGTGCGCACAGTCGCGAGCTTCTCGGGAACATCGCGGCCCAAGCCGGCGACGCAGAGGAGGCGCTGCATCAGTACCGGTCGGCAATGGAGGAGCATCCGACCTTGAACGGGACCTCCGGCTCGCTACGCATCTCCGCCGCTGAGGTGCTTCTGAGTCGAGGAGGCTCGGGAGACGTCGAAGAGGCGATCGCCCACCTCGACTCCTGGGCGGCTGAGGTCAGCTCGCAACTTTCTTCCGAAGTGTTTCGATGGCACCTTGCCCGCATCGGCGCGGCCACCGTCCAGGGCGACTCCGACACGATCCAGCGCTCGGCACGCGCCGCACTGGAGCTGGTCGATGCTCCCCCTCAATTCCGGTTCCATCGGGACGTCGGCATCGTGCGCGCAGATCCCAAGACGCTGCGCCGCCTTCGTCGCTGGGCAAAGTAGGCCAAACCACTCGCACTAGCAGCAACAGCCTGTGGGACTCCCTTGAGCCGTACTCGCCTGGCCACGCCCATCCACGTTGACCAAAAAGAAAGAGGAGCGCTCGTGACTGACGACATCAGCTTGCTCTACGACGCCGAGACGGCTGACCGCGCCCTGCGAGCTTTCGTGGAGAAGATGGTCGGCTTCACGGGACTCGACATGTGGACCTTGTTCTGCAGTATGGAGCGCGACTCGAACGTCGAGGGCGTCCCCGACGACTCAGGGCTGTGGACCGACTGGATGTTCGAGCTGTGGACCGCGAGCGGCTTCACATACGACGTACCCGCAGCAGAATTCGTGAGCTTCGCGGCCCCACCGAGACGACAGGACGTCACGAACTCCTACTACCCCGTCACTGTGCAGGTTGGCGTCAGCGTGTACCCAGTCAAGATGATGCTCGGCACCGACTCGCTCTGGCCAGCCGAGGCGTCGTCTCTCTCCCGCCCCGGAGGGCGGACCGAGGGAGAGCACTTCGACCTCATCGTCCGAAATCTGCACCTCCTCCTGACCCGGAACCCCGACCTCGAGGACAAGCGCTCGATGCTCGGCCTCCTGTCCTCCTGGGACGTCCCCGGTGCCAGCACGCACCGCGGACCTACCCGGGTGAGGTAAGCCACTGGTCGGGAGTTCGGTTACGGGTCTCCCGACCCGGCCGCCGTGCTTACCCACATTCCTCTGGGGTGACACCAGCCCTCGGAACTGACCGGTTGACGATCGTGCACCGGACGGATTCGCTAGTGGTCCTCGCTCGCCGGTCCTTCTGTGTCAGCGAGGAAGGTGGCGGCGAGTCGAAGGACCTTCTGGCGGTATCACTCGCCGGCTCCGATGCCTCGTGCGTCGAGCTCGTCATCGACCTCGACAAGGGGCTGCGCAGCTGCCGGTCCTTCGTGGCCAATGCGGTCGTGCACCCAGGAGGAGAAGGAGCGGAGATCCCAGTCCCCGTCGAGCAACCGGAGGCATGCGACGCGCAGCGCGAGAAGCGGGATCTCTTCCCCGTCCCGATCTAGCGGTCGCGCGCCCGCCTCGATGAGTGCCGCGAAGCTGAGGTCGAAGGCGTCGGCGGGAGTGGCGCTGGAGTAGAGAGACGCGAGTGCGACGAGGGACACGCCGTCACTCCCCGCTGCGAGAAGATCTGCCGCCAGAGCGATCACATCTCTGGGCTGGACCAGCCCGAAGAAGAGAGCGGCTGTCGCTTCGCGCAGGGTCGCGATCGAAGAGGCGTCACGGTCTTCTTTTGCGACCCGAATCCGGCCTCCTCCGACCAATTGATCACTGCGGCCCTGCCCTGCCGCCGCCGCAGCGGCATCAGCGCGACTCAACACATCAATCGGAACCGGTCGGTGACAAATCGGTCCGCTACTGAACCCATGCTCGAGCTCGTAGACGCACTCCGAGCACACGGGGCTGCCAACCAGGCCGGCGTCCGCGAGGTGCTCCACCCAGGGGTGCGAGCACTCACCACAAACCTCAGCGAGCAGAACCCGGAACCGGGCGCGGCGCGAACGGCGAGCGTCAGCTCGCCGGCGCCACTGCGAGAGGCCGACCATCACGTGAGCGTAGCGAGCGCGCCACCAAGCAATCGCGCGCTTCGCCTCATCCGCATCGCCTCTGGCGTCCCGTTTGGGGATTCCCATACGGACGGTAACTAAGGATCTATCCGGCAGTGATCAGCTCGCCGGGCGCACCGAGAGACGCGAGGTCGACATCGCCCTGTGATGTCAGGAGCTCTTCGCTGATCCCGTCGTATACGGCGGTGAAGACGTCCACTCGATGGAGGTCGAAGCCGTAGGGCACGTCCGTTTTTTCCGCAGGTGCGTGCACAGTTAGCGCCCAGACCGGCTCGTCCGGTGCGACCCAGTAGTGGTCCGCGAGAGCGGGCTCGTACGCGGCGAGTTCCTTGTACGTGGTTCCGACCGCGTAGATCGGGTACTGCTTCTTCTCCTCCGCACTGAGCGTCGAGAGGCGGATCCCGAGACCGTTGGCTAGATCGAGCGCCGGGTTCGTCAGCTGCTGGACGTCGATGATCGGTCCCTCAGAGGCGGCGGTGGCAATGGGGGTGCCCGGCGGACCCTCTGTCGGAACGGTGGGTGTCAGGGCCTCCGTCGCCTCCGATGGTTCGGCAGGCGTCTCGGTGGAGATGGGGGTCGTGCTGGCGGTGGCGTCGATGGTGACGGGGCCGGAGCGGATGCGCATCGTCGTGGAGGTCTGGGTGAGGCTGACGTCCTCGGCGCCCAGCACGTCCATGAGCCACTGCTCTCGTTCGCCGGCGGCGTCGAGGCAGCCGACGTAGGTCGTCGCGGGGCCCCCGCTGACGACCCACACGGACGTCTGCAGACCCGCGGACTGGAGGTCGTAGGTCAGCGTGTTGCACGGCCCGTCGACGCTGAGCTCCGACCGGCCGTCGATGCCGATGATGCGAAGGCTGACGGGGTGATCGAGCAGCCATCCGCCTGATCCTTGATCGCCGATGACCGAGGTGGTCTCGTAGACGGACCTGGTCGCGTCCTCGGCGCTGAGCAGCTCGCCGGGTATCTGCGTCGTCGGTGGGGAACCGGGGCTGCCGGCGCTCGTCGCGCATCCACTGACGAGGAGCGCCGCGGAGAGGCAGAGGATTATGAGGGGGAGGACTCTCGCCCGCCTGACGGTCACTGGTCCACTCCGGTCTGCGTCGCGGGCGGATCGGTGCAGTCGACCGCGGTGGTCAGTCCCGTGAAGATCTCGATCCGGCCGCCCTCCTGGCACACCTGAGTTCCTGCGAGGGAGAACAAGGCTGCGTCAGTCCCGTCTGCGTCGGTCCCCGTGAGCGCAGCGCACGCCGCTGCGAGCGACGCAGTGGACTGCTTCGCGGGCGTCTGGATCTCGCCCGACAGGGCAACGCCCTGCCCGTCCTGTTCCCAGCAGGTGACGGGCGCTGCGACCGGAGTGCCGCGCTCGGTCGTCACCGCCGTGAGGACTGCCGCGCTGAGGACGGCGCCGGCGATGCCGGCGAGCGTCACCGCCGCGGCCTGGCGAAGACGTCGGCGGCGGCGGATGCGGTGCGCGAGGCGTGCGCTGATGCGCTCGAGCTGCTCATCGCTCAGGTCACGACTGTCCATGGTCCTCTGTCCGTTCCGTCAGGGCTCTCGTCACCGATGCCCGTGCCCGCGAGAGGCGATTGCGGACCGTCCCGCGGGACAGGCCGAGGGAACGCGCGGCATCGCTGTAGCTGAGGTCGTCCTCGATGCACGCCGTCCAGATCGCGCGGTCCGTCGCGCTCATCTGCTCGACCAGACGTCGCACGTCCAGCAGCCGCTCGCTCGCCTCCGCGTCGACGCCGCGAGAGGCGGTGTCGTCGGAGAGGGGCAGGTGGCGTCGGCGCTGCTCGCGGCGATTGGTCGAGAAGCTGAGGTTGCGTACCGTGACCAGCAGCCAGGGCAGCACCGACTCCCCCACGATGCGCACGCCCGAGCGGCGCTGCCAGAGCAGGAAGAAGCTCTCCTGCACGACGTCCTCGGCATGACCGGCGTCCGCGAGGAAGCTTCCCGCGGCCCGGTAGACCGCGCGGCCGTGCATCCGGAAGAGAGCATCCAGCGCCGACGGGTCACCGCCGCGAAGACGATTTACCAGCGTCACCTCAGCAGCACCGACCATCCGACATCACCCCCTCAGTAGTGAATGCCCTCAGAGCACGGTTTCGTCTCAAACTTCACGAACGAACATCGCCAGTCCCGCAATGCGTCTGTGAACGATCGCCTTGCGGACGCTCTCGGCCGCGAGCCGGTTGCTCCTCGTGGTGAGAGCCGCATCACGCCTACTCTTCTCCCGTGGGCGGACTCGAGCTGGGCAGCGGTCGAGGCCGTTTCTCGCCCATTGAGGGGAGACGCCGTGGTTGAAGGTCTGGACAGTTGGGATCCGAGCGGGCTCTCACCGGACCGGCAGACGCCACCGCGCCAACGACGGTCGGTGAGACTGTCGATCGCGCTGGGCGCTCCAGCCGTCGTGGCGGCCGCGGTTCTGTGGGTAGGTGATCTGCTGTTCGGAGTGCATGGCCCTTCGCACTACGTCAGCATCACCAACGACACCGGAGCCTCACTCACCTGGTCCTGCTCCTGGTCCGATCTTCACCTCGCCGCCGGGGAGACGGGTCAGCTGCGCATCCTCGACCAGCCCGACCAGGACTACGGCTGCGTCCCACAAGCAGCGACCCCCTTCGTAGCGGCGGCGCACAACAACGACATCTGCCCGTCACTGAACTCCATGACCGAGGGAAGGCAGTTCACGGCAACCGACTTCGAGAAGACATACCGCTGCCCGTAGCTGATGCGCGCTTGCGGCGTCGTTCCGAGCTGGCTCGACAGCTGTTCGGGATCATCGCGTCGGGCGGGCGCACCGAGAGCAGCTGTCGGCACGTCCCCCTCGGTCCGGAGGACGGCTAGACCGGCGTCGTACACGGGAGCGCAGAGAACGGCTGCAGCCGCGATCGTCGCTCCCGCGACGACGAAAGGGCGTCCGCGCTCTCTGGGCTCATCCACGAGCCCGGTCACGAGCAAGGCGCTGTGGCCCCTGAGGGAACTGCGACCACTCCATCCGGTCGCCCCACCCGCACGAGAAAGGGAAGAGCGGGGATGACGGCGGATGACCTGCTCTCCCTCAACCCGTTCCGCTTCCCTTCGGACGAGGTTCTGCGCGTCGGTGTAGTGATGAAGTCCTCTGTCGCTGCGCGATGACCTCCCTGCGGGGCGCTCGCAGCCGCGCCTGTTGTTCCGGTTCTTGATCGATCCTGTGGAGTGCAGTGCATGATGTCCCGATGACCGTTGGAGAGCCCCCGCGACCGAGTGCAGCGACGCCCGTCGTTCTCGCCTTGGTCTTCGGCGGTCTCGCAGCCGTCATGGGAGCGGTTGCCTCCATCTACATGTGGGACCCGAGCGAGACGTGCCGGACCCGCGGCGGAGGCAGCCTGACCGGAGAGCGGTTCCTCTGGAACCCGCTGTGCTCGGACGGTTCGACCGTTCAGCCGACATGGATGACGTTGACGACTGCTGCGGCGTTGATCGTGGCTGTGACATGCGTCGTCCTCGCGGCCATCCGACGAGCTGAACGCGACGGACAGGAAACGGCGTCGTCCGACGTTCTGCACGACTTCTCGCGCCAGACCCTGCCGGAGGACAACCGGCTCCGCAAGCTGGGCGACGAATGGTGAGAGACGGCGGCTCCCAGGGGTTCTATCGTCCCGCCGTCGCGATGCGGCGTGCGTCGGTCCACGAATCGGCGTTCAGGTGATCGCTCGACGATCCCCATACGGGACGCGCACAAGGCGCTCGGGTTCGCGAGACTGAAATGATGTCGGGGTTGCTGGTCATCGATCTCGTGTCGCGCGTGATCAGAGCCCGCTGCGGCCGAGCCGCGGCGCACGAGAGGTGACGCGCCCGACGTCGGGAATCAGCACGCCTCATGATCCACGGCGACGGAGGACAGGACATCAACCGGCCGATCTGCGGCGTCGGCTCAGTGCCCAGACGAGCGCGCCCGCGAGGAGCACCGCGCAGGTCAGCCCGGCGACGTGCAGGACGAGCGACGGCATCCCGTTCTCGGGGAGCAGGAAGCCGTACGGCACCCACCCGTCGGTCGCTCCGCGGACGAGCACGACGACGACCCAGACGATCGGGTAGGGCAGGACCACCCACAGTCGGCGCCAGGAGAGCGGTCCGCGGTCGTTGACGACGATCCAGTCGAGGAGGACGAGGGCGGGGAGCGCCACGTGCAGGACGGCGCTGACCCAGGGCGGGGCCGTGCCGGTACCGGGGACGAGGGTGTTGTAGATCACGGCGACGACGATCGAGTAGGCCGTCGCCGCGCCGCGGACGTAGCTCAGCCACACGGGCGTCGGACGGCGGGCGAGCGCGACCGATCCGGCGACGATCAGCACCGCGCTCGCGAGCAGGCTGGTCTGGTTCGTGAAGTAGCCGAAGTAGTCGAACGGATTCGGGTCGCCGACCGCAATGCTCAGCGCGTAGGTGTGGAGGATCACCGCGACGGCGGCTGCACCGACGGCGATGCGCGCTACACCCACGAATGGGCGGGTCGGTGCCGGGGAACTCATCGGGTCAGCCTAGGAGCCGTCGGGCTTCCTGATGACCCGTAGCAGACACTCCTTTTCGGAACGGCGCTGAGTCGCTCAGGCCGAGAGGCGACCACCAGGAAAGCGGTGACGTCGCTCAGCCTGAGCCGGTGGGGACGTTCTCGAGAGTGCGCAGCACGGTCGCGGTCGCGGCATGCCTGGCGGTCGTGACGGGATGCACGGCGGAGCCTGCACCGTCGGCCCGCCTCTGGCGACGAACACGGACGACGGCTCCACCTCTCCACTGGCCGGCGACCTAGGCGTAGCGACGTTCACCGGGAGCGACGGGACCACCGGCGAGCGGGTAGAGGCGCTGCGAGCATCCGGCTCGTATGCGGTCGGTGACCGGTTGCGACCAGCCGAGGACGCCAGAACCGTGCGCGTGCGTGGAGGGGAACGCATCGTCGTCGACGGGCCGTCCATCGACGGTTCCGGGCAGGTGGCCGGTTTCAACATCGTCGAGGCTGATGATCTCGACGCGGCGATCGCGATTGCCTCCGAGCATCCGATGGCGCGTTTCGGGCTCGTCGAAGTGCGACCGGTGTGGCCCTTCTAGAGGGTGGGCCGACGGCGTCGGCGCCGGCGTCATCCGCGCGCCCTGCGACGCTCCGCGGGCCTTCCAGCAGAAGGCGCAGCAGCTGCGCCCCGACCTGAGCATCCTCGCCCCCGACATCCTGGAACGCCGTCTCCTCTTGCCAGACGTCGAGTAGTGGCCGCGGAAGTGTCCAGCCGCACGTGCGGCGCGGCACTCCCCATGAACACGATGACCGGACACGAAGTGCCCGGTCTGGCGTGTCAGGCGAGGGTGAGGAAAAGCTTCTCGAGCTCTTCCACAGTGAGCCTGCGCGGAGGGGCGTCAGCCGCGTCGTCGGCGGCGGAGTCCGGGTCGTCGGTGATGAGGCACTGACGCATGGCCGTGGAGATGATTGCGAAGCCAGCCCGATCCAGAGCGCTGGAGACGGCGGAGAGCTGGGTGACGACGTCTCGGCAGTCACCGCCGCTCTCGACCGCGCTGATCACGGCGGTGAGCTGCCCCTGCGCGCGCTTGAGGCGGTTCGCGATCTTCCGGATGGCGTCCGTGTCGTGGAGTTGGCCAGCGGTGTCGGTCATGCTCGTTCTTCCTGTTCGCGGCGCGGGAGGCGCGTCGAGTGCTGTGATGCTGCGGGTGAGCGTCAGCTTCCGGCTCAAAGTACCCCTGGGGGTATCAGCGCGGAGACTGTGACGCGATTCTCGATCGCTTGTCCGTCTCATTGCCGGAGCGTCAGCGGGTGAGGAGTCCCGCGATGCTGACGGACGCGACGAACACGGCGACGACAAGGACGAGTACGGCGAACACGATCTTGACGGTTCTGTCCGGGAGGCGGGAAGCGTAGCGGGAGGCGATGAGGGATCCGGTGATCGCGGCGCCGCTGAACAGGAGGATGGCGGGCCAGTCGAGGGTGGCGCCAGGGAGGTGGGCGCTGAGACCTGCGACTGAGTTGATCACGATGATGACCAGCGAAGTGCCGACCGCGGTACCCGCGGACAGGCCGAGAAGGAGGATGAGAGCGGGGGTGATGAAGAATCCCCCGCCGATGCCGAGCAGGCCCGTGAGGAATCCGACGACCAGGCCGACTCCGATCGCGCGGAGCGCGTAAAGGCGGACCCGGTGATCGTGTCCGGTGGGTGGGGCGGTGAGCATGCGGATACCGCCAGCGACCATGAGGGCAGCGAAGACCAGCATCAGCACGTCCGGGTCGAGGACCTTGTTGACCTGGGAGCCGACCCACGTGGCAGGGATTCCTGCGGCGCCGACGAGGGCGGCGGTGCGCCGGTCGATCGCGCGGCGCAGTCGAGGAATCACGGCGGTGAGCGCGGCCAGTCCGACCACGATCAGGGACGCGGGGACGGCCTCGTCGGTCGACAGACCGACGCCGTAGACGAGCGCAGGGACGGCGATGATCGATCCTCCGGCGCCGACCAGGCCGAGGACTGCTCCGATGAGGAGTCCGAGAGGGAGGGAGATGAGGCTCATGCGCTCTTCCGGATTGTCGGGTGGATGAGGGCGCTCTCCGCGAGGTCGGCGAGGGCCGCAGCGGCGAGGACGCCCGAGTGGCGGCGCACCACCTCGCCGCGGCGCAGGAGGAGGACTGTAGGGATCGACCGGATTCCGGCTGCTCGAGGGGGTATTTTGTCAAGTGTGCTCAGGTGTGGGCTGGCCCTTCGGGCGAGCGAGCGCCGTCCGGCTGACAGCGGTGAGCCCGCCGGCACCGTCCGCATCTCCTCGCCCACCGAGGTGTGCAGATCGCCGCTTCGACTGGGGCTCTGCACCATCGATGACTCTGTCCGAGTGCGAATGACGGGGGTCCGTGTCACCCTGACTGCATGGGTTAACTCCCGGCCGGCGCTGGGCTCTGCCTCTCCCCTTCGTCTCTTCCCAGCCGGTGCAGCACTGACGGGATCGGGCAGGCTCGCCTGGCTAGCGCTACCGAGGGGTGGGTGCTTGCATGGCCCTCATGTCGACCCCATTCACGCCTCAGCCCTCCTCGCCCCGCGCGGAACCGCACGACAGCGCGATTTCAGGGCGGCTGAACTGGTTGCGAGCGGGCGTGCTCGGCGCGAACGACGGCATCGTCTCGGTCGCCGCTCTCGTCGTGGGTGTCGCCGGAGCGACGACCGCCACGGCACCGATCCTGACGGCGGGCGTCGCAGGGGTCGTCGGCGGTGCGATCTCGATGGCGCTCGGCGAGTACGTGTCGGTGAGCAGCCAGAGCGACAGCCAGCGCGCACTGATCGCGAAGGAGCGGGTCGAGCTGGCCGAGGATCCCGACGGGGAGCTGGAAGAACTCGCCTGGCTCTATCGAGCGCGTGGCCTGACCCCGGAGACAGCGCGCCAGGTCGCCCGCGAGCTGACCGAGAACGACGCTCTGACCGCACATCTGGAAGCGGAGCTCGGATTGAACGAGGAAGCGGTCGCCAGCCCGCTCGCCGCCGCCGGCGCCTCGGCGCTGGCGTTCCTCCTGGGAGCCGTGCTGCCGCTGCTGGCGATCCTGCTCCCTCCGCCGGACTGGAGGGTTCCGGTGACCTTCGCCGTGGTGCTGATCGCCCTCGCCGCGACCGGATACATCAGCGCACGGGTCGGCGGCAGCCCGGCTCTGCGCCCGATGATCCGCATCGTCGTCGGCGGCGCGCTGGCCCTCGCCGCGACGTTCCTGATCGGGTCGCTGCTCGGCACGTCCGGCGCGATCTGATGTCCCGGATCCTCGTCGTCGAGGACGACCCGCAGATGGGCGCCCTCGTCGAGCGAGGACTGCGGGAGGACGGCTACGACGTGCAACTCGTCGACAACGGTGTCGATGCGCTGATCGCCTTCACGGCGGGAGATGTCGACGTCGCCGTCGTCGACGTCATGCTGCCAGGGATGACCGGGTTCGAGGTCTGCCGTCGGATGCGCGAGTCGGGCAGCACCGTCCCGGTCGTGCTGATCACGGCGCGGGACGCCGTCGAGGACCGGATCTTTGGATTGGACTCGGGCGCCGACGACTACGTCACGAAGCCGTTCCACTTCGGCGAGCTGAGCGCCCGGATCCGCGCACAGATCCGGCGCCGAGCCAGCGGCCCGCAGCCAGTGGTCCAGATCGGAGCGCTGCGCCTGGATGCCCTGTCCGTGCGCGCGACGGTCCGAGAGCGTCCCTTCGCGCTGAGTGTCAAGGAGCTCACGCTGCTGCGCTTCTTCGCCGTGCATCTCGATGAGGTACTGACCCGGACGGAGATCCTCGCCGAAGTGTGGGGGTCTACGGAGACGTTCGAGCCGACCCTCGTGGATCAGTACGTCAGCTACCTCCGCAAGAAGCTCGCCCTCGCCGACACAGGCCTCCGGATCACGACCGTCCGCGGCGCCGGATACCGGCTGGAGCGCGCCGAGTGAGGCTGCTGCGCTCCCTGTCGATCCGCTCCCGGATCACCCTCGGCAGCCTCCTCGTCGCGCTGATCGGGGTCGGCGTGATCACCCTCGTGCTGCACGGGCAGTTCCGCAGCATCGTCGTCGCGTCCGAGGTGACCCTCGCCGAGGGCGACCTCGCCCCGTATCTCGCCGATCTGGGATCGGACCCGACCGAGACCCCCGACCCTCCGGCCGAGGGGATCCTGATCTTCGCGCGCGCTCCCGGCGGGGCGGTCCCCGTCGATACGATGCCGCACGACGTCCACGAGGTTCTGGAGCGCAGCACCGGCAGCGACGGCACCTCGACGGTGATGACCGACGAGGACGTCCGGTTCACGATCGTCTCCCGGACCCTGGACACGAGTGCGGGCACGTGGGAGCTGTGGGCGGCTCGCAGCGGCGCCGGCAGCGACCTGACCGTCGCGGCCCTGGACCGGACGCTGCTCGTCAGCGCCGCGGCCCTCGTGATCCTGTCCGCCCTCGCCGCATGGCTGCTCACCGGCGCCGCCCTGCGTCCGGTCGAGCGGATGCGCCGCACCGCCGCGTCGCTCGGCGACCGGCACGGCGGCGAACTTCCCGTAGGCCCGGCGACTGATGAGCTGTCGGATCTGGCGGAGACGTTGAACGCGTTCATCGCCCGGACGCGGGACACCGCCGATCGGGAGCGGCAGATGGTGTCCGCGGCCAGCCACGAGATCCGCACGCCGCTGGCAGTCGTCATCACCCAGCTCGAACTCGCGCACCGGCACTTCGGCGACGCGGACGCCCTCGAAGAAGAGATCCGCGCCGCCGAAGGGTCCCTCGCCCGCCTGTCCCGCCTGGCGACGAACCTCCTGGAGCTCTCCCGGCTGGACGCCGCCCCGCCCGTCACCGCGCGCGCGACGGCGAGCGAGCTGGAGACCGAGCTGATGGACTCCGTCGACCGGCTGAGGACGATCACCGGCGGCACCGGCCCCGACATCGAGCTCGATACCGCGATCGAGCGCGCCGACGCGCCCTACCCGCTCTCGGTGAGCGCGTTCTCGCGGATCCTCGACAATCTCGGCGCGAATGCGATCGCCGCAACACCTCCTGCCGGACGCATCACCCTCCTGCTCGAGCAGCACGATTCCACCCTCGAGCTGAGCGTCCGGGACACTGGGCACGGCATCCCGGAGGAGTTCGTGCCGCACGCGTTCGAGCGCTTCTCTCGACCCGACGAGGCGCGCACCAGCCGCGACGGCGGCAGCGGGCTCGGGCTCGCCCTCGTCGCAGCTCTCGTTGACACCGCGGACGGATCGGTCACCATCGAGAACTGTCGACCCGCCGGAGTGAGGGTGACGGTCGTGCTGCCCGAGCGGTGACATGTGAGACCTCGAACACGAATCGGACTCCGGCGGGGAATCGGCACGCATCCCTCATAGTCGACACCAAGACTCCCCCGCGACGGTAGGAGCGCGCCCCCGGAAACCCGAGGTCGGCGCATGCGACACCGACCGGAGGGCGCCGCCGTGAGCACCACGATCCGACCGACCAACGCACCCGCACCCCACGCGCCGACCACGCTGCGGCGGTCGCAGGCCGACCGCGAGCGATCCCTGCGTCGGCGCCTGCGTTCCGCGGACGCGCTCGTCACCGCCAGCTGGGTCTCGGTCGCCCTCGCCATCGCGCTCTACCTCGCAGCCGGCGGGCCCGCGGAGGCCACCGATATCGCCGGAGCTCTCACGGCCGCAGGGATCGTCGCCGGCCTCGTCGGCACCGACCTGATCCTGGTCATGCTCGTCCTCGCCGCCCGGATCCCCTGGATCGATCGCACCTTCGGCCAGGACACCGCGATGGCGCTGCACCGTCGCCTCGGCAAGCCCGCCCTGTCTCTGATCCTCGGGCACGGTGCCCTGCTCACCGTCGGCTACGCCCTCACCGACGGGCTGACGCTGTGGAACGAGGCACTCGCTCTGTACTCCGGCGCCGACATGCTCCTGGCGCTGCTCGGCAGCACCCTGCTGGTGCTCGTCGTCGTCACCTCCCTCGTCGCCGTGCGCCGCCGCTTCGCGTACGAGGCGTGGCACGCGATCCACCTCCTCAGCTACGCGGCGGTCCTCGTCGCCGTCCCCCACCAGCTCTCCGCCGGCCAGGTCCTCGCCGGGAGCACCCCGCAGCGCGTCTACTGGCTCGCCCTCTACGTCCTGGCGTTCGGAGCGATCGCCAGGTTCCGGTTCGCGGTGCCCGTACTCGCCACCCTGCGGCACCGGATCCGGGTCGAGGCCGTCGAGACGATCGCCCCCGGCGTCTTCTCGCTCCACCTCTCCGGCCGCGACCTCTCCCGCCTCGGCGTGATCGGCGGGCAGTACGCGATCTGGCGGTTCTGGAGCCGCGGCACCTGGTGGCATGCGCACCCGATCTCCTTCTCCGCCGTCCCGACCGACACCCGCGCTCGGATCACCGTCCGCGCACTCGGAGCCGGGACCGACCGTCTCGCACGACTGCGCCCCGGGGCCGCGGTCTCGATCGAGGGGCCCTACGGGATCTTCACCGACGTCGCCCGCACCGCCCCGCGGCTCGCGATCATCGCCGCCGGCATCGGCATCACCCCCGCCCGAGCGCTCCTCGAGCACGGCGGCCTCCGACCCGGCGAGGCCACCGTCCTGCTGCGCGCCACCGACGACTCCCAGACCTACCTCTGGGACGAGACTCGGACACTGGTCCGCAGCAGCCGCGGCGCGCTAATCGGGATGATCGGCCGGCGGCCCGCAGGGCTCGCGACGTGGATGTCCGCCGAGTCCGTCGCCCGAGGTGTGACGATCACCTCGGCACTGCCGGGCCTGCTCGAATCCGACCTGTTCGTCTGCGGTCCGACCGCCTGGGCCGACCTCGTCGTCCGCGACGCGCGAGCGGCGGGCCTGCCCGACCGGCAGATCCACGTGGAGAGGTTCGACTGGTGAGAACACGAGCAGCAGTCGCCAGCGTCCTCGCCTCCCTCGCCGTCCTCGTCGTCGGCTGGCAGATGGGATCCGCCGGCGCCACCGGGTCCCCGCTCGCCACCGGGACGAGCGACACCACAGCCACGGACGGAGCGGCTCCCGCGGTGACCACGCCGACCCCGGCCGGCGCCCCCGCCTCGACGACGCCCTCCGCCGGCGCGCCCACCGACCCGTCGGCCGGTACGAGCTCGACGGCCACTGCGAGCCCGTCCGCCTCGGCCGACGGCACGTGGACCGGCCCATCTGTTCCGACTCGCTTCGGCGCTGTGCAGGTCGCGATCACCGTCGCCGGCGGGCAGATCACCGACGTCACGGCCGTGCACCTCACGGACAAGGACGGCCGGTCCGTGTCGATCTCGCACCGGGCCGCGCCGATCCTGCGTCAAGAAGTCCTCGCCGCCCAGTCCGCGAACGTGCAGGCGGTCAGCGGAGCGACCTACACCAGCGACGGGTACCTCACCTCCCTGCAATCGGCGATCGACCAGGCCGGACTCTGACCGTGCACACCTTCACGACGATGGGCACCGTCGTCAGCCTGCGCGCCGCCGACGACACCCCGGTCGGCGACGTCGAAGCCGTCTTCGCCGACGCCGACGCCCGCTTCAGCCTGTACCGGCCGGAGTCGGAGGCGTCCCGGATCGCCCGCGGCGAGCTCGCGCTGACGGCCGCGTCCGAGCAGATGCGGACCGCCTACACCGAATCGCTGCACTGGCGAACGGCGACGGACGGCGCCTTCACCCCGCACCGGCCCGACGGGGTCATCGACCTCGCCGGAACCGTCAAAGCGACCACCATGGCGCACGCGGCCCGGCTGCTCGGCGACGGCGAATGGCTCCTCGATGTCGGGGGAGACGTCCTCACCTCGCCCGCCGACAGCTGGACGATCGGGATCGTGGATCCCGGCGACCGGCAGGCGCTGCTCTGCATCGTCCCCCTCGGCGACGGTCGCCGCGCGATCGCCACCTCCGGGACCGCCGAACGCGCAGAGCACGTCTGGCGCCGACCTGCCGAGCCCGGTGACGTCCCCTTCATGCAGGTGTCCGTGATCGCCGAGGACATCGTCACCGCCGACGTCCTCGCGACCGCGATCCTCGCCGGCGGCGTCGGGACGCTCGACACCGTCACCGACCGCTTCGACGTCGACGTCCTCACCATCGACGCCGCCGGTGCCCTTCTCGTGACCGACCGGCTCCGCCGCCTGATCGCACCGGCGAGCCGGCACACGTCCTGACTCCGCTCGGTCGGCTCCTCGCATATCGGCGGTGAAGCGGGGAGTCGGCTCGGAGGACGGGCGAGTGATCGTTCGAGGGCTCACACGAACACGTCCAACGGCAGAGCGCGCAGGGCGGGGCGCGTTAGCGTCACGAGGACAGCCCCCCTCTCGACCGAAGGCGCCCCCGATGAACGACTGGCAGATCAACGGCCTCCCCCTCCACCCGCTCCTCGTGCACGCCGTCGTGGTTCTGCTCCCCCTCGCCGCACTGATGCTCATCCTCGGCAGCCTCTGGCCGGCCGCCCGCCGCAAGTTCGGGATCCTCACCCCGATCATCGCCCTCGCCGCGCTGATCGCCGTCCCGCTCACCACGCAGGCCGGTGAAGCGCTCGAACGACAGACGGAGCCGTCCGCGATCCTCGAGAAGCACACCGAGCTCGGCGACCACCTGCTCCCCTGGGCTGCCGGCCTGTTCCTCGTCGCCCTGGTCCAGTGGCTCTGGTTCCGCCGCACGCGACGAACCGAGGACCGAGCCGCCACCACCCGCCGCCCCCTCGTCGGAATCGTGCTCGCCGTCGCAGCGATCGCCATCTCCGTCGGAGCGACCATCGACGTCATCCGCATCGGCGACTCCGGCGCACAAGCAGTCTGGTCCGACTCCACCTCGAGCACCAGCACCGATCAGGCACCCGCGCCCGACAGCGACGACGACTGACCCACCCGCTCTCGGGCACTGCCCTCTCCGGCTGACACCGCCCCCTCTTCGCAGGAGGATGGTGTGAGTGCCTCTGCACTCGACGCCATCTGCGAGGTCCTCGGCTGCCAGGTGGGCGACATCCTGACTCACGTGCCGGACGACGTCGGGAGCAGTACGGATCGGCTCGGTGACCGAGCGGCCCGCTGACACGTCGCACCTCGGTGGTCGACTGGTCACCGCGGGCGTCGTCCAGCTGGTGGCCGTCGTCGCGCTCAATGTGCTGGGGCCGATCGTGCCCGTCTGAAGGATCTCCGGCCCGAGCGCTCAGGGTCCACTGCGGTCCCCGATCTGTCGCCTCTGCTCGGCTGGGCGATCGCCGCGGCGGTGTTCCTCGTCTGGGCCTGGTCGACGGCGTGGCCGGCCGGCCCGGAACGCACTCGCGACCTCGCCCGCCACGAGGACCGGTCCCGGAAGCTGGTCGACTCGCTCATCATCGCCGCCACCTTCTTCAGCCTCGTCCTCGTGGTCGTCGCACTCCTCCGCAGCCAGCAGAAGGACCCCGTCGGATCCGCGGCCGCGATCCTCGCGGTCGTCGGGGTCGTCGCGGCCTGGGCGCTCGTCAACACCGTCTACGCCTTCAAGTACGCGCGCATGTACTACCTCGACGACCGCCACCGCTTCGACTTCGACCAGGACGAGGACCCGTCCTACAGCGACTTCGCCTACACCGCGTTCTCGATCGGGATGGCCTACAGCGCGAGCAGCATCACCCAGTCCTCCACCCCCTCACGTCGCGTAGCCCTGGCCCACGCCCTGCTGTCCTACTTCTTCGGCACCTTCGTCGTCGCCGTCGCCATCAACCTCATCACCGGCCTCACCCAGGGAGGGTGAGGAGTGCCGCGCATCCTCAGGCAGGCGTGTCGGAGCTCGATACTGATGTCATGGCATCACCGCTCGTCTCCGACGTCGCTCACTCCGGTCTCACCGTGGCCGACCTCGACGACGCGCTGGTGCTGTGGTGCTCCGGTCTCGGGTTCGTGCTCGAGCGCACCTTCATGCTCGACGTGGACGTCACGGCGGCGACCACCGGCGTCCGTGGAGCCGTGATCCGCGCAGCGACGGTGGCACTCGGCCCCCACCGGGTGGAGCTGCTGCAGTACGACCCGCCCCGACAGCTCGAGTCCGCCGGCTCGCCCGCGCAGGTCGGCACGGTGCACATCGCTCTCACGGTCTCGGACCTCGATCGTGTCCTCGAACTCTGCGCTGGACACGGCTGGAGACCGGTCGGGACACCTCACCGGATGACTGATGGGGCCCGAGCCGGCACGCGCATCATCTACCTCGAAGGTGCCCTCGGTGGATTCCTCGAACTGATCGCGCCCCCACAGCTCCCGTAGTCCGCGCCGGCCGATCGCTTCGCGCGCCCGACCTCTCAGCCCGCCAGCCTCGCCATCCACTCCTCCACCGCGTCGGGCGTGCGCGGCATCGCCGCCGAGAGCAGGATCGACGACGTCTCCGTGACCACGAGGTCGTCCTCGATCCGGATGCCCAGGCCCCGCAGCTCAGCGGGGACCGTCAGGTCGCCGGGCTGGAAGTAGAGTCCCGGCTCCACGGTGAGCGTGTGGCCGGCCGCGAGCACTCCCCCGAGGTACGTCTCGTGCGGAGCGTGGTTGCAGTCGTGCACGTCCATCCCGAGCATGTGCCCGGCGCGGGAGATGCTCCACCGGCGGTGGTACGACGCGGACGGGGCCATGGCCTCGTCGAAAGAGCAGCGGATCAGGCCGAGGTCGATCAGCCCCTCGGTGAGGGCTCGCCCGCACGCGTCCTGGTAGTCCTGGAAGCGCACTCCCGCGCGCAGGGAGTCGATGCCGGCCTGCTGCGCGCGCAGCACGATCGAGTACACGTCCCGCTGCAGCGGAGTGAACTCCCCGCTGACCGGGAAGGTGCGGGTGATGTCGGCGGCGTAGAGCGAGGGCAGCTCCACTCCCATGTCCATCAGGACGAGGTCGCCGTCGGCGAGGGGCCCGGTGTTCCGCGTGTAGTGGAGGGTCGTGGCGTGCGCTCCCGAGGCGACGACCGATCCGTAGGCCGGCCCCTGTCCCTCGACCAGGGCGCGGCGGGCGAAGGTGCCCTCGAGGTAGCGCTCGCCGCGGGGCATCGCGCGGGCGACCTGCCACGCCTCGAGGCAGTCGTCGAAGCCCCGCGCCGTGCCGTCGACGGCGAGCTGCAGCCGTCCGATCTCCCAGTCGTTCTTGATCAGGCGCAGCTCGTCGAGCGTCGACTTAAGCACGAGGTGCGGTCCGAGCTCCGGCCCGCAGATGCTCCGCACCAGCTCGTCGACGCTCTCGTCGAGGGTGGGCAGGACCCGGATGCGCCGGGCCCGCCGCGCAGCCCGCTCCACGTCGCGGGTGAAGTCGGCCAGCGGCCGGGTCTCGATGCCCAGTGCTGCCTGCGTCTCGGCGAGCGACGGCCGCGGCCCGACCCAGAGGTCGCCGAGCGCGTCGTTCTGCCAGAACTCGTCGCCGTCGCGGCCGGAGGGAGCACGCAGGTACAGGATCGAGCCGGCCTCCCCTCCCGTCGTGTCGACGACGAGCACGCTCTCGGCGACTCCGTTGCCCGTCAGCCACACGTGGTCGGTGCCCGGGCGGAAGCGGTGGTCGCTGTCGTTCGAGCGCACCCGCGGCAGGCCGGAGGGGATGATCAGCAGCTCGGCGGGCAGCGCCTGCGCCAGTCGCGACCGGCGCTCCGCGGTGTAGGCGAGCACCGGCTCGTCGGGGTCGATCACCGGCTCCGGATCGGCCCAGCCGGCGGTCATGAACGCGCCGTCCCCGGGGAGCGGACTGCGGTTCACGGCCCTCGGCATGCTCCAGAGTGCGGACTCCTCGGCCCGGGCCTCCTCCACCGCGCTCACCCGCCCGTCCGCTCCAGCGCGTCGGGCAGCTCCTCGAGCCAGGCCGCCCGGTCGGAGTCGAGCGGGGCCAGCGGCAGCCGCCCCAGCCCGTCCGGCAGCGGGATCGCCGCGAGCAGCGCCCGGGTGTACGGATGCAGAGGGCTCTGCCACACCGTCTCGGTGTCCCCCGACTCCACGACCCGGCCGCGGTACATCACGAGCACCCGGTCGGCGATGCGCCGGACCACCGAGAGGTCGTGCGAGATGAACAGCATGCCCGCGCCGGCCTCGACGCTGAGCGAGCGCATCAGCGCGGCGACGCTCGTCTGGGTCGAGGCGTCGAGGGCCGAGATCGGCTCGTCGGCCACGAGCATCCGCGGCCGCGCGGCGAGTGCCCGCGCGATGGCGATGCGCTGCTTCTGCCCGCCGGAGAACTCGTGCGGGAACCGGCTCGCCATCGCCGGGTCGAGCCCGACGCGGCGCAGCCAGTCGGCCGGGTCCGAGCCCTCGGCTCCCCGGGCGAGAGCCGCCCGGACGCCGTCGCCGATCTGCTCGCCGATGCGCCGACGGGGGTTGAGCGAGGAGTTCGGGTCCTGGAAGACCATCTGCACGCCGGTCATCGCCGGACTGCGCCGACGGAGTCCGAGCGCGGGCACGTCGACGCCGTTCAGGCGAACATCGCCGCCGCGGCGCTTCTCGATGCCGACCACCGCGCGCGCGAGGCTCGACTTTCCGCAGCCGCTCTCTCCGACCAGCGCGACGACCTCGCCCGCCGCCACCCGGAAGCCGACCCCGTCGACGGCACGCAGCGGCGGTCGCCGCCCGTACTCGACGACGATGCCGTCGGCCTCGAGAACCACTCCCGCGCTCATCGCGCACCCCTCTCGACGTCGCCTGCCGTGGCCGCGCCCGGATCGTCCGCGGCGGCGGCCCTCTCGTGCCCCTCGACGAGCTCGGCGACCAGCTCCTCCGGGCTCTCCTCGAAGCTCGAGCCGGGCAGAGCCGCGAGCAGCGCCCGCGTGTACTCGTCCTCGGGTGCGGTGAACAGCCGCTCGCGCGGAGCCGACTCCACGACGAGCCCCCGGCGCATCACCGTCACCTCGTCGGCCACGGCGCTCATCACGCCGAGGTCATGGGTGACGAGCAGGATGCTCAGCCCGCCGTCGTCGACCAGCTCCCGCAGCAGCTGCAGCACTCCGGCCTGCACGGTCACGTCGAGCGCGGTCGTCGGCTCGTCGGCCAGCAGCACGGAGGGCTCGCACGCGAGCGCCACCGCGATCGCGATGCGCTGCCGCTGACCACCGGAGAACTGGTGGGGATAGCGCCCGAGGGAGGCCCGGGCGTCCGGCACCCGCACCCGCTCGAGCAGGGCCTCGGCCCTGGACCGCGCGGCCTCCTTGCCGAGACCGAGGTGGTGGCGCAGGTGGTCGGTGAGCTGGCGGCCCACGGTGAGCTGCGGGTGCAGGCTCGTCGACGGGTCCTGGAAGACCATGGCGACCCGGCGTCCGCGCACCGCGCCGAGCACCTGCCGGGACGCGCCGACGAGCTCCGTCGTGCCGTCGCCGGTGTCGTCGGCGAGGCGGATGCTGCCGCTGGCCGTCATCGATCCGGGCAGCAGTCCGAGCACCGCCAGGGCGGTCATGGTCTTGCCCGAGCCCGACTCGCCGGCGAGACCGTGGATGCCGCCGCGGCGCAGCGCCAGATCGATGCCGTCGACGACGGCGTGGCTGCGGGTGCGGATGCGCAGCCCGCTGATGGTCAGTGCGTCGCTCACAGCGTGGCGCCTCCTCCGCGGATCGTCTGCGACCGCGGGTCCAGGGCGTCGCGCAGGGCGTCGCCGACGAAGTTGAACGCGATGACGACGGTGAGGATGGCCAGGCCCGGGAAGACCCCGATCCACCACGCGTCGAAGTTCTGGATGGCGTCCGACACCATGGAGCCCCACTCGGCGGTCGGCGGCTTCGCGCCGAGCCCGAGGAACGACAGGCCCGACAGCAGGAGGATGGCCGTGCCGATGTCGAGGCTCGCCAGGACGAGCACCGGGCCGACGATGTTGGGCGCGATGTCGCGGACGAGGGAGCGCAGCGGCGAGAAGCCGAGCAGCTGTCCGGACACGACGTAGTTCGACGAGCGGAGGCCGAGCACGAGACCGCGGGTCAGCCGGGCGTAGGACGGCCACGACACGATCAGCGCCGCGAGCACCGCGTTCAGGAGCGACGCTCCGAGCGCGGCCGCGATCACCATCGCCAGGATGACCGTGGGGAACGCCATCACGAGGTCGGTGATGCGCATCGCGACCTCGTCGACCGCACGGCCGAGGAATCCGGCGACGGATCCGACGATCGCGCCGATCAGCACCGACATCACGACGAGCAGCAGGGCGAGCGGGATCGTGACCCGGGCACCCCAGATCACCCGCGAGAACACGTCCCGGCCGAGCGCGTCGGTCCCCATCAGCGTGCCCTCGCCGGGCGCCTGGAGGAGGGGCAGGTCCTGCGCGAGCGGATCGTGCGGGGCGATGACGGGGGCGAGCACGGCGATGAGGATCCAGAGCACGCCGACGGCGGCGCCGAGGAGTCCGAGCGGCGCCGACCAGCGGCCCAGGCGCAGGCGGGGGCGGCGCAGGCGGAGGCCGGGGACGGCGACCGGGTCGAGCACTCCGGCACCGACGCCGTCGCGCGGACCGGCCGGAGCGCCGTCGCGCGGGTCGGACCGGGTGGTTCGCGGATCCGTCACGAGGCCAGCCTCACTCTCGGGTCGAGCACGCCGTACAGCAGGTCGACGATCAGGTTCACGAGCAGGTACATCACGCCGATGAGCAGGCCGACGCCCATGATGCCGCGCAGGTCGAGGTGCGACGCGGCCTGGTAGGCGTAGGAGCCGATCCCGGGCCAGCCGAAGACCGCCTCGACGAGCACGGTGCCGCTGAGCAGGCTGCCGAAGGCGAGGCCCACGACGGTGAGGATCGGGATGCTCGCCCCGCGCAGCACGTAGGAGAAGGTGACCGCGCGGTTCGGCAGCCCCTTCGCGCGGGCGGCCCGCACGTAGTCCTGGTCGAGGATCTCGAGCACCGCGGTGCGCACGAACCGGGTCAGCAGGCCCACCGTGTAGAGCGTCAGGACGAGCACGGGGAGGAAGAGGTGCGACGCCGCGTCGAGGAAGGTGTCGAGCTGGCCGGCGAGCAGGGCGTCGACCGTGTAGAGGCCCGTCATCGTCGGCGGCGTGGTGAAGTCGCTGCTCAGCCGGCCGGATCCCGGCGCGATCCGCAGCTGGAAGTAGAGGACGTAGTAGAGGACCAGCGCGAGCCAGAAGGTCGGCACGCTGAGTCCGGCCAGCGATACGACGCGCAGAACGTGGTCGGAGGCCCTGCCGCGCCGGTAGGCGGCGACGGTGCCGAACAGCACGCCGATGATCACGCTGAGCACGATGGCGCCGAAGGCGATCTCCAGGGTGGCCGGCAGCGCCTTCGCCAGGTCGGCGACCACCGGGTTGTGCGTGGTGGTGGAGACGCCGAGGTCGCCGTGCAGCAGGTTGCCGAGATAGGTGAAGTACTGCACGACGAGCGGCTGGTCGAGACCGTACTGGGCGCGGAACTGCGCGACGATCTCCGGATCCTCCGCAGCGCGCTGGCCGAGGGCGGCCGCCACGGGGTCGCCCGGCACGAGGTTGGTCAGGATGAAGGTGACGAGGGTCACGCCCACCACCAGTAGCAGCGAGGTGAGCACGCGGCGGAGCGCGTAGCGGAGGAACGGGTGGGCCGCCCGGCCCCCGCGCTGACGCGGGGTCCGGACGGCCGTCGTGGTGGTGGACACGGGCTACTGCGCGGCGAGGGCCGCGATGTCGATGGTCCACACCGCGTTGTAGACGACACCCGAGACGTCCTTCGCCGCGGCGATGTTGTTGCCGGGCTGGAGCAGCGGGATGAAGGGGCCGTCGGCGTTCAGCGCGGTCTGCAGCTCCTCGAAGCGCGCCTGGCGCTCGTCGTCGCTGCCGCCGGTGGCCGCGGCGTCGGCCAGCGCCGAGATCGCGGGGGCCGCACCGTCGGTCCAGCCGGAGCGGAGGCCCACGACGTCGCCCGGGGTGAAGACGAGGTAGTCGCTCGGGTCCGGGTAGTCCGGGCCCCAGTACCAGAGGCCCATGGTCTCGGTGCCGTTGCGGTAGGCGTCGAGCTCGGTGGCGACGGGGGCCGGGGCGAGCTCGACGGTGATGCCGGCGTCCTTCAGCTGCGACTGGATGCGCTGCGCGATGGTCGGGAAGTCGATGCCGTTCAGGCTGATGTCGCTCGGGAAGTTGAGCGTCACGGACTCGCCGGCGTAGCCGCTCTTCGCGAGGTCCGCCTTCGCGGCGTCGAGGTCCTGGGTGAGCGCGCCGCTCTCGGGCAGGGCGCCGAGCAGCATGCTCGGGATGACGCCGGACGCCTGGGCGGTGCCGTTGCCGGCGATCGAGACGAGGTCGTCGTAGTCGACGGCCTCCTTCACGGCCTTCACGAAGTCGGGGTTCGACGTGATCGCCGAGACGCTCGGGTTCTGGTTGAGCAGCAGGAAGATCACGTTCGCCGACGGGTCGCTGGTCACCGCGACCGAGTCGCCGAGCGCCTCCGCCTGAGTGCCCGAGAGGTCCAGCGCGACGTCGGCGCTGCCGCCCTCGACGTTGATCTTCTGGGTCGCGCCCTCGACGTTCTGGATGACCACGCGGCCGTAGCCCGGGGCGTCGCCGTCGTAGTTCTCGTTCGCGGTCAGCACGACCTGCGAGGCGAGGTCGAGCGTGTCGAGCACGTACGGGCCGGAGCCGGCGGAGGTGGTGTTGAGGAACGTCTCGGCGGTGTCGGTCTCGTCGGTGGTGCCGCCGTTCTCCTTCACGACCTTCGAGTTCAGGATGCCGAGCGCCGGGTTCGCCAGGATCGCCGGCAGGGCGGGCGTGGGGTTCTCGGTGGTCAGCACCACCGTGGTGTCGTCCTTCTTCGTGACGGTGACGCCGTCGAGGAGGAACGAGGGGTTGCCCTTCAGGCCGATCACGCGCTGCAGCGAGAACACCACGTCGTCGGCGGTCATCGCGGTGCCGTCCGAGAAGGTGTGCTCGCCGTTCAGGGTGAGGGTGAAGGTCTTCGCGTCGTCGGACTGCTCGAGGCTCGCGAGGCCGTCGACGACCTGCGAGACGTCGCCGCCCTCGAAGGTGAGGAGGGTCTCGTAGAGCGCCTTGTCGACCATCTGGCCGGTCGGCTCGTACATGCGGCCCGGGTCGGCGGTCTTCAGGTCGAACGCCTTGTTGATGGTGAGCGTCGCGCTGCTGCCGTCGGCGGTGTCGACGCGGCCCGAGGAGCAGCCCGCCACGAGAAGGGCGAGCGAGACCGCCGCAGCGGCGATCACCACTCGCGTCGGGGCGGAGCGCGGGGTGCGGGTGGAGCGGACAACCATGGAGGCCTCCTGGCGAGGGTTCGGCTGGACGTGTTGCGAAACGATGGCACATCGCGACGCACTCCGTTTCCAGAGGGCCGCTATCGTGGACGAACTGCCGCCCACAGCGACGAAGGAGCAGATTATGTCGATCACCGATCCGGCCGCCGGTGCGGTCGCTGGACAAAGCGCGGGCGGGCTCGACGACCTCAATCTGCGCATCCTCGCCGTCCTGCGCGAGAACGGGCGCATCTCGATGTCCGCCCTGGCCGAGCGGGTGAACGTCTCGCGGGCGAGCGTCTACAACCGGGTCGAGCAGCTGACCGCATCCGGCGTCATCACCGGATTCTCGGCCCTGGTCGATCCGGGAAAGGTGGGGCTCGACGTCTGCGCCCTGGTGTTCGTGACGGTGCATCCGCAGTCGTGGCACCGGTTCCGCGAGGGCATCCTCCAGATGCCCGACGTGGAGTACTGCTGCATCACGACCGGCGAGCACGACGCGATGCTCCTGGTCCGCTCGCTCGACATCGGCGGCGTGCACGACTTCGTCACCGGCGTGGTCGCGGCCCGGCCCGAGGTGAAGTCGGTGGTCTCGGTCGTCGTGCTCGACGAGGTGGTGCGCAAGGCCTACCTTCTGCCCTCCGACATCCCCGACCGCTCCGGATCGACGAACCGGCTCGGCATGACGCGATTCACCACCGCGGGGAACGGCCGCGACGCGGCGCGCTGAGCGTCAGACCTCGACGCAGATGCTGACGTGGTCGTCGCCGTCGATCTCGAACTCCTCGACGAGCCGCAGCAGGCCCTCGCCGTCGAGCTCGACGCGGCTGCCGCCGGTGCCGCTGACCACGGTCCCGCCGTCGATCAGCTGGTGCACGAACGAGACCTGCAGGGCGTCACCCGTGCGCGTGCCCACGAACCGGCCGAAGGTCACGGTGTCGCCGACGTAGTCGCCCCAGACCACTCCGTCGCGCTCGGAGTAGTGGAACCGCGACGGCGACTCGGGGTCGACCGCGCTGTTGGTCGAGGAGGTCATCACGAACTCGCGGCCGTCGAGACTGGGGGCGGTGGTGGCGTCGTTCACGTCATGGAGTATGCCGGAGAGGTCGAGGTGTCCTAACCGCACGCCGGTTTCGTCTCGTTCTTCGGGTCCGCGACCCCCGGGGCTGGACGAAAGCGCCGTCTGCGGGTCTCTCGACGGTCCATTCGTCTGCGATCCTCCGCCGCCCGTCCCGATCCACCGAGCGACTCCGGGATCGGACGGGCGATCTCCGCGGACAGGCGGCGGCGAGGCGTCCGGACTTCCCTTGCCGCCTCGATACTCCATCGACTCGTCCGTGATCGGAAACTTTCCCGTACTCTCAGGACCCGTACGGGGAATGAACCGGGGGCTCATTCGCATCCGGTTCGAATTCGACATCTTGGGGGCGCAATGGATCCGCAGCAATCGGTGAACAGTGATCGCGCCGTGTGCGCCCACGCGAGGAGCGGCGGATGACCGGGTCGAGTGCGACCGGCGCCGTGGTGAAGCGCCCCGAGTCGCGGGAGTGGATCGACTTCGCCAAGGGCGTCGCGATCAGCCTCGTCGTGCTCTACCACTCGTCGTTGTTCCTCGGATTCTTCGACCTCGCGGGGTACGTCCCGAAGCTCCGGACCGTGCTCCTCTACTTCCCCATGCCCGTGTTCTTCTTCATCGCGGGCCTCACGGCCGCCCGGATGCTGACGTGGACGTTCGCCGAACTGTGGCGCCGCCGAGTCCTCGCGCTGGTGTACCTCTACCTGCTGTGGTCGTTCATCCGGGTCGTCTTCTACCTCATCGTCCCGTTCTCACGGTCGGAGGCGACCTCGCCGACGGACCCGCTCAACGTGCTGGTGCTCCCCATCCTGCCGTCGAGCAGCTACTGGTTCATCTGGGCTCTCGCGATCTTCAGCATCCTCGCCTGGCTGATCCGCAAGGTGCCCCGATGGATCCAGCTCTCGGTGGCCGGGCTGCTGGCCGTCGCGGCGACGACCACCGGCCTGCTGGACACCGACAACATCGGCTGGGACCGGGTGCTCCAGAACTTCATCTTCTTCCTCGTGGCGATGTTCATCCCCCGCACGTTCTACCGCTTCGCCGCTCGCGTGAAGCTCTGGCAGGCGCTCGCGCTCGCGGTGGCCTACCTCGGCATCATCACCGTGATCGTCGCCTTCGACGCCAACCGCGTTCCGGGCGTCATCCTGATCGCCAGTTCGGTCGCGATCATCGCGGGCATCGCCGGCTCCCAGTACCTCGTCAAGGTCCGCGCACTGAAGATCTTCGTCACCATGGGGCAGCAGAGCTTCCAGATCTATCTCCTGCACCTCTTCGTGATCGCGGTCGTCGTCGCATTCGTCCCCCTGCTCGGCGAGACGAATGTCCCACCCCTTCCGGCGACGGTCTTCCCGGTCGCCCTGACGGTGTTCTCCCTCTGGGCGTCGCTGTTCATCTTCCAGTCGCTGCGGCGCTTCTCCTGGCTGTGGGTGAGCCCGTTCAGCACCGGCAAGTCCCAGAAGAAGCGCCTCGCCGCCAGGAATGCGAGATCAGCCGGGGTCCAGCCCACCGCGGTCGAGTCCGCAGCTCCTGTCGCCCCGGCCGATGAGCCCGCTGACGCGGGGACTGCGGGCAGACCGGAGAAGGACTGACCGGAGAAGGACTGACCGGCGAATACCTCCCGGGCGACTCCCCGGGCGGCCCTTCTGCAGGCCCGGGTCGTCTCGGGCGCTGGTGACTCCGCGTCAGACCGGGCCGGCCCGCACTGCTCGGTCTCGGGCGAGCCGAGGGAGCAGTCGGACGAGGACGACCATGCCGACGAGTTCCACGAGAGTCTGCGTGACGACGACGACGGGCGCGAGCGACAGCGGTGCCGGGAGCGCGAGTGCGAGAGGCAGCACGACGAGCGAGTTGCGGGTCGCGCCGCTGAACACGAGGGCGCGCGTCGCGGGCACGTCGAGTCGGAAGACGCGTCCAGCACCCAGCCCGAGAGCGGTCATGACCACGAGGAATCCCGCGTAGAGCGGGACGAGGACGAGAAGCCGGCCGGCCGAGGCGCCCACGGCGCCGGCCTGGGAGGCGACGACGGTGAAGAGCGTGGCCGTCATGAGCGGCACCATGAGCCCGAGCATCGTGGACTCGACGATCCGGCCGGACACGTGTCGGCGCGCCAGGGCCTGCACCAGCCCGGCCGCGGACAGCGGCACCACGATCAGCAGCAGGAACGCCCGCGCGAACGGACCGGCGTCGACCACCGCCACCCCCGCAGGACCGATGAAGAGCAGCAGATACACGGGGAGGAGGAGGATCTGCGCGAGCATCAGCAGCGGTGCGGCGGCGAGCAGCCGGTCGGACGCCCCTCCGGCGAGCCCGGCGAACACGATCACGTAGTCGATGCACGGCGTCAGGAGCACCAGGAGGATCCCGAACAGCAGCACCGGAGTGTCGGCGACGAATCGGGACAGCCCGTAGGCGGCGAGCGGCACGACGACGAAGTTCAGCACCCCGACCGCGGCGAGGAAGCGGCCGTCGCGCAGAGACCGTCCGATCGCGGCGAACGGGACCCCGAGGAACGTGGCGAACAGCAGCAGCGCGAGCACCGGTTCGATCGCGACCTCGAGGTGGTGCGCGGCGGGCAGCAGCAGTCCGAGAGCGGCGCCGGCGGCGATCGCGGCGAGGTAGAGCGGGATCTGGCGGTGCTCGAGCCAGGCGACGAGCGCTCTCACGACAGCAGGTCGGCGAGAAGGAGGGGCACGGGTGCAACGGTAGAGGTCCGAACCGCTTGAGGGTCGCTGCTCTGCCGCTCGTCGCGGCGGAGGGGCTTCTCCCTCGACCCCGCCCCGGTGAACGGTCCGGGCCGAGACCTTGGACGATGCGGCCCAGCCAGGATCCGCTCCCGCACGGTCCTCCCCGTGAGACGCGCCCAGGACGAGACGCCGTCGACAGCTCTTTCCTGCGTCACTCGACGGTCCTCATAAGCTTTCGCAACTTCTGGTGCAGAGGTGTCGGAAAGATACGAACGCATCATGTCGCATCAGGTGCGAAAGGCTCGAAGAGCTCAGAGGCATTGAGGCCTCGGCCAGTTAATGCTTTAATCCACATCGAACCGGTTCGATGATCTATGCAGCACTGTGCGGACAGGTTCGACCAATCGCTCGATCAATGGAGATACAGCAGATGAACAGATCCATCGCTCTACGCGAGACGCCTCCCACGGATGCCGACCGGCGACAGCGCCGTCGGATCCGCGGGCGTCGTGTCCTCGCAGCAGTCGTCTCAGCGGCGGTCGTCGCAGCGGGGAGCGTCCTCGCCGTGGGCGCTCCCGCGGAAGCGGCACCCGGAGCCGCAGCCACGCTCGTCGTGGAGGCCGACCAGCCCTTCCGTCCCGTCACTCACATGGCCAGCGGGTCCCTGTACGGACTGGCGAGCGCCGGCGTCCCGTCCCTCGACAAGATCCTCCCCATCAAGCCGCACACCTTCGTGCAGAAGCCCGAGGGGGGCACCCAGCAGCCGACCGGTGACGCCCTGTCGGTCGCCGACACCGCGAAGTCGGCCGGTGCGGGCGTCGTCGTCCGCCTGGTGGACTACCTGCCCGGCTGGCCCTATCGATACGACAAGACCTCCTGGCTCCCGGCCGTCGAGAAGATGGTCGAGGACACGCAGGCATCCGGCAAGACGAACATCGTCGCCTATGCCATCTGGAACGAGCCCGACATCACCTGGCAGGCGTCGAACGGCTCCTTCTTCGATCTCTGGACCGAGACCTACCGTCTGATCCGCACCCTCGACCCCGAGATGCCGATCCAGGGCCCCGCCTACTCCGACAACATCACGAGCATGCGCGCGTTCTACGAGCACGCGAAGGCGACCGACACCCTCCCGGACGTCCTCGAGTGGCACGAGCTGATCCGCTCCTCGAAGATCAAGGGCGACGTCGAGAAGGTCCGGGCCATCCTCGACGACCTCGACCTCCCCGAGCCGCCGATCGACATCACCGAGTACGCGGCACCCGCCGAGGTCGGCCTGTCCGGCCCGCTGGTCGGGTACATCGCGAAGCTCGAGCGCTACGGGATCACCCGCGCCGAGCTCCCGTTCTGGAACCAGTCGGGCGCCCTGGGCGACCTCCTCACCGGACGGAACGGCGACCCCAACGGCGCGTACTGGCTCTACACCTGGTACGCCCAGATGAGCGGCCAGATGGTGACCACCACGCCGCCGTCGAACGAGAGCCCGCTCGACGGCGCCGCCTCCGTCAGCGACGAGGGCGACGAAGTGCGCGTCATCGCCGGCGGCAACACCGGAGCCACGTCCATCAAGGTCAACGGGCTCGACGAGCTGTCGCTCGGCTCGAAGGTCGACGTCCAGGTGGACTTCACCGCCTCCTACGGCCGGACGGTGAAGACCGACGGCCCGGTCACCATCTCCAACACGACCTACGAGGTCGCCGCCGACGGATCGATCACGGTGCCCATCGTGATGAACCCGACCTACGGCTACCAGGTGATCGTCACCCCGGAGAAGAGCCCGACCAGCCTGGCGGGCGACTACACCGTGGGCAACGCGAACTCCGGTCTGCAGCTCGCCACGCAGGGCGGCGCGACCGCGAACGGGACGCCGGTCGTCCAGGCCGACTCCGCGACCGCGACCGGACAGGCGTGGAGGATCACGGCAGCGGGCCAGGGCCTCTACCGCGTCGTCCACACCCCCAGCGGGCGCGCCCTGACCATCGCCGGCGCCGCAGCGTCCAACGGAGCAGCCGCGGTGATCGCCGACGCGAACGGCGGAGACGAGCAGCTGTGGCAGCTCATCCCCGACGGGAAGGGGAAGGTCCGCCTCGCGAACTACGCGACAGGCAAGACGCTCGGGGTCCTCAACCTGAGCAAGGACGCGGGCGCTGCGGTCATCCAGTGGTCCGACGGCGCACCGACCTCCAACTGCCAGGTCAGCGGAGCCCGCCAGCCGGGCAGGTTCGGCACGGCACTGGACTTCTGCAAGACGGCGTCGTACGGGTCGCTCCCCAGCGGAATCGTCAGCGGACTCACCGGCGACTGGTCCGTCTCGACCTGGATCAAGCCGGCGTCGCTGACGAACTACTCCCGCGTCTTCGACTTCGGCACGGGCCAGAACGTCAACATGTTCCTCACCCTCAACGCCGGGGGTGCCGGACCGCGGTTCGCCATCACGAACACCGGCGCCGGGGGCGAGCAGCGACTGACCTACGGCGGTCAGAACTTCCCGCTCAACCAGTGGTCGAACGTGGTCGTCACCGTCTCGGGCACGCAGGGCACGATGTACCTCAACGGCACGGTCGTCGCCACGAACCCGAACATGACGGTGAAGCCGTCGGCTCTCGGGAACACCAACCGGAACTACCTGGGCAAGTCGCAGTACGGGGACCCGGCCTACGACGGCGCGATCGACGACTTCGCCGTCTACGACCGGGCGCTGTCCGCGGCCGACGTGGCCGCTCTGGCCGGCGGCCGGGCGGCGGCGGGCACCGTCGCGCAGTACGCGTTCGACGAGGCGTCCGGAGCCGCGCTCCAGGACTCCTCGGGGAACAACCGGAACGGGACCATCGTGCTCGGAACCGACGGGGCCACCACCAGCACCGCGACCGACGCCCAGACCGCCGACCGGTTCTGGACGCTCACGCCGGTCGCCGTCGCCGACACGACCAAGCCGGCGGTCACGCTGGTGTCGCCCACCACGGCGGGCCCCTTCTCCGCACTGGCCGTCCAGGTCGACGCGACGGACGACCGCGGACTGAAGCGCATCGTGGCCAACATCTACAAGGACGGCAAGCTCGTCACGAGCACGCAGTCCCCGGTCGCCGGTGGAGCGAGGACCGGATCGCACTCGGCCACGGTGCAGCTGCCCGACGGGAACTACACCGTCAAGTACAACGCGGAGGATCTCGCGGGCAACATCGCGCCCACGAAGACCTTCGCGGTGACGCTGGACAGCACGGCGCCGACGGCCACGGTCAAGACCGAGCCCTCCTTCACCACCGGTGAGAAGGGCGTCTACGACCAGGTGAGCTTCAAGCTGTACGACGCGGGCAGGATCGACAGGGCGGTCATCAACGGTCGCGTGAAGGATCTCACCGACAACGCGTGGTCCGACGTGAACTTCATCAAGCCGGGCGTCTTCGGCGCGGTCAAGGGCGCCAACACCATGGTCGTCCACGACGTCGCCGGGAACACCACCACCGTCCAGTTCACCCTGAACTGACCCGGACCTCGAGGCGCCCCGTCTCCGTACGGGGCGCCTCGAGCGTGTGCGGGGCATGCCACGGCAGGCTGGGCGCAGGGAGGGCGTCCCCCGCCCGGACCGGCAGCGGCCCCTGGATGCAGGAGCATGAGGTGCGACCGCCGCGTGCTCTCCTGCACCTGAGCGGAGAGCCGGCAGCAGTCCGACCGGTCCTCGCCGTCCGACAGCCTCCGAGGAGAACGACAGTGGCCACCATCGCAGACGTCGCCCGCGAAGCGGGCGTCTCCCGCAGCACCGCGTCCTACGCGTTCTCGGGCAACCGCCCGATCTCGGCCGAGGTGCGTCGGCGAGTGCTCGCTGCGGCTCGTCGCCTGGAGTTCACGCCCAACGCGGGCGCGCGATCGCTGGCGACCTCGCAGACCCGGGTCATCGGCCTGCTGGCGCAGTTCCTCGAGGACGAGTTCGCCCCCGCGATGCTGCAGTACACCCTCGGCGTCTCGAACATGGCCCGCGAGCTCGGATACGACATCCTGCTGGTCACCGACGCCGACGGCACGAGCGCACTGCGACGCATCAGCGACTCGCGCATGGTCGACGGGATCGTCCTGCTCAACGTCGCCGTGGACGATGCGCGGCTGGACATCCTGCGCAACGCCCGGCAGCCGGGCGCCCTCGTCGGCCTGCCGAGGGACTGCTCCGGTGTCGACGTCTTCGACCTCGACTTCGAGGAGACCGGTCGCGCGATGATCGAGCACTTCCACGCCCTCGGGCATCGGGAGCTCGTGCTCGTGTCCCCGCCCCAGCACGTCGTCGATCGCGGCGGCGCCTACGTCTGGCGCCTGCAGGACGCCGCTCTCGAGGCCGCCGACGCCCACGGCATCCGACTGCACACGTCGTTCGCGCCCTCCACCCAGCCGGACGTCGGCCGGGCGCTCGGAGATCTGCTCGACGCGCACCCGCGGGCGACGGGCCTGCTCGTCAACAACGAGGCGGCCGCAGCGGCACTTCCGAGCGTTCTGGGAGCGCGGAGCACGAGGAGCCCGGAGGACGTCTCGGTGCTCGGCCGGTTCTCGGAGGAGTTCGCGCGCACCTTCTCGCTCCCCTACTCCTTCGTGGAGAGCGCACCCGACCGGCTCGGGAGCATGGCGGTGCGTCAGCTCGTCCGCCGGATCGAAGGCGCGACCGACACCGAGGAGGCGTACGTCGTGCGCCTCCTCAGCCCTGAGATCGTCGAACGCGGCAGCACGGCGCCTCCGCATCCGGCTCCCGCGACCTGAGCGGACGACCTCGCCCGGGGGCCCTCCATCCACCCGGGACCACGACCACGAGGCGCACGACGGTGGCCTTCGCCGCCGCTGCTGTCGTGACGGCAGCCGCCGGAATCACCCGCCGCCAGAAGTCGCCGAATGATCGGCTGTCGGCACGGTCGTCCGGTTCGTCGTGTCGGACGCAGGGATCCGCGACCGCTTCCCGCCGTCGGCGCCCCGGCCACGCGTGCGCTCGAGGACGCGGGCGTGCACGATGTGGACGACCTGAGGCGGGCGGGTCTCGACCGTCTCGGAACGCTCCACGGAGTGGGACCGAAGGCGCTCCGGCTCCTCCAGCAGGCCCTCGACGCGGACGATCCCGCTCCGTAGCGATCCCTTCCCCGCACGGTCGCCTCGACCCAGAATGGTCGGAGGCTCGGCGCGCCGGTTCCCGGGGGCGATCCGACCGCGGAGGCGACCGCCGGGGCAACGGTGGTCGGATGAACCAGGAGGCGCGATGAAGATCATGCTCGTGATGCGGTCGGACGGCAGCTACGCCGGGGGCGATGCGCCCGAGGACTACGCGGCCTGGGCGGACTACGACGCGTCGCTGAAGGCGGACGGCGTCCTCGTCGACTCCGGACGCTTCGCCGACGCCTCCGGGGACGTCTCCATCGAGTCGGATCTGACCGCGGCGGGCAGAGGAAGCGGCGTTCCGGCCCCTTCCCGAGCGGAGGAGCGGTCCGCTCTCGTCGGCTACTACCTGCTCGACTGCCCGACCCGCGACGACGCCGTGCGGTACGCCCGACGCGCCCCCCTCTACGGCTCCGTCGAGGTGCACGAGCCGGCGCAGTACTGAGCCGCGGTCGCCGGTCGGGCGGCTGTCCCCGTCACCGCCGAGCGGGACCGACCGCTTCACCCGAGGGATGCGAATCGGGCGTCCGGGATCGGGACGGCGGGAGGGAAGTGGTGTACCGTCATCGCCTGACCGATTCTCATCGGAGTGGTCGACCCGTCTCACCGGCGGTGTCGATCCGGGGCCGAAAACCTCCGGCGTCCTCGAAGCCCGGAGGTCCTCCCATGTCAGTGTCCCCACGAAGCACCACCGTCGACGGTGACGCGTCCCCCTTCGTCGTCGTGGTCAGCGCAGAAGCGCACCCGAGCGGCGCGGGGTCGGAACGGTCCGATCCGGCCACCTCGCCGGCAGCGCTCGCACGTCCGAGGACGGGGTACGGCGGAGCGATCCGGCTGGCGCAGGGCCGCGTGCTCGGCCCGCCCTCCTCCCCCGGCACCGAGCTCCTCTTAGGGCTGCTCTTCTGGCGCAGCCGCCGCGACGCCGAGGATTTCGCGGCGGAACTGAGCCGCGCTGAATCGTCGTGGGTCGTGGACGAGGGGATCTACCGGTTCACCACCTCGGCGACGGCGAGCCCGGACGACGCGACTCCCGTCGATCCGGTGCGCGCTGCCCCGACGGCGGCCCACGAGATCATCCGACTGGCGCCCGTCGCGGGCAAGCAGGCATGGATGGCCGAGTACAACGAGAGCGAGACGCGCGGTCACATCAGAACGCTCGAGGGCTTCGTCTCGACGAGCTTCTTCCGCGACCTCCGGAGCGATCGGATCATCGAGTACGTGCAGTGGCGCTCGGCCGACGACCTGACAGCGGCGTTCGGGGACGAGCGCTTCGCCGAGCACTTGAGCGTGAACAGCCATTACTCCGACGGCGAGGCCTTCCTCTTCGGAGAACGGTCGACCGATGCGGCACCCGCCGATGAACCGCCCGACGGCTCGTCCACCCCCTCCGGGACCGACGGTCCTGCCGCCGCTCAGAGCCCCGAGGCCCGACCGTGACCAGACTCGAGACCGTTCACGAGATCCTCGGGCCCTGGTCGTTGGCCACCACCCAGCGGTTCTGGGAGGGCTTCACCCCGAACCGGCTCGCGTCGCAGCCGCAGGCCGCGGGCATCCGCTCCGCCCTCCTCTGCGATGCCGACTGGCAGCGAGTGGACGTCGTGGTCACCCAGGACGGGCCGTCCGCCCGCATCGTGGTCGAGGGCCCGGGCGACCTGGACGCCGCGACCGAGCAGGTCCGTCGGCTGCTGTCCATCGACATCGACGGGCGCAGCTGGCCCGACGTCGCGGCGCGCGACGAGGTCATCGCGGACGTGCAGGCTCGGCTCCCCGGGTTCCGGCCGTGCGGCTTCTTCTCGCCCTACGAGGCGGCGGTCTGGACGGTTCTGTCGCGTCGGCTGCAGATCCGGCAGGCGGCGGCGGTCAGGACGCGTCTCGCGCAGCAGCTCGGTGATGACGGAGCCTTCCCGTCCCCGGCCGTCCTGCGTGCGGCGTCCCTCGACCTGCCCGACCGCAAGGCGGAGTACCTGCAGGCGATCGCCGAGGCCGCCCTCGACGGACAGCTCTCCGGCTCCCACCTGCGCTCGCTCCAGCCGGCCGAGGCCTTCGTCCAGGTGCAGAGCATCCTGGGGATGGGGCCGTTCTCGGCCGAGCTCGTCGTGATCCGCGGCGCGAACTTCCCCGACGTCCTGCCGCGCAACGAGGGCAGGCTGAGCGACGAAGTCGCGAAGCGCTACGGCGACGACCGGTCGATCGACGAGATCTCCGAGACGTGGACGCCGTTCCGCTCCTGGGCGGCGGTGCACCTGCGCGCGCTGGCGGAGTAGACGGGCGACTCCCAGGGGCGGCCCACCGTCAGGACGGCTCCTCCCGCAGGCGCCCCGCGGCGGCCGCTGCCGCGGAGATCTCTCCGCAGTGAGTCCGGCGACGGACGCCACCCCGCAGGCCCGGGCGGATGATGGTCGGGTGAACCGCACCGATCGTCTCTACGGGCTCGTCGAGGAGCTGCGGGCGGTCTCGCCCCGGCCGCGGAGCGCGCGCCGTCTCGCCGAGCGGTTCGAGGTGTCGGTGCGGACCATCGAGCGGGACCTGTCCGCGCTGCAGCAGGCGGGTCTGCCGATCTGGGCGGAGCCCGGCCGCACGGGCGGCTACGTCATCGACGCGTCCGCGACCCTCGGTCCGGCCGGGTTCACGGTGGAGGAGGCCGTCGCGGTGCTGATCGGCCTCAGCGCGCTGCAGCGCAGTCCGTTCCGGCAGGCGGCCCGGACCGCCGCCCGGAAGACGCTCGCGGTCCTGCCGGACGACGTGGCCGCCCGCGCCGGCGCGGTCGCCTCACGGGTGCACTTCCTCGAGAGCGAGGAGGAGGCGCCCGTTCCGGCGGAGTTCGCGACGGCCCTCCGCGCGGATCGTGTCGTCCGGCTCCGCTACCGCGACAGCAGCGGCGCGGAGTCGGTCCGCGACGTCGAACCGCTGGGCTCGATCGGGAAGGAGGAGCACTGGTACCTGATCGCGTGGTGCCGGCTGCGCGAGGGGGTCCGGGCGTTCCGCGGCGACCGGATGCTGTCGGTCGAGGTGACCGACGAGCGACCTCCGCAGCGCACCCTCCGGGCCGAGGACCTCGCGCTCCAGTACGGCCGGCTGCGGTCCGTCGTCGACGGCTGACCCGCTCCGGGCCCCGCGGGCCTCGCGGAGACGCGGACGATCTGCGGAAACACCGACAGGACGGTGTCGCGACGACCGGCGAGCCTGGTGCCTCCACCTCATCCCCGCCCCTGAAGGAGCCCCGTGTCGTTCACCTCCCTCCGCCTCGTCACCGACGACCTCGACGGCCTCGTCGCCTTCTACGAGCAGGTCGTCGGCCGTCCGGCCGAGCGCCCGGCGCCGGTCTTCGCGCAGTTCACCGGAGCGGGCGCGACCCTCGCGATCGCCCACACCTCGACCGTCGCCGTGCTCGACGGCGCCGTCGTCCCCGCGTCGAACCGCTCCGTGCTGCTCGAGTTCGAGGTGCCCGACGTCGACCGCGCCTTCGCCGAGCTCGCACCCCGGAGCGAGGACGTGGTGCTCCCGCCGAGCACCATGCCGTGGGGCAACCGCTCCGCCCTCGTCCGCGACCCGGACGGGAACGTCGTCAACCTGTTCAGCAGGCCCGCGGGCTGACCGGCCGCACTCCGTCGGTCCGAGCACGCCCATTCCTGGCCGGTGGGACCCGACGGGGATCGCGGAGACCACCGGGGATCCTCTCTCTCGCGACGCGATCCTCCAGAGCGGGCGTGGCGTCGGGCCGAGCGCGACCGGTCTGCGGTTCGCAGGCGGGAGCACGGCGACTCCGTCCAGCGTGACGTCCCGACCGCACTCCGACCGGCGAGACGGCCACCCGCCGCCGGTGTCCTCGGCGGTACCCTCGCGGCATGACCTTCGTGAACGTCGGCACCCTCGGGGCCGTCCCCGGCAGACGCGACGAGCTCGTCGCCGTCCTCACCGAGCACAACGACGACCTCGTCGACGCCGGCTGCCTGCTCTACGAGGTCGGGGTCGACGACGAGCAGCCCGACACCGTCTTCGTCGTCGAGCTGTGGGAGAGCGCCGAGGCGCATCGGGCCTCCCTCGCCCTCCCCCGGGTCCAGGCCGCGATCGCGACGGCGCGCCCGCTGCTCAGCGGCGCCTTCGGCGGCTACCGCTTCGACGCAGCAGGCTCTCCCCTCCGGAGCTGACTCGCGCCGAAGGCCTGCCGGCCGTCGGCACAGGCCGACCTGGAGGAAGCGGGCCGTCCGTCAATGGAAGGCCTCTTCCGATCCCGCAACCCGACACCTCGAAGCGGAGCACCGTGATCAGCACGTACCTCGTCGACCACGCCGCGCTCGTCCCGATCGCCTTCTGGATCGCGGTCGCGGTGGTCACGGCGATCGCCTGGCTGCTGCACCGGCGCGGCGCGGAAAGGTCTCTTCTCGTCCTCGCCGCGCTCGCCTTCGTCGTGGGGATCGCGCTGACCGTGTATCCGCCCGACGGGACGCCGCGGGTCTTCTGCACCGTGCAGTTCTCGGTGCCGTTCGACGGCATCGACACCCTCGCGAACATCGCGCTCCTGCTCCCCGGGGCCCTGCTGCTCGCGGTCGCGGTCGGCCGGCCCCTGCTCGTCGCCGCCGCCGTCTCCGGCCTGTCCGCCCTGATCGAGCTGGTCCAGGCGGGCGTTCCGGCGATCGGCCGCTCCTGCGACACGAACGACTGGTTCATGAACACCATCGGCGCAGTCCTCGCCGCGTTCCTCGCCGCCCTGATCCTCAGAGGGGAGAAGCGGCGCGGGCGTCGGCGAATGGTCCGCTGACACCGCCTGTCACGTCGCCCTGCTCTCGGCCGGGTGTCTCGGCGGCCGACATCAGCCCGGGTCCGTCGATCCACGTCCCTGTGACGCGGACCTGCTCAGAGGACGGCCGACGCCACGGGTGCCGTCTCGGCGACGCCGAGGACGACCGGGCGCGACCGGGCGTCACCGGGTGCCGCGGTCGCGTCTGTCGACCGCCCCAGGAGCTGTCAAGTCTCTCCCCCGTCTGCCTCGGCGCTGCGCACGCTGGAGGCATGAAGCATCTCCTCTTCGCGAACAAGACGATGCTGGTCGGAGACGACGCGGCGGACGCTCTGGTCGAGTACGGCGTCGCCCTCGCCGCGAGCAGCACGGCGGACCGTGTGGAGTACACCGGCATCGGCAGCGACGGCGGCACCGTGCAGGCGGTGTTCCTGCTCAACGCCGGCGCCGCCCTGGTCGCCGAGACCACTCCCTCCGATCTCCCGGAGCCGGACAACACGGCCGAGGTCGCCCGCATCCGCGAACGCACCAGGACGCTCACGGGAGTGTTCCCCGTGCAGCCGAGCGAGGACGACGTCACCTTCGACGTCGAGCTCGAGCACGGCTTCGGGTACTGACCGGCCCGCCCATGCCCTCCCTCCACGCCTCCTGGCCGACGCTCTGACCGAGGACACGGACGACGCCGAGGTCCGTCGCTGGGCGGCGTCCCGCGCCCCGCTCACGCCGGGGACGATCGCCGTGCTGCAGGCCGTCGGCTTCATCAGCGCAGCGCAGCGGGTCCCCGCCGACACGGCCCTCGCTCTCCTGCTGACGGCGGCGGAGGACGACCGGCGCGATCCGCCCGACGTGGCTCGCGATGTCCTCGCGCGCCGCCATCCCCTGGCCGATCCCGGTGACGATCGCGGCGCGTCGGGGACCCCGTGATCACCGCCCTTCGGGAGCCGTGGTCGGTCCGCCGCCGGGGGCGCTGTCTCCCGAGTCCGCGACGTGAAGCGCACCGCGCGCCGCCCGCCCCGCCCGCTGGATGCGCGCCCGCACCAGCCGCTGCAGCAGCGCGGGGTAGAGCTGGACGGCGATCGTCGACCCGAGCAGCCAGGCCGCGCCGCCCGTCGCACCTGTGACCGTCGCGGCGAGGGCGAGCGCGACTCCGACGGCCGTGCACGCGAGGTGCACCGCCTCGGAGCGGCGGGTGTGCTGATCGAGAGCGGTCAGTCCCGCGCGCGTGCCGTCGAAGCCGCGCTCGCGGGTGACGAGGCGGTTCCACCCGACGACGTCGAGCAGCCGGCCGAAGACGCCGACCCCGAGCGCCCGCAGCAGCGCCGGCTCGCGGCGACCCACGTCGAACCAGAGCTGCTCGAGCGGACGCGTGCGCGCACCGAAGGTCAGGGCCGCCCAGCTGGTGAGGACCATCTGCGCGACCGCGGCGAAGACCGGATGCGAGGGTCCGATCGCGGTCCAGCCGGCCGCGAGGAGGGCGGCCGCGAAGACGGTGGGAACGAGGGTCCGGATCATCTCCGCTCCCTCCTGCTCGTGCTGCGGTGCTCGAGGCCAGTCCAGCAGATCCGCGGCATCCGTGCGCCGCGTCCTCCTCCGGACGCCCCGCGCCGGGCATCCACCGCCTTCCCGGCACCGCTTCCTTGACACCGCCGCAGGCCGGTCACCATCATGCAGTCACGACCGGCGGCGGCGCGCCACCGGCGTCCCGACAGGAACGGTGCACCGATGCCCACCATGCTCTTCGTCAACCTGGCCGTCGCCGATCTCGCCCGGGCGAGGGCCTTCTACGAGTCGCTCGGCTACTCGATCAACGAGGGCTTCAGCGACGAGAACGCCGTCAGCGTGGTGATCAGCGACACGATCACCGCGATGCTGCTCACGCGGGAGTTCTTCGCCGAGTTCACCAGCAAGCCGATCATCGACGCCACCACCTCGACCGAGGTGCAGCTCGCCCTCAGCGCCGACAGCAGGGAGGAGGTCGACACCCTCCACGGTAAGGCCCTCGCCGCGGGCGCGACCCCGGCCGGCGAGCAGGACCACGGGTTCATGTACTCGAAGAGCTTCGACGACCTCGACGGCCACCACTGGGACTTCGTCTGGATGGACTCGGCGGCCGCGGCAGGCGGTGCGCCGGAGCTGTCCGTCGAGGAGATCCGGGCGAACACGACGCACAGCTGAGTCACGACACGCGGACTCCGAGCGGTCGACGTCCACGACCCACGACGGCGCGCCCGCGCAGTCACACTCCGTCACGATCCGGCGCGCACTCCCCTCGGCCTGACAGGCTCCCGGCATCCGCCTTCCGGGCGTCTGGACAGGAGCACACCGTGACGATCACTGCACCGGCGACCACCGCGACCACCGCTGCGGCGACCACAGCGACCACTGCGGCGAGCGCCGCGACCTCGACCCCGGCGCCCGAAGACCCTGCCTCCGCGGCGGCCGGCTTCACCACGCGCCAGGTGCACGCCGGTGCCGCGCCCGACGGCGCCCACGGGGCGCGCGTCACTCCCGTGCACCTCAGCGCCGGCTTCGTGTTCGACAGCTTCGAGCACGCCCGCGAGAGGTTCGCCGGGGAGGACGAGGGCTACTTGTACACCCGCAACGGGAACCCGACCACCGAGGAGGTCGAGCGCCGGCTCGCCGATCTCGAGGGCGGCGCCGAGGCGATCCTGGTGGCGAGCGGCCAGGCGGCCACCGCCTCCGCTCTCCTGGGGATCCTGCAGGCCGGCGACCGGGTGCTCTCGTCGCGCCGCTTGTACGAGGGCAACCGGGGGCTGCTGGTGCAGAACTTCGGTCGGCTCGGGATCGGCGTGGACTTCGTCGACGACGCGTCGGACCTCGGCGAGTGGGAGCGGCGGATCGGGCCCGACACCCGGGTCCTCTTCGGCGAGCCGATCCCGAACCCGAAGAACGATCTGCTGGACCTCCCGGCGCTGGCCGCGATCGCGCACCGGCACGGGCTCCCGTTCGTGGTCGACAACACGCTCGCGACCCCGTACCTCCTCCGCCCGATCGAGCACGGGGCCGACGTGGTCGTGCACTCGACCAGCAAGTTCCTCGCCGGGCACGGCTCCGCCCTCGGCGGCGTGGTCGTCGACGCCGGCACGTTCGACTGGGCGGCGCGCCCCGCGCTCTTCCCGCACCTCAACCAGGAGGAGCGGTCGTTCGGCGGGCGCAGCTGGACCGAGCAGCACGGCCGGCGCGCCTTCGTCTCGTACACGCGGGACATCGTGGTCTCCCGCCTCGGACCGACGCCGTCACCGCTGAACTCCTTCCTGCTGCGGCAGGGCGTCGAGACGCTGTCGCTCCGGGTCGAGCGGCACTCGGCGAACGCCCTCGCCGTCGCCCGCTTCCTCGAGGAGCGGCCCGAGGTCGTGTCGGTCGACTACTCCGGCCTGGAGTCGAGCCCGTCGTTCGCCCTCGCGCAGCGCCTGCTCCCCCGCGGGCAGGGCTCCGTCTTCTCCTTCACCGTGGCCGGAGGGGAGGCGGGCGCGGCCGCCTTCATCGACGCCGTCGAGCTGTTCAGCCACATGACCCACCTCGGCGACGTGCGCTCGCTGGTGCTGCACCCCGCGTCGACCACCCACGCCGGACGCACCTCCGCCGAGCGCGCTGCCGCCGGGATCCACCCCGGGCTCCTCCGGTTGTCGATCGGGATCGAGGACGTCGACGACCTCCTCCGCGACCTCGAGCGCGGGCTCGCCGCGGTGCGCGCACGCGCCCTCCCTGCGCTCGCGGAGCTGTGAGCGTGGCGCGCCGTCAGCACTTCGGCTGGTTCTTCTCCCGCGGCTTCGGCCCGCAGGGATGGGGGCACCCCTACCGGGAGTGGAACCACGACTGGACGAAGCCCGGCCTCTACCAGCAGTCGGCCCGCGAGCTGGAGCAGGCCGGCTTCGAGCTGATCGTGATGGAGGACGCCGTCTCGCTCGGCTCCCCGGAGACGCTCGACCTGCGGGTGCGGGGGGCGTACGGCGGGCCGAAGCACGATCCGCTCCTCCTGGCGCCGTACCTGTTCGCGGCGACCGAGCGGATCGGGCTGGCGCCGACGATCAACGCCGGCATCACGCCCCCGTACCTCGCCGCCCGGCAGGCGGCGACGCTGCAGCACCTCAGCTCCGACCGCTTCGGGATCAACCTGGTCACCGACGTCGGCAGCGCCCGACACGTGGGCCTGGAGCCGCTGTCGCACGACGCGGCCTACGACCGGGCCGACGAGTGGATGGCGGTCGTCCGCCGGCTCTGGCACAGCTGGGGCGAGGGCGCGCTGGTCGCCGACCCCGGGTCGGGCCGCTACGCCGACGGCACCCGGATCGACGCGTTCCGGCACCGCGGGGAGCACTTCCGCGTGGACGGCCCCCTGAACGCCGTCCCCTTCGCGAACGGCGACCCGATCGTCGTCTCCCCAGGCGGCTCCCCCCGCGGGCTGGCCTTCGCCGGCACGCAGTCGGACGTGCAGCTCGCGCTCGCCCCTCTGGAGGCCCGGGCGGTGCGCGACTACCGGGCGCGCGTGCTCGCCGCGGCCGAGCAGCTCGGGCGGACGGCGGACGACCTGCGCGTGCTCTTCGTCGTGAAGCCCGAGATCGTGTCGAGCCCGGAGGAGGCCGCGCGCGTCGTCGAGGCGTCGCGCCACCCCGACGAGGACGCGCTGCGGCGGATCGCGCTCGGCTGGTCGAGCGACCTGGAGACCGACCTCACCGGGCTGGACCTGGACCTCCCCGTCCCGCGGTCGGTGTTCGGCGAGCACGTCTCGCACGGCACCATCGCCGGCCTCTACGGCGGTACGGAGGACGCTCCGCTGCGGGAGCTGCTGACAAGGAAGGCGCGCAAGGGCCGCGTCGCCGAGCGCGCCGGCTTCGTCGGCACCGCGGAGGAGTTCGCCGACTTCGTCGAGGAGCTCGGCGACGACGGCGGCAGCGACGGGCTCCTCCTCTCCGGGGACCTGCACCCGGTCACCCTGCACCGGATGCTCGACGACCTCGTCCCCGTCCTGCGCCGCCGCGGGATCCTCCGCGACGAGCTCGCTCCCGGCGGGACCCGCGCCAACCTCTTCGGGACGTAGGGGACCCGCCCCCGCCCCAGTCCCTCCTACCGATCGGCCGATCATGACGAACGAACCCGCCTTCAGCATCACCCTCACCCCCTTCGACGAGGACTACTCGCCGGCCCAGAGCTCCCGGATCACCACCAACTTCGCGAATCTGGCCCGCGGCGAGCGCCGCCGGGAGAACCTCCGGACCGCGCTGCGGATGATCGACGACCGGTTGAACGATCTCGTGCCGGGCGACGATCCGAGCCGCGGCCGCTACACGGTCGGGCTCGACATCGTCTCCGTCGGGCTGCGGCTCACCACGGACGGCGAGGACCGGGAGTTCCCCCTGCTGGAGGTCCTGCGCACCCGGATCCTCGACCGCCGCACCGGCCGATGTCAGCCGGGGACACTGGGGAACAACTTCTCCTCCTACCTCCGCGACCACGACTTCAGCGTGCGGCTGCCGGCGGTCAACGCCGCGCAGGCCGGCTTCACCGTCCCCGACGACTTCGGCGTCCTGCACGGCGCGCTCTTCCAGCACTTCCGGGACTCCGCGCAGTACGCGGAGCTCTCGTCGACGCCGCCTGTCATCTGCATCAGCGTCTCGACGAGCAGGACGTACCGGCGCACCGGGACCCTCCATCCGATCCTCGGCGTCGAGTACCGGCAGGACGAGCTCTCGCTGACCGACCGGTACTTCGCGGAGATGGGCCTCGGGGTCCGCTTCTTCATGCCGCCCGGCAGCACGGCGCCGCTCGCGTTCTACTGCGGCGGCGACCTGCTGGAGGACTACTCGGACCTCCAGCTCATCGCCACCATCAGCACGATGGAGACGTTCCAGAGGATCTACCGGCCCGAGATCTACGGCGCGCGCTCGGCCGCCGCCGACGTCTACCGGCCGGACCTGGAGCAGCAGGACTACGTGCGGCCCGCGGTCTCCTACGACCGCGAGGAGCGCGGCCGGCTCGCGGTCGAGCAGGGGCGGTTCGCGGAGGAGCACCTCATGAAGCCGCACGGGGAGCGGCTGCGGCAGTGGGCCGCCGGGTACGCGGGAGCGGTCCGATGAGCGCGCGCGGATCCTCGACGGCCCTCCCGCTCCTGCCCACCTCGATCGCCGGCAGCCTGCCGAAGCCGTCGTGGCTCGCGCAGCCGGAGACCCTGTGGTCCCCGTGGCGGCTGACCGGCGACGCCCTGGCCGAGGGCAAGCAGGACGCCCTGCGCGCCGCCGTCCACGAGCAGCACCACCGGGGCCTGGACATCGTCAGCGACGGGGAGCAGACCCGGCAGCACTTCGTCACGACGTTCATCGAGCACCTCACGGGTGTCGACTTCGAGCGGCGCGAGACGGTGCGCATCCGCGACCGGTACGACGCGAGCGTGCCGACCGTCGTCGGCGCCGTGGGGCTCGAGAGGCCCGTGTTCGCCGACGACGCCCGGTTCCTGCGCGAGCAGACCGATCAGCCCATCAAGTGGGCGCTGCCCGGCCCGATGACGATGATCGACACTCTCTCCGACCGGCACTACGGGAGCCGCGAGAAGCTGGCGTGGGAGTTCGCGACCATCCTCAACGAGGAGGCGCGAGCCCTCCAGGACGCCGGAGTCGACATCGTCCAGTTCGACGAGCCCGCCTTCACCGTCTTCTTCGACGAGGTGCAGGACTGGGGCGTGGCCGCGCTGGAGAGGGCGGCGGAGGGACTCCGCATCGAGACCGCGGTGCACATCTGCTACGGCTACGGGATCAAGGCGAACACCGACTGGAAGGCGACCCTCGGGTCGGAGTGGCGGCAGTACGAGGAGTCGTTGCCGCTCCTCCAGCAGTCCTCGCTCGACATCGTCTCGCTGGAGAGCCACCACTCCCACGTGCCGATGGAGCTGATCGAGCTCGTCCGTGGCAAGAAGGTCATGCTCGGAGCGATCGACGTGGCGAGCGGGACCGTCGAGACGCCCGAGGAGGTCGCCGACACCCTGCGCCGCGCCCTCCGGTTCGTCGACGCGGACCTGCTCCTCCCGAGCACGAACTGCGGCATGGCACCGCTGCCCCGCGACCTCGCCTGGGGGAAGCTCAGCGCGCTGAGCGCGGGAGCAGCGATCGTCCGCGAGGAGCTCGCGCCCTGACCGGCCTCCGGGGAGACGGGTCGCGGCCGGCCCGTCTCCCCGCACGTCCTGTCCGCCTCACCCCTCCGCTCGCGCCTCCTGCGCCGCGATGTCCTTCATCGCCAGGTCCGCCCGGCGGAACTGGTCCGTCTCCGGAAGCGCGAGGTGCAGTCCGGCGACGGTCGTGAGCGAGACCGTCACCTCGGCCACGGTCACGTCGAGGACGTGCCCGCCCTTCTCACGGGCGTCGTCGACGTAGTGCAGGTGATACCCGGGGACCGACACGGCCTGCTCGAACTGCGGGGTGCGGAAGCCCGCGATCGTGCCGCGGGTGTCGGCGATGCCGGTGACGCTCTGGTGGGCGGTCGCCTCGATCAGGGGCGGGTACGGCTCGGTCTGCGCGCCCACGGTCCGGGTGCGGACCTCGGTGAACCGGCCGTCGATCCGCAGGGCGACGGGGATGTTCCCGCCGTCGACCGCGTCGTCGATCAGCCGGGTGAGGCCGGCGAGACCGGTCGGCTCCTCGACCGTGAACGTCGTGGTCGCGTGGAAGGGCAGCACGGCCGCGAAGGGCGTCCGGTCGTCGCCGTCCGCGACCTGGACGGAGCCGTCGCTGCGCAGGTGATAGCAGACGCCGTCGACGATCACCATCTCGCCGTCCAGGTGGTTGAAGGTGCCCAGGCCGAGATCGCCGTGGGAGAGCAGCTCGCCGATAGTCAGGTCCCCGTCGTAGACCCCGGCGAGGAGCGCGGCCATGGTCGAGCTCTGGTAGATCGCGTAGTCGTCGGTCGAGTCGACCGTGTGCGTGCTCATTCGAAGGCGTCCTCGACCAGGTGGGCGGCGATGTCGACGTTGCGGCTGTAGTCCACCGCGACGTCGATGATCGAGACGCCCGGCTCGGCCAGGGACGCCCGGAACGCCTCCTCGAACTCGGCGAGGCCGCTCACCCGCCTGCCCGTGGCGCCGAACGCCGCCGCGAACTTCTCGATGTCGTAGTCGCCGAGCTGGACCCCGGACTTGCGGCCGTACTTCAGCAGCTGCTGGAAGCCGACCATGTCGTAGGTGTCGTCCCGCATGATCACGTGCGTGAACGAGAGGCCGAGCCGTGTCGCCGTCTCGATCTCCGTCGCGGAGAACAGGAAACCTCCGTCGCCCGAGACGGAGACCACCGGGGTCCCGGGGCGCAGGAGGCTCGCCGCCATGCCCCACGGGAAGGAGACGCCGAGGGTCTGCTGCCCGTTCGAGAAGAGCAGGTGCTTGGGCTCGTACACCCGGAAGTGCCGGGCCATGAAGATGTAGTTCGAGCCGATGTCGCAGGCCACGGTGGCGTCGTCCGAGAGCAGGTCGCGCATCAGGAGCACGAGGCGGGCGGGATCGACGGTCCCGGGAGCCGCCTCGGCCGTCCGCGCCGCGTCGTCGATCCGCTCCAGCTCGCTCCGGTGCCGGGCGACCCGGTCGGCCGCGTCCTCGTCGAGCTGCAGGCCGGAGACGAGCGGCGTGAGGGCCGCGACGGTCTGCGCGAGGTCGCCCTTCAGCTCCAGCGCGGGCAGGTAGTGGTTGTCCAGCGGGGCGTCGACGGAGTCGATGTGGACGATCCGGCGGTCGACGTCGCTGTTCCAGATCACCGGGTCGTACTCGACGGCGTCGTAGCCGATCGCGACGACGAGGTCGGACTCGGCGAGGGCGAGGTCGGCGGGCTGGTTCTTGAACAGGCCGACGCGGCCGAGGTAGTGGTCCTCGAGCTCGCGGGAGACGAGGCCGGCCGCCTGGAACGTCTCGATCACCGGCAGCTCCGTCTCGCTGATCAGGACCCGCAGTGCCGCCACGGTCGCCGGCTCCGACGCGCGGAGTCCCACGAGGAGGACGGGCCGCTCCGCGGTGTTGATCAGGTCGGCGGCGTGGGTGAGGTCCTCGGCGCGCGCCGGACCGCTCGTCGGCCCCGTGGCCGCCCGGGTGATGACCTGCGAGGTCGGCGCGGCCATCACGCTGGCCGAGAGGACGACCGCCGCGGCGCCTCGGGGCTCGGTGACGGCGGCGCGGAAGGCGTTGCTGACCGCCTCCGAGACGTCGTCCGGATCCGTCGACTCGACCGTGTACTTCGTCACGGTGGAGAGGAAGGCGGCCGCATCCATCGACTGGTGCGTGCGCTTGAGGCGGTCGGAGAGCTGCACGGCCCCGGCGAGCGCGACGACCGGGTCCTGCTCCGTGTTGGCCGTGAGCAGGCCGGTGGCGAGGTTGGTCGTGCCGGGGCCGGAGGTCACGAGGACGACCCCCGGGCTGCCCGTCAGCCGTCCCACCGCGGCGGCCATGAAGGCGGCGTTCTGCTCGTGCCGGCAGACGATCAGCTCCGGCCCCTCGTCGGCGAGGACGTCGAAGACCGCGTCGATCTTCGCTCCCGGGATCCCGAAGACGTACTTCACGCCGTTGGCGGTCAGGGTCTCGATCACCCGCCGTGCACTGCGCGTCTCGACGTTCGGCTGCTCCATGGTCCGCTCCGCTCTCTCCTCGGTTGTACCGACGAGCGTAGGAACGGGGGCACCCGGAGCGACCCGGTCAGATGACTCGTTCTGCCGGCGGGCCCGCTGCCCGTCGCCCTGCGGCCGCCCCCTGCCCCGGCCGGTCCCGCACTCCTCCTCCTCGGCGTCCGTGCGCCGAGGAGGAGCTGCCCGGACGGTCCGCACGTGAGCCGCCCCCGCATCCGGGCCGTGCCGCTGAGAAGCCGCACATCCGGGCGCGACGGGCCGGTCCCGGCCCGCCGCGGATGCGAGCATGACCGGAGGAGGCACGGATGCGTGATGCGGTGATGGTCGTGGAGGACGACGTCGAGATGGGCGGGCTCCTCGAGCGAGGTCTCCTCGGTGACGGCTACGACGTCGCCCTCTTCTCCAACGGAGTCGACGCGCTGAACGCGGCGCGCGAAGCGGACTACGCCGCGGCGGTCCTCGATGTGATGCTCCCCGGCATGAGCGGCTTCGAGATCTGCCGGCACCTGCGCGCGAGCGGTGCCACGCTCCCGGTGATCATGCTCACCGCCCGCGACGCCCTGCAGGACCGTGTGTTCGGCCTCGACGCGGGCGCCGACGACTACCTCGCGAAACCGTTCCACTTCGAGGAGCTCTCCGCCCGCCTCCGAGCGATGATCCGCAGAGAGCACCTCACGCACCGCGCGCCGGTCGTGATCGGGAACCTGCGCATGGACCCGTACACCCACTCCGCGACGGTCGACGGCGCCGTCCTGCCGTTGAGCCCGAAGGAGTTCGGAGTCCTCCGCGTGCTCGCCGTGCGTGCGGGCGGGTTCGTCATGCGGGAGGAGCTCCTGCTCGAGGTGTGGGGGTCGGCGGAGTTCGTGGACCACAACATCGCGGAGCAGTACATCAGCTACCTCCGCCGCAAGCTCGTCGCCTGTGCCGCGTCGGTCGAGATCGTCACCCGTCGGGGTGCGGGCTACCGGCTCGGGGTGAAGCCGTGAGGTGGCGGTCCCTGTCGATCCGGGTGCGGATCACGGTGTCGAGCCTGCTGGTCGCGATGCTGTTCTTCGGGATCGTCGCGATCATCGTCCGCGAGCAGCTGGACCACATCCTCGACGCCTCCACCATCGAGCTGGTCCGCTCGGGAGCGTCGCAGGCGCTGATCGAGGAGAGCCGCGACACCGCCGAGGCGGTCGTCGGCGGCGTCAGCAGGACACTCCTCCTCGCCCTGGCGATCCTCTTCGTCGTGTTCGCGGTGGCCTCCTGGGTCCTCGTCGGCCTCGCGCTGCGCCCCGTCGGCAGGATGCGCGCGATCGCCGACCGCCTGCGCCGCGGACACTCCACCGAGCTGCTCCCCGTCGGCCCGGCGCAGGACGAGCTCTCCGACCTCGCCTCGACTCTGAACGCGCTGATCGAGGATCTGCGGGAGTCCGCGGACCGGGAGCGGCGGCTCGTCGCCGACGCGAGCCACGAGCTGCGGACCCCCCTCGCCGCTCTGCGCACGCGGCTGGAGCTCGCCGAGCGGGTGCGCGACGACCCGGCCGCTCTCTACGCCGACGTCGTCGACGCGCGGCGGTCGATCGACCGCCTCCAGTCCCTGACGGACGGACTGCTGATCCTGTCGAGGATCGATGCCGGCACCGCCGTCGGTGATGCGCCGTCGACGGCACTGCGGGAGGAGGTGACCGACAGCGTCGACCGCGCTCGCATGCTCGCCCGCGACCGTGATCTCGCGATCGACTTCGTCGCCCCCGCGTCGGCTCGCGCCACCCGGTATGCCGTCTCGCCGACCGACTTCGGCCGGATTCTGGACAACCTGCTCGCCAACGCCGTCGCCGCGACTCCGGACGGGGGCAGCATCACCGCGACCCTCGTCGAGCGCTCAGGAGAGGCCGTCCTCTCGGTGGACGACGACGGCCCCGGCGTTCCGGAGGCGTTCCTCGCCGTCGCGACCGACCGTTTCACCCGCCCCGACGCCGCCCGCTCCCGCGACGGCGGCGCCGGCCTCGGACTCGCGATCGTCGCCGGGCTCAGCCGGTCCGCCGGCGGTGAGCTCACGATCCGCAACCTCGTACCGCGCGGGCTCGGCGTGGAGGTCCGCCTCCCCGTGACGCGCCCCGACCTCACCCCTCGCAAGGAGAACCGATGATCGACCCTCAATCCCTGCTCGACGGCGCCGGCCCGTGGGCGATCGCCCTGGTCTGCCTGATCGCCTTCGTCGAGACGGGCCTGCTGATCGGGTTCTTCCTCCCCGGTGACACCCTCCTCTTCTTCACCGGTGTCTTCGTCGCGACCGGCGTGATCTCCCTGCCGGTGCCGCTGGTGATCCTGATGGTCGCCGCCGCCGCGTTCCTCGGCGACCAGCTCGGGTTCGTCATCGGCCGCGCGAGCGGGCCGCGGATCTTCGAGCGCAAGGACAGCGGGCTCTTCAGCCGCTCGAGCGTCGCCCGCACCCAGTCGTTCTTCGACCGGTTCGGCGGCTGGGCGGTCACCATCGCCCGCTTCGTGCCGGTCGTGCGCACCTTCGCCCCCGTCGCCGCGGGCGTCGGCAAGATGCACTACGGCCACTTCGTCGGCTTCAACGCACTCGGCGCCGCCGTCTGGTCCACCGGCGTCATCCTCCTCGGCTTCTTCCTCGGGCAGATCCCCGGCGTCGCGGACTTCGTGGGGAAGTACATCGACATCGTCCTCGTCGGCATCGTCGTGATCAGCCTCGCCGGCATCGCCCTCACGTACTGGCGGCAGAAGAACCGCGCCGGCCGCGACGCCTGAGCGCCGCGCTCAACGGGTCGGGCGCGGTCGGCGGAGCGCGATCACCGCTACCAGCAGCAGGAACACCGCGAGGGCCGCGAGCGTGACCGGGCCGGTGCCCAGGCCCAGGCCCTTCCGGTCGACCGGATCCGCGAGCCAGTCGCAGACCGAGGCGCCGAGCGGTCGCGTGACGACGTAGGCGGCCCAGAACGCGAGGACCGCGTTCCGCCCCGTGAACCGGTGCGCGAGCGCCGGCACCGCGATGACCGCCGCGAACAGGACCGCGGACGGCAGGTAGCCGAACCCGAGCGTCGACGCGGTCAGATCGCCCGCGGCCGTACCGAGCGCGAAGGTCCCGGAGACGGCGAGCCAGTAGAACGCGGCGCGGCGCGGCGTCGTGATCGAGTGGATCGACAGCGTCCGCTCCGCCCGCCACCACAGGGCGAAGACCGCGGCGAGCGCCACCGCGAACCCGAGAGTCGAGACGAGGTACGGGACCCCGGCGACCACGTGCAGCACGTCGGCGGCCATCGTGCCGAAGACGCTCACCATCAGCACCGCCGTCCAGTACACCCACGGGGTGTACCGGCGGGCTGCGAACTGCAGCGCGAGGGCCGCGAGGAACGCGAGCCCTGTCGCGCCGACCACGATCACCGGGTCGAACGCGGTCGCGAGGAAGTCCGACGCCGTCTCGCCCATCCCCGTCGTCAGCACCTTGAGGATCCAGAACAGCGCCGTCGCCTCGGGCACCGTCGAGGCGGCGTACCGGCCGGCGACGAGGTGTGAGCGGATCCGAGGGAGCGGAGGTCGGCGCTGATCGGTGAGGTGCGTCATGCCGCCATGCTCGGGCAGCCTGCGGTACCCGGGCCTGGGGGCTTCGCCGGGTCCGTTGAACAAGAGCACAGCGACCGCACTCCGTCGGCGCCGTGTCCGGCGGAGCTCGGCCGGCAGCCGCGCTCGACCGGCCGGACCGTCCCCGCTCGTCGTCGGCGCATCCGGATCCCGGGGCCGCCGGGCCGAGGATCGAGCCGCGCTGCCCGCCGACGGTCTGCTCGGAGAGTCGTCCGACGCTCGCCGCGACGTCCTCGGCCGTGATGGACTTGCCCGCATGATGATCTCTCCGCGCGAGTCCGCGCACGACACGAAGGCAGGCGTCTGATGGCCGAGGAGCGCGCGATCCTCGCGGGCGGATGCTTCTGGGGGCTCCAGGAGCTCATCCGCGACATGCGGGGCGTCTTCAGCACCCGCGCCGGGTACGCCGGCGGCAGCACGCCGAACGCGACCTACCGCCACCACGGCGACCACGCGGAGGCGGTCGAGATCGAGTTCGATCCCGAGCAGCTCTCCTACCGCGACCTGCTCGAGTTCTTCTTCCAGGTGCACGACCCGACGACGAAGAACCGTCAGGGCAACGACATCGGCACGGCCTACCGCTCCGTGATCCTCTTCCTCTCGCCCGAGCAGGAGAGGGTCGCGCGCCAGACGATCACCGAGATCGACGCGTCGGGCCGCTGGCCCGGACCGGTCGTCACCGAGGTCGAGCCCGCCGGCGAGTTCTGGGACGCCGAGGAGGAGCACCAGGACTACCTGCGCAAGCACCCCGGCGGCTACACCTGCCACTGGGTCCGGCCGAAGTGGGCGCTCGACGCCTGATCCCGGTCACGCGGGACGCGGGGCCCCGGGCTCCGCTCCCGCGGGCACGGCTCGCGTCCGGTGTGCGAAGAGCAGCACCACGGCGAGCGCCGAGAGCACGAGGGCCGGCGTCGGAGCCCAGGCCGGAGCGAGCGTCACGGTCGCCGCTCCGACGACGGCCCCGCCCGCGAGGCTCGCGACGATGAGCGCCTGGAGGGTCCTCGACCCGGACGAGCGCTCGGCGAGCTCCTGCATCAGGCTCGTGAGCGTGCCCGTGACGAAAGTGGTCGTCAGGCCGGCGGCGCCGGAGATCCGCTTCGCGAGCACGGTCTGCAGCCCCAGCGCCGCCGCGCTGGTCGCGATGAACGCGCAGTCCACGAGCAGCGACGTGCCGCCCTGCACCGTCGGCCAGGCGACCGCGACGGCGAGCTGCAGGACGACCCCCACGAGCGCGATCGCGCGGAGCGGACGTCTCCCGTCGCCGGTCGACGGCGTGCGCGCCCGGGTCGTGCGGAACCCGGCGTAGACCGCTCCGGCGAAGAAGACGATCGCCGTGACCGCTCCGGCCGCGGTCGTCAGCCAGGCGGAGCGGGGGTACAGCCCCAGCAGCACCAGGTTGCCCGTCATGTTCGCGGTGAAGATGCCGCCGAGCAGGAGGAACGCGAACGCGTCGGTCGCGCCCGAGGCGATGGCCAGCAGCACCAGGGCGAGCCTGAGGCGCGCGGGGCCGGTCACCGCCGTCACGCGCGGCCCTCACCCATGGAGCTGCCGCCAGGTGACGATCTGCTCGCCGCGGAGCTCGTAGCTCCCGAAGCAGCGGAGCCAGTGGCCCTCCCCCGTGTCCGAGCGGAGGTGCAGGGCGTGCTCGGTGAGGACGACGCTGCCGGCCACCGCGATCGTGACGAGGGCGATCCGGATCTCGGTGAACGCCCGATGGACCTCGTCGCACATCTCGAGGACCCGCGCCCGCTCCGCGATCTCCTGCGAGCTCGACGCGCTGTAGACGACCTCCGGATGCAGGAACGGGATGAGCTGGCGGCTGTCGCGAGCGCTCCACACCTCGAGGAAGTCGCGCACGACCAGCTCGTTCTCGATCATCGCGACGCCCCGCACCGACGCGTCCTGCCAGCTCTCGGCCATGGGTCCTCCCGCCGTCCCCGCACCGACACTCGTCGATGGCGACGAGCCTGCCCGAGAGCGCCCCGGGCGCCTACCCGTCGGATGACCCGATCTCCCCGCCGGCGGGCTCACCGCGCGTGCGCCGTGGCCAGCTCGCCCCAGTGCGTCGTCGCCCGGAGCGAGAGGGCGTCGCGCTTCATCGTCCACACCGGCCCCGTGCGGATGCCTGCCAGCCCGAGGCCGACCGCGGACCGGCCGTGGCGCTTCGTCACGGCGTCGATGGTGGCGCCGAGGCCCTTCGTGTCGAAGGCGGTGTCGAAGATCTCGAGCAGCGCGTGGGAGTTCCGAGGCGACAGGTTCGTGAGGATGACGCCGGCCCGCACGTAGCGCGCGCCCTCCCGCAGCCGCGGGCGCAGGGTGCCGATCGCGGCCCTCACCATCGCCACCGGGTCGTCCGTGGGGACGGGGAAGCCGGCCAGGCCGCCGGCGGACTCGGAGGGCGCATCCGCGAACGGCGACGTCGACGCGAACACGCTCATCGTCCTGGTGACCGACTCCTGCGCTCGGAGGCGGTGGGCGGCGCGCTGCGCGTAGACGGAGAGCACCTGCTCCATGTCGCTGATCGTCGTCACGGGAGTGGCGAACGACCGGGAGAAGATCAGCTGGTCGCGGACGGTGCGGGCGGCCTCCAGTGGGATGCAGTCGACGCCGCGCAGCTCGTAGACGGAGCGCTGCAGGACCACGGAGAACTTCTTGCGGATCAGCGCGGGGTCCGCGTCGCGGAGGTCGCGGACGGTGTGGATAGACAGCTCCGCGAGGCGCTTCCCTGTGCGGCCGGCGACTCCCCACAGCTCGGTGACGTGCTGCGAGGCCATGAGCGCGTCGAGCTGCTCGGGCGTGTACCAGTCCGTGTCGCAGACGCCCCCCAGGCGCGGGTGCTTCTTCGCTCCGCCCTTGTTGACGAACTTCGCGAGAGTCTTGCTCGGCCCGAATCCGACGCAGACGGGCAGCCCGACGTTCTTCGCGACCGCCGCCCGCATCGCCCGGCCGATCTTCGCCCGCTCCGCCACGTCGCCGTCGACGCCGAGGAAGGACTCGTCGATCGAGTACACCTCCTGCCAGGCGGAGTAGCGGCCCAGCAGCTCCATCACGCGCGCGGACAGCTCGCCGTAGAGCTCGTAGTTGCTCGATCGGGCGATCACCTCCGGGAGGCGGCCCGAGCGGATCAGGGGTTCGATCTGGAACCAGGGCGTGCCGTTCTCGATCCCGAGCCTCTTCACCTCGTCGGAGCGGGCGACCACGCAGCCGTCGTTGTTCGAGAGGACGACGACGGGGCGGCCCGCGAGCCTCGGATCGAACAGCCGCTCGCAGGAGACGTAGAACGAGTTCACGTCGACCAGGGCGATGCGCCGCTCAGAGCGCACGGTGCAGCCGGTGGAGGCAGACGGTGACGACGCCCCACACCTGGAGATCGCTCAGCTCGGCGACGTGGATCGGCGGGTACTCCGGGTTCTCGGCCCGCAGCACCACTCCCCCGGGGCGCAGCTCGAGACGCTTGACGGTCAGCTCGCCGTCGAGGATCGCGATGACGACGCTCCCGTGCGTCGGCGTGATCGACCGGTCGACCACGAGCTCGTCGCCGTCGCTGATGCCCGCGCCGACCATGCTCTCGCCCGAGACACGGACGATGAACGTCGACGTCCTGTCGCGGATCAGGTGGTCGTTGAGGTCGAGGGACCCGTCGAAGTAGTCCTGCGCCGGCGACGGGAACCCCGCCGCCACCGCCTCGCTGGTGACGAGGAACATGACGGCGACGGCGTCCGAGGCCGGAGTCGCGATGCGCTCCACGACGGTCACGCCCATGGTCGGCTCCCTCCTCGTGGCATCGAACGTGTGTTCGAACGCGTCCGAGTGTAGGTCGGGGGCACCGACATTCGGGAGGCGCTCGGCGCCGTCCTCGACCGCTCGCGGGGACGATCACCGGCGACGCCGCTGGGCGCCCGGAGGAGTGGCGCGTCGGCCGACGCGAGCCCAGCCTCCCTGGAGCCTTCTCCGGCACGATCCGACCTCATCCCCTCGGAAGGAGCCCCTCCCATGCGCGCATCCCGTCCTCTTCCCGGCGACCCCTGGCCGTCGGAGATGGTCATCACGGTCGAGGACAACCCCTCGGCGCTGCTCGAGCTCCTCTGGATCCGCGAAGCGTGGGGCTTCACTCCGGCGGGCGACGGGCCGCCGCCGCTCGAGCGGTCCCCGGAACGGGTCGGGTCGGCGGAGCCCGGCGCCGACGAGCAGCGCGCCTGGCCTCAGCTGTGGCAGGACTGCGTCGAGCATCTGGCGGTCGAGACCGGCCCGCTCCTCCGGCAGCTCTCCAGCACCGCCGACGGATCGCTCGAGCGCGCACGCCTCCTCGACCTCGCTCGCGGCCCCGGCTGGCGCGAGCGCTTCGGCGACGACTCCCTCGGAGCCCCATTCCGCGCCTGGCACGACGAGCTGCGGTCCGCCCGGATGGACGCGCGGGACGTCCCGCTGGACGCCGCCCCGGAGCGGCGCTGCCTCGGCTCCCTCGTCCCCGCCTGGGAGGCCGGACTGACGACGGTGGTCACCCTCCCCTGCCGCGGCGAATACACGCGCGCCGTCTCCGGCTCGGTGCTGCTCCTGACCGACAGCGACCACCGGGACCCGGACCGCTACGCGGCCGCGCTCCGCCGGTTCGCCGACGGCTCTCTGGAGTGACGGGGCACGGATCTCCGGATCGGATGAACGCTCGCGCGCTCCGGACGGTATCCCCCTCCGAGCCGCCGATCTCCGGCGACCGCAAGTCTCGAGGAGTGCACGATGACCAGGAACATCAGAGTCGGTATCGCAGCTGTCGCCGTCGCGGGCGTGATGGCGGTGGCACCCGTGCTCGCCGGTGCGAGCAGCGTCGCTCCCGCCGCCGCGACCAGCGACTCCAGCAGCGCGTCGGACAGGAACCTGATCAACGCGGTCCGCTCCGTGGCGGCGAAGCTGCGGGTCGTCGGACTCTCCGACGGCGGCACGAAGCTCGTGCAGTTCAACCCGACCAAGCCCGGCAAGGTCACGAACCGCGTCGCCGTCACCGGCCTCACCGGCGGCGACACCGCGCTCATCGGCATCGACTACCGGGTCCAGGACGGCGCCCTCTACGGCGTCGGCGACAACGCGGCGAGCGCCGGCGTCTACTCCATCAACCCGTCCACCGGCGTGGCCACCCAGGTGACCCGTCTCACCGTGGCGCTGAGCGGCACCTCCTTCGGCGTCGACTTCAACCCCGCCGCGAACGCGCTCCGCGTGGTCAGCGACACAGGCCAGAACCTCCGTCAGCCGTTCGCCACCGCGGGCGCCGCGACGGTCGCCGACGGCACGCTCAGCTACGCCGCGCCCGCCGTGGCCACCGGTGTCGCCGGGGCCGCGTACACGAACAACGACCTCGACGCGAACAGCGCGACCACCCTGTTCGTCCTCGACACGGCCCTCGACCAGATCGCCATCCAGTCCCCGGCCAACGCCGGCACCCTGGCGCCGACCGGGAAGCTCGGCCTCGACGCAGCGGGTGCGACCGGCTTCGACATCTACTCCGTCCTCCGCAACGGCAGCTCCATCGGCTCGGTCGGCCTCGCCGCCGTCAACGGGTCGCTCTACGAGATCGGACTGCTGAACGGCACGGCGACTCCGCTCGGCGCCATCGGGGCGAACGTCACCGACATCGCCGTCCCGCTCGTCCAGCGCTGACCCGACCCCCCGGTGACCGCGCTCCTGCCGAGGAGCGCAGGGCCGACGGAGTCGCGGGAAGGGCCGTCCCCCGGGGCGGCCCTTCCTCGTGTCCGGGCACTGCCGACACGGCGGGCTGGTGAGCCCGCCTTCAGGAGGCCGCGGCTCCCGGCGACCGGTCGCGATGCGGCACGGCCCCCGCGCGCTGCGCGATCGAGCGGATCAGCGCCTCGAGCAGGAGTGCCGCCCCGGCGAGCGCCACCGAGGCGGCGACCACCGACTCCGTCCAGGGCGTGGTGTCGTACGACTGGGAGCCGACGAGCGCGGGAGCGATCGCGAACGTCGCGACGAGGTAGCCGGGCAGCGTCGATCCGATCAGGAGGACGAAGGACGCGGCGCGGAGGGGCGACGTCCTCGCCATGAGGACCGCGAGCGCGAGAAGAGCGGTGGGCGCGACCAGTCCCAGCACGACCGCCGGGAGCATCGCCTGCAGGATCGTCGGTGCGCCGAGGATCCCGGACAGGACCGCGTGCAGGCCGAGGCAGCCGAACGCCGCGGCGACCACGATCCGCAGCACCGCGACCGGGCGCCGCCGTCCCGGACCGACCGCGGCGAGGACGGCGAGAGCGACGAGGAGGTGCCCGATCCCGAGCAGCTGCCCTGCCGATCCGACGTTCTCCCACGGATCGGAGGGCCACGAGTAGTCGTACCGGTGGTCCTCGATCGCCTGCTCGCCCAGGATCGGCCCGGCGACGGCCCAGCGCTGAACGGCGGCGAGCTGCTGCAGCCCGGCCGAGGCGAGCATCAGAGCGCCGGCCGCGAGGATACGGCTCGAGCTGCGCTCTCGGGCTCCGGGACGTCCTGACTCCGCTGCTGTCATGCGGCCACGGTAGGGGCCGGGGCGTCCGGCACGGGTGGCCGGGAGGAGAACGTCTCGCCGCGATCGGTCCGCGCGAGACGCCTGCGCGCGATCCGGCGGGACCGCCCCCGGGCACCGGTGGGGGATGCTCCGCGGGGGACGAGACGAGGCCACCGCGTCCTCCGCGCACCGGCACCTGCCCTGTTGCGGACATGTCCGCTAGAGGCTGTTGTCGGCGGTGGGACCGGGTGCCACTGTTCGGAGACGGCCGCCCACGGTCGACCCGATCGAAGGCTCCAGCATGCGCTCTCCCTCCGCCTCCCGCCCGACCGACCCGGACGCCGGCACGGCCCGCTCGACCCCTGAGCGGAGGACGAGGCCTCGGCCGGCGCTCGGCCTGCTCGCGCTGACGGCGACCGTCGCGCTCCTCCTCGGGACCACGGCTCCCCTGTCCGCGGTCGCCGCGGCTCCCGTTGCGACCGGTGTCGTCGGCTGGGGTGACGACTCCAGCGGGCAGGTCGCTGCGCCGGCTGGGCTCACCGACGCGACGGCGATCGCCGCGGGCGGCTCCCACAGCCTCGCCCTGCGCAGCGACGGCACCGTCGCCGCCTGGGGCGAGGACAGCAGCGGGCAGGCCACCGTGCCGACCGGTCTGGACGACGTCGTCGCCGTCGACGCCGGCGTGAACCACAGCCTCGCCCTGCGGAGGGACGGGACCGTCACCGCCTGGGGCGACGACGGCGACGGGCAGGCCACGGTGCCGGACGGGCTCGCCGACGTCACCGCCATCGCTGCCGGCGGCTACCACAACCTCGCCCTGCACGGGGACGGGACCGTCACCGCCTGGGGATACGACTTCTCCGGACAGGCGACCGTTCCGGACGGGCTCAGCGGAGTCGTCGCCATCGCCGCCGGCCGCTTCCACGACCTCGCGCTGCACCGCGACGGCACCGTCACCGCCTGGGGAGACGACGCCTTCGGGCAGACCGACGTGCCCGCGGGACTCACCGGCGTCACCGCCGTCTCCGCCGGCGCCTCCCACAGCCTCGCGCTGCGCTCGGACGGGACCGTCGTCGCCTGGGGCAGCGACAGCGACGGCCAGTCCGACGTCCCCGGCGGCCTCGCGGACGTCACCGCCGTCGCCGCCGGCGGGTACCACAGCATCGCTCTGCGCCGCGACGGCACCGTCACAGCCTGGGGCTACGACGGCTTCGGCGAGGCCTCCGTGCCGGCGGGACTCACCGGCGCCACCGCCGTGTCCGGCGGCAGCTTCCACAGCCTCGCCCTCGGCGCTCGGCCCGTCTTCACCGCCGACGCCCCTCCGGCGACGGCGCCTCTCGGAGCGCCCTTCTCCTACACGTTCGCCACCGGCGGCGCGTCGACGTTCGAGCTCGCCTCCGGGTCCCTTCCGGCCGGCCTGACCCTCACCTCCGCGGGCGTCCTCTCCGGCACCCCGACCGTCGAGGGGGCGTCCTCCTTCACCGTGTCCGCCCGCACCACCTTCGGCACCACCACCGGCGCGCCCCACACACTCACCGTCGGGCAGGCGGCGACCGCTCCGACCCTCTCGGGGACGGCCGCGGCCGGCGTGGTCGGCTCCGCCTACGACTTCACGTACACGGCGACCGGATCCCCGGCGCCGGTCGTCACCGTCGCGTCGGGCACTCTGCCTCCCGGACTCGCCCTCGACGCCTCCGGGCGCCTCACCGGCACCCCGACCACCGCGGGGACCTACGGCTTCACCCTCCGCGCGGCGAACTCGGCGGGCACCGTCGAGGCGGTGAGCACTCTGACCGTCTCTCCGCAGAAGGCGACCACGCGGGCCGACCTGCGGGTCGACGTCTCCGCTCCGACCACCGCGGTGAAGGGGAGGACGTTCACGTACACGCTCATCACGAGGAACGCCGGACCCTCCGCGTCGACGTCCGTCTTCTCGAAGGTGGTCCTCCCCCCGACGGTGCAGTTCGTCTCCGCCACGGGCTCGTACAGCCGCATCGGGAGCATCGTGATCTTCCCGCGCTCGAGTCTCGCGAACGGGCGGACCGTCACCGAGAGGATCACCGTCACGGCCACCGGCACCGGCACCGCGACCGCCTTCGCCGCCGCGTTCTCGGTCAGGACGCCGGACCCGTCGATCCGCAGCAACACCGACACCGCCGCGACGACCGTCCGCTGACGGCGGGCGCAGGAGGACGGCGGGCGGGCCTCCGGGATCGCCCGCCGTCTCGATCCGCGAGGTACGGATGCATCCGGAATCCCCGTTCACCGGCGCCCGACCCGCGGAGGGGGCGGCTAGAGCACGTCCGCGATCGCGGCGAACGTCCTGTCCGGATCCTCGAGCTGCATGTCGTGGTGCACGCCCGGGAGCCGACGCACCTGCCAGCCCCGCTGCTCGAGCCGCGCGGCCAGGGCGTCCGGCAGCACCGCCGGCGACTGGTCGGAGAGCACGATCGTCGACGGGACCGCCGGCGCCTCGACCGGGACCGGGTGGAAGGCGACGTCCCGGAACACGCCGACAGCCATCCGCGCGTCGAACCGCTTCTTCGCGTCGTCGAGGAGTGCGCGGGTCTGGGGGCTGTAGGCGGCGCGGACCGCGGCGCTCGCCCGCGCCTGTCCGAGCTGGGCGAGGCCGAGCGACAGGAGAGGTGCCGCCCAGAACAGCCGTCCGGCGAGGCCGCTCGTCGGGAGCGCCAGGGCGAACCCGGGATCGAGGTAGACGGCCCGGCCGGGCGCGAGTCCTGCGACGGCGCGCTGCAGCACCGCGCCGCCGAGCGAGTGGCCGACCACGCTGTCGAGTCCCGCCGGCAGCGACTCGACCAGATCGGCGGCCATGTCGTCGATCCGGTACGACCCCGCCCGCGGGCTCGCGCCGTGTCCGCGCAGGTCGACGGCCGTGACCGTGTAGCGGCCGGTCGCGACGAGCCGCTCGACGAACGGCCCCCAGGTCGCCGCCGACCCGCCGAGACCGTGCACCAGCCCGACGTGTCGCGGTCCGGATCCGGTGGTGATCGTCTGCAGGAGCATCCCCTGATCCTGCCCGAGACGGTGCCCGAGGCCGAGGTGCCGGGCGGAGGCATCGATGAGGCCGACCGATCCTCGTCCGATCACGTTTCGCGACCGGAGAGCGCACGAAGAGTCCTGCACCCGATCTCTGCATCTGCGGGCGATATCGGCGCGGCGGAATTCGAGGATCCATTCCCGTCGGTTCTCGCCGGATGCTCCGCGAGAAGTGTCGTCGATCGACTGTCGGCCGCTCGACGCGCTTCTGACATACTCCTGAGCACTCCCCACAAGACGCGCTCGGCGCGAGTGCTTTCACTGCGCCATCACTCATCGAGAATCCGGAAGAACACGAGAATGCCCCACGAGACGCCCGCCGGCTGGTATCCCGCTCCCCACGCGAACAATGAGCAGCGCTACTGGGACGGTCAGCGCTGGCACGACGACGCGCCGCCGCCGCCTCCCGCACAGCCCGGCGGCTACGGCTCCTTCCAGCAGACCCAGCCGACCGCCGCTTCCTGGGGTGCCTCCGCTGCCCCGAAGCCGAAGGGCCCCGCAGCTTTCGCCATCCTCGCGCTGGTCCTCGGGATCCTCGCTTTCCTGACGGGTCTGGTCCCCGGCCTCGGTCTCGTCCTCGCCATCGCAGCGGTCGCTCTCGCCGTTCTCGCCCTGCTGAGGAAGCAGCCGAAGGGCCTGGCTGTCACCGGACTCGCACTGGGAGCCGTCGCCCTGATCAGCGGCATCTTCGCCACCACTCTCGCGCTCGTCCCCTCCGACACCCGGTCGTCGGAGACGGCGGCGGTCGAGCCGGCCGACCCCGCTCCGGCCGCAGCCGCTCCTGCGTCGGAGGCCGCGGAAGCGCCTGCCGAGCAGGCCGAGGCGCCCATCGCGGACGCCGTGGAGCCGGAGCCCGCGCCGGAGCAGACCGAGGCAGCCGAGCCGACCGCGGACGGTTCCGCGCAGCAGCCGCTCCCCCAGCCCTACGTCGCCGAAGGACTGTTCGGAGGAGACAAGTACAGCCTCACCGCGAAGGTGGTGGACGCGAACGCCGGCGCTCTCGTGACGGAGGGCAACATGTTCAATGACGAGGCGCCCGCAGGATTCAAGTACGTCGTCGTCGAGCTGACGATGACGGGCATCGACCCCGACGGCGTCGAGCCCTCTCTCGCCAGCTTCGACCTCTCGCTGGCGACGCCCGAGGGCAATCGCTACGACAACGAGTACGTGATCCTCGGCGACTCGATGCCGTCGATGTCGGACGGGCCGACCCTGTACCCGGGCACGAGCTTCACCGGATACACCGCTTACGTCGTTCCCGAGAGCGCTCAGAGCTTCCTTCTGCACGACAACGGGAACTACATCGCTCTCTGAGCCGATCAGGCGGACAAGGGCTGAGTACTTCCCGCCGAGGCGGTCTGCGCTTCTCGCAGGCCGCCTCGGCGTCTTTCCTCCTGAGTAGTTCTGCTCCTTGAAGACACTCCTCCCGCTCGAGGCGATCGCGCTCGTCCCGTGGCGCTCGATCGGACTGCACGGGCATGCATTCCAGTCGACGAGCGAGGAATCATCGCCGGCCTCGCACCACCTTCGAGAAAGCGCCGATCCTCCTCCGGAATGCCCACCGGACAGGGGCCTCCGCAGGGGGTCCGCTCGGGTGCGGTCCGGACCTACGCTCGCCCCATGCATCTCCGCACTGTCGCGATGAGGCCCGGCGCCGCCGCTCTCGGGCCGGTCGGCGCGCCCCCACGGACCGCGCTGGACGACGTGCTCGCCCACCTGGTCGCGGCGCTCGCGATCGGATCCGGCCTGCTGCTGGTACCGGTGGGCGTCGGCGGAGTGCCGCTGCTCGCCACGGGATCGGCTGGAGCGAGCGTCTTCGAGGCCTGGACGCTGATCCGCACCACCGTGGCGCTGCAGGTCGGCATCGCCGTGCTCGCGATCGGTCTCGGCGCCGTGGCGCGGACGCGCGGACCCGCGGGAACCCGGGCGGAGCGCTGGTGCGTGGTCGCCGCGATGAGTGCCGCGATCGGCGTGCTGCTGCTGGTCGTGCCGCCGGTCTGAGCACCCCCGGGGAGCGTCGCCCACCAGTCTGTCCGGGTCGCCGTGCGCGCCCGCGACCGAACCGTCACCTCGCGCCGCGCGGCGTGATCGGATCGTTGCAGGATCCGGCACCGGCTGAGGTTCCGCATAGGACACACTCAGCGACAGGGGGCGAGCGTCCCCCGCTCATGGGGAAGCCGACCGCGATCAGCGGCTCGGAGGAAGCAGGAATCGTGCGCTCTGCGCGACGACGCCACGGCGTCACCGTCATCACCACTGCGGCACTGCTGGGGGCGCTCGCGTTCCCGTCCGTCGCTCTGGCCACCGAGGTCGTCCCGGACGCCGCCTCGAGTCCTGCACCGGCCGAGCCGGCTCCCACCGTGGAGCCGATCGCGACTCCGGAGCCCACGGCGACGCCGCAACCGGCCTCGACTCCCGTGCCCACTCCGGCTCCGACCATCGCGCCCGTCGAGAGCGCGCAGTCGCCCCTGGCGATCGCCCTCGACCGCACCACCTACGAAGCGGGCTCGGCGTTCTCCGCGATCCCGTCGGCGGAGGGCTGGGCCGGCGGCCTGGACGTGTCCGGGACAGGTTTCCAGCCCGGCACCGTCGCCGTCGTCGTGCTCCGCGACGGCGACTCGGAGGAGGCCGTCACCACCAGCGTGATCACCGCCTCCGGCGAGCTCCGCCTCCAGGACTGGCTCCCCACCGACGCGGACGGCGTCGCGGTGGACCCCCACCTCCCGCTCCCCGGCGAGACGATCTCCGTCGTCGCGGAGGGACTCGACGCCTCGGGCGCCACTGTCGCCTCCGATGCCGTCGAGCTGACCGTGACGCAGCCCGACACGAGCGTCGTCTTCCAGAACCGGGAGGACGGCGGGGTGCTCCCGGCCGGTGCGGACATCCAGGTCGGAGAGTTCCGGATCCACGGCGTCGTCGCCTCGTTCCGCGGATTCGACCGCGGCGAGGACGTGTCCGTCACGCTCACCGCGCCCGACGGCAGCACCTCCGCCCTCGTGCCCCCCGCGCCGACCCCGCTCTCGGGCGAGGCCTTCGTCCTGCTCGACGCCGACACCATGGCGGACCAGCTGGGCACCTTCACCGTCACCGCCACGGGAGAGACCAGCGGACGCTCCGTGGCGTCGTCGCTCGAGCAGGTCCCCTCGCGCACTGCGATCCGGATCTGGCCCCAGGGGGCTCCGCCCGAGCCCGCCCCGGCGGACGGACAGCCCACCAGCGGTGGCGCACTCCTCGGCTTCGGCGCGGACGAGACCGTCTCGATCGGCGTCTTCTCGACCTCGGGTGCGCGCCAGACGCTCACGGGCGGCGGCTCGAGCCTCGAGGTCGGCGTCGACGCGCTGGGCTGGAGCCTGATCTCCCTCGGCGAGTACCCGCTGCAGGACCCGGCGAGCGAGATCTACTGCGTCATCGCCCGCGGCACGTCGAGCGGTCTCGTGGCGAGCACCTCCTACGACTACACGCTGACGGAGGAGGACCCGATCGCCGGAGAGGCCGACTGCTCCGCCGCGGTCGCCGCCGTCACGGCGCACCCTGCCGGCGCCGGGCCCGCAGTGCACCCGGCCGGCTCCGGACCCGCGGCGCAGACGGGCGGCCACCGCGCCGTCCTCGCCTCGACCGGCGTCTCGACGACCGCGCCGCTCGCCCTGGCCGCCTTCGGCATCCTCGGCGGTCTCGCCCTGACGGTGCTCCGCCGCCGCCGCGCGTAGACGGCCGCGCACCGCGCACGACGAAGGCGCCCGGGCACACCGCCCGGGCGCCTTCGTCGTCGCGAGACCCGTCGGGTCAGTCGGACGGCACCGCGCAGGTCTCCTCCGCCGCGGTCTGGCCCGGAGCGTCGACGGCGACGGGAGCGGGATCCGTCGGAGCCGCGCCGCCCTCCGCGGGCGCCTCCGCCGCGGGCGCCTCCTCCGCCGGAGCGTCGGAGGCGAGGGTCACCGGCTGGTCGTTGAGGACGCGGTTCATGAGCTCGGCGCCGACCTCGGCGTTGGGCACGACCTTGCCCGGGTAGTCCGGGTCGTCGAGCGCCGGGTACTGCACGAACACCATCTTCGAGAGGTCGACGTCCTTCAGTGCGAGGGCGAGCGAGATCATCGTCGCCGGGCTCGTGAGCGACGTCGACAGGTGCACGTTCGACGAGGTCGCCTGCGCGAGCCCGTAGAGGGCGGGGATGTTCGAGAGGGTGTCGGCCGAGCGGACGGTGCGCATCAGCGAGGCCAGGTACTGCTGCTGCGACGAGATGCGGCTGAGGTCGCTCTGGTCGCCGACGCCGTGGCGGCTGCGGAGGAACGAGAGGGCCATCGACCCGGAGACGGTGGAGGTGCCGGCGGGCAGGTCCAGGCCCGAGTCGGTGTCGAGGATCGGACCCGTGAGGCAGATCGGGACGCCGCCGACGGCGTTGCTCATCTCGATGACGCCGTTGAAGGACACCCAGCCGGCGTAGGGCACCGTCAGGCCGGTGAACTGCTGCAGGGTGTCGTTGACGCAGGCGAGCCCGCCGTACTGGAACGCGGAGTTGAGCGGGACGCCGGCGGCGGCCTCGGTGACGACGCCCGTCTCGGGGTCCGTGCAGGCGGGACGGTCCAGGATCAGGTCGCGCGGGAAGCTGATCACCGTCGCGCTGCGATGGTCGGCCGAGACGTGGAGCAGGATGTTGACGTCGTTGAGCGTGTCGTCGCGGACGCCGAACGTGTCGCCCTGCGTGGCGTCGTTGTCGGTGCCGACCACCAGGACGTCGAAACCGCCCTCGACCGCGCCCATCTGCACGTTCCCGGCGGTGGGAGGAGCGACGCCCAGATCGACCGCGTTGTCGGCGACGTTCCGGCTGATGCTCACCGTCGCGATCGCCACGAGCGAGGTGGCGCTGACAGCGAGGACGCCGACCACCGCCGCGATCCCGACCACCACTGTCCGCACCCCGGACCGCCGCCGGAGCCGCCCGTGCCGCACCGCACGCTCGTGAACCCTCATGCGCTCCCACCCCTCGCCCCGCCCGCCCGTTCGCGGACGCAGTCGCTCGCCAGTGTAGGCAGGCCCCCTCCGATGCGGCGCGGAACGGCCCTGCTACCGTCGTGCGCGCATCGAGGAGCGGAGGAGGAGCCGTGGAACGCCGAGTCGTCGATCCCGTCACGCAGATCGAGTGGATCGTCCCGCCGTTCGCGACGGAGGAGGACACCCTCGCCCGCGCGCGGGCCGATCGGGAGGGGCGGCTCGCCGACCTCCGCCTGTACCCGGACCACTGCGCGGAGTATCCGCTCTGGGCGGTCGACGGCCCGATCGACGACCCGGGTGCGATCGGCGTCCCGGAGGCCCTGCACGGACCGCTGCTCCGCTGGCAGGAGCTCTGGGCGTCCGGATGCGACGTGTTCGAGGGATGGAGGAGCGCCGAGGCGGAGGAGCGCTGGCTCGCCCTCGGCCGGGAGCTGCACACCGAGCTCGAGGCCGCCCTCTGGCTGACGACCCGGGTGCTCGCCTGCTTCTGAGGGCTGCTGCCCGGGCATCCGCGGGAAAGCCGCCGCAAGCCGTCCCCGGACCGGCCCCCGCGTGCCTACCCTGGACGGTGCGCTCTCCTCGTCTTCTGCAGCAGGTCGTCGGCAAGCTCGGCGGGCAGCGGCCCGCGGCCCCGGTGAGCCGTCGAGCGCAGCGCGCGCTCCTCGCCGAGCAGACGGTCCGCGGAGTGCTCGAGCTGGCCGTGCGGCTGGGCGAGACGCTGCTCTCGCTGGGGTCCGCGGCCGCCGAGGTGACCGAGACGATCCAGCGGGTGTGCCGCGCCTACGGCATCGAGTGCCAGGTCGACCTCACCTTCACGTCGATCCTGGTCGTGCACGACGGAGGCGACGACTCCCCCAGCGTGAGCGTGCTGCGCGTCGTCCCCTCCCGCAGCGCCGACTACGAGCGGCTCGCCCGCGTGACGGCGCTCGTCACCGCCATCACCGAGGGCTCGCCGGAGGTGCGGGTCGCCGACGCCGTCGATTCCGCCGAGGCCCGCGAGGAGGCCCGGCACCAGTTCGAGGCCGCGCACGACCGGCTCGACGCGATCCTCGTCCAGCCTCACCGCTACCGCCGCGGGGTCGTCACCCTCACGCTCGCGCTGATGGCGGCGGGCGTCGCGCTCCTACTCGGGGGCGGACCCCTCGTCGTGCTCCTCGCCGCCGCGACGGCCGCCGCGATCGACCTGGTCAACCAGCTCCTCGCCCGCTGGGGTCTGCCCGCCTTCTTCCAGCAGATCGCCGGCGCCGCGCTGGCGACCGGAGTGGCGGTGGTGCTGCTCGCGGTCGTGCCGCGGCTGCCCGTGGAGCTGGCGGTGCTGCCGCCCGCGCTCGTCGTCGCGTCGGGGGTGGTCGTGCTCCTCGCCGGGCTCTCGTTCGTGGGAGCGGCGGACGACGCGATCAACGGGTTCCCGATCACCGCGGGCGGCCGGCTGCTCGAGGTCGGGCTGCTGACGCTGGGCATCGTCGTCGGGATCGCCGTGGTGCTCGACGGCGCGCGCTCGCTCGGGGTCGAGCTGGTGCTGGTCGACTCCTACGCCCGCCCCTGGCCGGCCGCTGTGCAGGTGCTCGGCGCCGGGGTCGCGGCCGGCGCCTGGGCGCTCTCGTCGCACACCCCGCCGCGGCCCGCGCTCATCGCCGCCCTCACCGGAGCCGGTGCGTTCCTCGTCTCCGACTCGCTGACCACCTCGGGCTTCGCGCCGCTCATGGCCAACGCCCTCCCGGCGCTGGCGATCGGCCTGCTCGGCGAGATGCTGGCCGAGCGGATGCGGGTGCCCGCCGTGGTGACGACCGCGTGCGCGATCGTCCCCCTCCTGCCCGGCCTCACCCTCTACCGCGGCGTCCTCGGCCTCACCTCGAACGCCGGCCCGAGCGCCGGGATCGAGCTCCTGCTCCAGGCGGGCATGATCGCGCTGGGCCTCGCCGGCGGAGTCACGCTCGGCCGGATCGCCTACCGCCGCCTGCGCACCCCGATCGTGCGCGCGGTGGCGCCGGTCCGCGCCCGGACCCGCCGGGACCGCGGGATCGAGCAGGCCCTCGCCGCCGACGTCCTCTACCCCGACGGCGCCGAGGCCGGGCAGGCGGACACCGCGCAGGTCGTCACGGCGCCGGGCAGCGGATCCGGCCTCACGGCGTCCGACCCGTCGGCGTCGGCCGCGGTCGACCCCGCACCGCTGCCCGACGAGCCGGCGCCGGCCGCCGAGGAGCCGTTCACCCGCACCGGGATCGTCCCGATCGTCAGCACGATCGGCGTGACGGAGCCGGTGCCGATCGTCACCGAGGAGGATCCGGCCGACCGGGGCTGACGACAGGGCCTGCTCCCGCGGCCTGCTCCTCGCCGCAGAGGGAGGCGCCGCGCCGGTCAGTCCGCGTGGCCCCGCACGACCGCGGTCCGGCGGGTGTCGATCACGATCACCGAGCCGAGCACGATCAGGGCGAGCGACACCGAGGCGAGCGTGTCGGTCAGCCAGTGGTAGCCGAGGTAGAGCCGCGCGACGATCTGGCCGGCGATCATCCCGAGCGAGAGCGCGAAGCCCCCGATCATCCAGCTCCGGGAGGAGCGGCGGGAGGCGAGGAGGAACGTGGTGATCAGGAAGAAGTCGCTCACGCCGGTGACGTGGCCGGAGGGGAACGAGAAGGTCCCGTCGGGCCCGAGCAGCATGTACTCGACCGGCGGGCGCATCCGCATCACGAGGTGAGCGGCCAGCTGCACGCTGAGCATCCCGACGAGCATGCCGCCGGCCAGGAGGATCGGCCGCCAGAGGTGCCGCGCGAGGACGAACCAGAGCACGAGCACCGCCAGGATGATGACCGGCAGGTAGACCGGCCCGAAGACGGTGGCGAGCGCGTCCATCACGACCGTGCCCTCGGCGGAGCGCTTCTCGCGGAACCACTCGGCGACGACCGGATCGAGGACGGTGAGGCCGGTGCCGCTCGCGACCTGCGCGGTGAAGGCCGCGAAGAGGACGACGCCGACACCGATGAGGCCGAAGCCGGCCCGGTCGAGGCCGCGGCGCTCCTCCGGGGCCATCACGCGCTCCTCCACGAGGAACCGCTGGTGGAAGCGGGCGCGGCGCGAGAGGGCGGGGGTGCTCATCCGCTCACCCTAGGGCGGCGGAGGCGCCGCCGACCGGGCCGTTCGCTCAGCGTCCTGCCGCGTAGTGCGTCTGGATCTGCTCCGGCGTGAGGACCGTCGAGTACACCGCGGCGTAGCGCAGGCTCCCGCCGAAGTACGAGGAGCCGACGTTCGGCCACTGGCCGCCGAGGCTGTCGTACCCGATCTTCCAGGTGCCCGTCGTGTTCTCGGCCGTGCGGTACGTGCTGTTCGAGGCGACCTTCACGCCGTCGACCCAGAGCGCGATGCCCGCCGTCGGCGAGAGCGTGGAGACGACGTGGTGCCAGAGCCCGTCGTTGACGGCTCGGGTGCTCGTGATGGTCTGCGCGGCGCCGTTGTAGACGCCGAAGACGAGCTTGCCGTCGGCGCCGATGTAGGTGTGGCGGTCGTACTGGCCGCCGGGAGCGGTGGCGCCCGCGCTGAAGCTGAAGAGCTTGCCGCCGGCGTTCGTGGTCTTGAACCAGATCTCGGTGCTGAAGGTGCCGGGGTTCCTGATCTCCAGCGGCGTGCTCAGGTACTGGTTGGTGCCGTTCGGCGTCCACGAGCCGCCCGCGTCGCGCGGGCAGGCCTTGGGCGTCGCGGCGGAGCTGACCATCGCGGTCGGGAAGAGGCTGGTGGAGCGGTAGGTGCCCGGGTACTGGCCGGAGTCCGTGTCGGGCGCGGTCGTCGATCCGCTCGGCTGCGCGAGCGTGTAGGCGAAGAGCGCGGCCCCGCGGTCGGCGGCGAGGGCGCCGTCGCAGGTGAAGAACGCGGCGGCGCTGCCGACCGTGTTGGTCGAGTTCAGGATCGAGGCGGTGTACGCGCCGGAGGTGGCAGGGGCGGTGAGCAGCACGGCGGCCAGGGCGGCGGCGGCGAGGGCGGCGACGACAGACCTCGGGCGGGCGAGGAGGGTGCGCAGCCGCGCGGCCGGCGAGCCGGCGGAGAGGCGGTGCCGGCTCATGCCGTCTCCTCCTCGCGGGCGGCGCGGCGGCCGCGCTCGGCGGTCCGCTCCGGCTCGCCGGGGAGGCCGACGAAGACCGTGTAGAGCACCGGGATCGCGCAGAGCAGGACGAAGAGGACCCAGCCCCAGAACGGCAGGTGCAGAGCGGAGGAGAGGGCGTAGGCGTCTCCGTCGTGCGCCGGGATCTGCAGGCGGCCGACCTGTCCGGAGACCAGGTCGACGGGGTCGGCGCCCTCGGCGCTCACGCGGATGGGGAGGACGCCCGTCGAGACGAGCGTGGCGTTCGTCGTGCCGCTGTCGACCGTGGCCTCGAGGACGACGATGCCGACCAGCGGGCGGAGCACGAAGACGGTGACGGACGCGACGAGCGAGAGGCCGAGGATCCGCATCGACGCCCGCTGGGTGGGCGAGGCGATGAAGCGGGTGAGCAGCTGCACGAGGACGGCGCCGATGATCAGCAGCGGCAGGCCGCGCACGAGCCAGCCGAGCACCGGCAGCGCCGTGGTGACGACTCCGATGAGCTGGTCCTGGCCGGTGGCCCACGGATCGACGGCTCCGTTGATGTCGCCCTGGGTGCGGAGCGTGCCGTCGTCGGCGATCTCGACGACCCGGTGGGTGTAGGTCTCGTCGGGCGTGGTGGTGGGGTGGAAGCTGACCGCGTCGCCGACCCGGACGTCCTCGAGGGCCGTCGGCTCGGTGAGGACGAGGGTGCCGACCGGGGCGGCCGTGCCCATGGAGGGCGTCTGCACGATGAACCAGCGTCCGCCGGACGCGTGGAACAGGAGCGCCGCCGCGACCAGGACGGCCAGCAGAGCGGTCGTCGTCCCGATCAGGGCGGTGCGGAGGAGGGACAGGCGGGGACGGTCGGTGCGG
>NZ_PSVF01000012.1:0-102407 GCF_002931975.1 Rathayibacter sp. AY1F3 | reverse complement strand
GAGGGGGAACGCGTCATCGCAGGACTTTCTCGAGTGGCCGGCGGGGGCCGGAAGAGGGGGTACTCGATGCTCGCACGGCGGACGCACGAGTGCGACCGGAACGGGGGCCCTCCGTCTGGGGGACGCGTGGGAGCTGAGGTCCTCCGCGGGTCAGAGCGCAGGGAGGGGCCGCCTGAGAGCGTCCAGCCGCTTCCGCCAGGCGTCCAGGCGGCCCGGCTCCGCGGCGAGCGCCGGTCCGTCCGCCCAGGCGGTCGCCAGCCGGAGACCGTGCAGGGCGTTGGCCGTCCAGACCTCACGGCCCTCGAGCGACTCCGGCTCGGCCGGGGCCTCGATCACGTCCACGCCGAGCGCGCCGGCGAGCACCGAGACGGTCCGAGCCGTCACGCTGCGCACGCGGGTGCTCGTCGCCGGAGGGACGACCAGCGCGTCGCCCAGCCACCACAGGATCGCGCTGCTCGCTCCGTCGATGACGGCGCCCTCGGCGTCGAGCAGCACGGCCTCGTCCGCTCCCGCGGCGTGCGCGCGCGTGCGCAGGAGGGCGAGACGTGCGATGTCCGGGCCCTTCCAGGACGGTGTCCGGCGCGGATCCACGGGGCTCGTCCACAGCACCACCGAGCGGGTCGTCGGCGGGGCGGGTCGCAGCCGGAGCCGCAGGGCGCCTCCCGAGAGCTCGACGCGCGGGAAGGACCGGCCCTCGCGGGGCAGGGCGGCGATCGCGGCGTCGAGGAACGCCTCGACGTCCGGGTGCCCGCCCGCCGAGTCGACGGAGGCGGCGAACCGCTCGCGGTGCAGGTCGAGCCCGCGGACCCGGCCCTCGTCCACCAGCCAGGAGTCGGCCGCGTCCAGGGAGGTCCCGGGCGGCTCGGGAACGCTCGCCAGGGCCCGCCCGTCCCACTCCCGAACCTGCTCGCCGTCCACGACCGCCTACGCTAGCCCAGTGGTCTCGGAGGATCGGCACGTCCGCTCGGTCGAGCTGCCCTGGGTCGATCCGGAGCTCGCGCACCACGCCCTGTTCGCCACGGCCGAGGCGTCGTTCTGGCTCGACTCGGGCCTCGGAGCGACGAGCGGCCGCTCCTACCTCGGGGCGTGCGCCCGCGAGGACGTGCTCCTCGTCGAGGCCGGCGGCGACGTGGCGGCGGCGCTCGCCGCGGTCGACGACGAGGCCCCGGCGGGCGACCGCGCGCTCGGCCGCTACGGCTGGATCTCCTACGAGGCGGGAGCCGCCTCCGTCTCCCTGCCGACGGCGCCGGCCGGCCCCGCGGATCCGCCCGCCCTCGCCCTGCTCCGAGGCGACCCCGTGCTCGAGTTCGACCACGGGGCCCGGACCGTCCGCCTGGTCGCCACGGGCGACGCGCAGGACCTCACCGCGCGCCTGCTCGAGCTCGTCGGCGCGCCCGCACCCGCGGACCCCGCGGATCCCGAGCCCGCCGGCGTCCCGGTCCGCCGTCACTCCGCCGCCGAGTACACGGCGCTGATCGGCCGCTGCCAGGAGGCCATCCGCGCGGGGGACGCCTACCAGCTCTGCCTCACCGACGAGATCGTCGTCGAAGGCCGGTTCGATCCGGTCGAGGCGTACCGTCGCCTCCGCCGCTCCAGCCCGAGCCATCACGGCGGGCTGATCCGCCTCGGCCCGCTCGCGCTCGTCAGCGCCTCGCCCGAGCGGTTCCTCACCGGCGGGGCCGACGGACGCGTCGCCACGCATCCCATCAAGGGCACGCGCCCCCGGGGCCGGGACGCCGACGAGGACCGCGCGCTCCGGGACGAGCTCGTCTCGAGCGTGAAGGAGCGGGCCGAGAACGTGATGATCGTGGACCTCGTCCGCAACGACCTCGCCCGGATCGCCGCCCCCGGCTCCGTCGTCGTCGACCGCCTGCTCGAGGTGGAGAGCTACCCGCACGTCCACCAGCTGGTCAGCGAGGTCTCGGCCCGCCGCGCGCCGGGCGTCGGGATCGCCCAGCTGATCGCGGCCCTCTTCCCGGCCGGCTCGATGACGGGAGCGCCCAAGCGCCGGGCGGTGGAGCTGCTGCGGGAGTGGGAGGGCGGTCCCCGCGGCGTCTACTCCGGCGCCTTCGGCCGCCTGGGCTCGGACGGCTCGCTGGACCTCGCGATGACCATCCGCACCCTCGTGCTCGACGGCGAGCGCGCCCGCCTGGGGACCGGCGGCGGCATCACCGCGCTCTCGGTGCCGGAGGAGGAGGTCGAGGAGACGCGGCTGAAGGCGCGGGCGCTCCTCACGGTGCTGGGCGCCGCCGAGGAGTGAGCGGGCGCCGCGTTCGTCTGCCGTGCGCGCGGGGCCAGTAGGGTTGATGGTCGAACGCAGCCGCCCACGCGTGCGCGTTCTCCCCCTCCTTCAGAAGTGAGAAGCACCTGTGGCAGAAGACACCTCCCGGCAGACCGGCGCGAGCGACGAGGAGCGCTACGACTTCCGAGCGCTCCAGGAGAAGTGGCTCCCGATCTGGGAGGAGACGCGCCCGTTCGCGACGGACGACCCCGACGACAAGCGCCCCCGCAAGTACGTGCTCGACATGTTCCCGTACCCCTCGGGCGACCTGCACATGGGCCACGCCGAGGCGTACGCGCTCGGTGACGTGATCGCGCGCTACTGGCGCCAGCAGGGCTTCAACGTCCTCCACCCGATCGGCTGGGACAGCTTCGGCCTGCCCGCCGAGAACGCCGCGATCAAGCGCGGGCTGAACCCGGTCACCTGGACCTACGACAACATCGAGCAGCAGAAGCGCTCGATGAAGCGCTACGCCGCGTCCTTCGACTGGGACCGCGTGCTGCACACCTCCGACCCCGAGTACTACAAGTGGAACCAGTGGCTGTTCCTCAAGATGTACGAGAAGGGCCTCGCCTACCGCAAGGACAGCTGGGTCAACTGGGACCCGGTGGACCAGACGGTCCTGGCGAACGAGCAGGTCCTGGCGGACGGCACCTCCGAGCGCTCCGGCGCGGTCGTGGTCAAGAAGAAGCTCACGCAGTGGTACTTCAAGATCACCGACTACGCCGACCGGCTGCTCGACGACCTGAACCAGCTCGAGGGCTCCTGGCCGTCGAAGGTCATCGCCATGCAGCGCAACTGGATCGGCCGCTCCATCGGCGCCGACGTCGAGTTCGAGATCGAGGGCCGCGACGAGCGCGTCACCGTCTTCACCACGCGCCCCGACACGCTCTACGGGGCGACCTTCATGGTCGTCGCGCCCGACTCCGACCTCGCCTCCGAGCTGGTCGAGGGCTCCGAGCCCGCGATCCGCGACGCGTTCCGCAGCTACCTCGAGACGGTGCAGAAGTCGAGCGAGATCGAGCGCCTGACCGCCGACCGCCCCAAGACCGGCGTGTTCCTCGGCCGCTACGCGGTGAACCCCGTGAACGGCGAGCGGCTGCCGATCTGGGCCGCCGACTACGTCCTCTCCGACTACGGCCACGGAGCCGTCATGGCCGTGCCCGCGCACGACCAGCGCGACCTCGACTTCGCCCGCGCCTTCGACCTGCCCGTGCGCGTGGTCGTCGACACCAACGCGTCCGTCACCGGGGCGATCCCGGTCATCCCCGAGGATCCGGAGGAGCTGGCCGCGCTCGAGAAGGAGTACTCGCTCGACCCCGCCACGACCGGCGAGGCGCTGACCGGCGACGGCCGCCTGATCAACTCCGGGCCGCTCGACGGGCTCTCCAAGCGCACCGCCATCGAGCGCGTCATCAGGATGCTCGAGGAGCGCGGCCGCGGCCGCTCGGCCAAGAACTACCGCCTGCGCGACTGGCTGATCTCGCGTCAGCGCTACTGGGGCACCCCCATCCCGATCATCCACGGAGCCGACGGCGAGCTCGTGCCGGTGCCCGAGGACCAGCTGCCCGTCGTCCTGCCCTCCACCGACGGCCTCGACCTGCAGCCGAAGGGCTCGTCGCCGCTCGGAGCGGCGGAGGACTGGGTGAACGTGCCGCACCCGGTGGACGGCTCGCCCGCGCGCCGCGACCCGGACACGATGGACACCTTCGTCGACTCCTCGTGGTACTTCCTCCGCTTCCTCTCGCCGAAGGACGACACGCAGGCCTTCGATCCGAAGCTCGCCGAGAAGTGGGCGCCCGTCGACCAGTACGTCGGGGGCGTGACGCACGCGATCCTGCACCTGCTGTACGCGCGCTTCATCACCAAGGTGCTGTTCGACCTGGGCTACGTGTCGTTCACGGAGCCGTTCACGGCGCTGCTCAACCAGGGCATGGTGCAGATGGACGGCGCAGCGATGTCGAAGTCGAAGGGCAACATCGTCCGCCTCTCGGACCAGCTGGACGAGTTCGGCGTCGACGCCGTGCGCCTGACGATGGCGTTCGCCGGCCCGCCCGAGGACGACATCGACTGGGCCGACGTCTCGCCCGGCGGCAGCGCGAAGTTCCTCGCCCGCGCCTGGCGCCTGGCGAAGGACGTCACCTCGAGGCCCGACGTCGAGTGGAAGTCGGGCGACGCGGCTCTGCGCCGCCAGACCCACCGCTTCCTCGCGGAGTCCCCGTCGCTGATCGAGGCGTTCAAGTTCAACGTCGTGGTCGCGCGGCTGATGGAGCTCGTCAACGCGACCCGCAAGGTCGTCGACTCGGGCGCCGGGGCCGGGGACCCCGCGGTCCGCGAGGCGGTCGAGGTGGTCGCGATGGCTCTCAACCTGTTCGCGCCGTACACGGCCGAGGACATGTGGCACCGTCTGGGCTACGAGGGCACCGTCGCGCACGCGCTGTGGCGCAAGGCCGACCCGTCGCTGCTGGTCGAGGAGAAGGTCACGGCGATCCTGCAGGTCGACGGCAAGGTCCGCGACCGGCTCGAGGTCTCGCCGAAGATCTCCTCCGACGAGCTCGAGGAGAAGGCGCGGGCCACGGCCGGCGTCGCCCGGGCTCTCGTCGGCCGCGAGGTCGTGAAGGCGATCGTTCGGGCGCCGCGCCTGGTGAACCTGGTGACGAAGGCGGTCTAGCCGCCGATCCGTCCCGACGGGGCTCCTCCTCTCGCAGGAGGGGCCCCGTCGTGCGTCCTGCGCCGGTGCTGCCCTCTCCTCCACAGGGAGGCGATCCGGCGGGCTGTCCCCGGATCGGTGTCTGCGGCCGCGCCGGGCGGTGACGCGGGTCCTACCGTCGGCGGATGCCAGAGACCAGCGGGACGGACGACGAGCAGCTGACGGCGCTGCTGCGGCCCCGCCGCGCCCGCCCGCGCTGGCGCGTGGGAGTGGGAGCGGCGGTCGTGCTCGTCATCGGCGCCGCGGTGGTCGCTGTGCTGCTCGCGGGAGCGCGGTCGAGCGGTCGCGAGCGGGTCCTGGAGCCCGCCGTGTCGACGAGCGCGCCCGCTGCTGCGGTGGTCGAGTCGCTGTACGTGCACGTGGCCGGGGAGGTCGCCTCTCCGGGGCTGTACGTCCTGTCGCCGGAGGCGCGGGTGGCGGACGCGGTCGCCGCCGCCGGAGGGTTCCAGGAGTCGGCGGAGCGCGCGGCGGTCAACCTGGCCCGGAGGCTCGTGGACGGCGAGCAGATCGTCGTGCCGGCCGTGGGAGCGGCGCCGGCCGCGGCGGGAGCGGCTCCGGGCGGATCCGCTCCGGGAGGGGCCGCCGCCCCCGGATCCGTGCTGAGCCTGAGCACGGCGACGGCCGCCCAACTGGAGGAGCTGCCCGAGATCGGCCCGGCGACCGCGAAGAAGATCGTCGCCCACCGGGAGGCGAACGGCCCGTTCTCCTCCGTCGATCAGCTGCTCGAGGTCCCCGGGATCGGCGAGAAGACGCTCGCCGCGTTCCGCGACCAGGTCGCGCCGTGAGGAGCGTGCGGGCGGCGGACCTGCGGCTCCTGCCGGCAGCGGTGGCCGCGTGGACCACCGCGTGGGCGGCCGGGATGCTGCCGGTCGCGGCGGTGCTCGACGGGGGCCTCTCGTGGTGCGCCGCGGGCTGGGTGCTCCTCGGGGCGGCGTGCGTCCTGCTCCGGCGCGGCCTCGGCGGGCGGCTGGTCGGAGCGGTGCTCGTCGCGGGCGCGGGTGCCGCCCTCGCCCTCACCTCCGTCGTCGCCGCGGCGCCCGGTGACCACCCGGCGTCGCTGCGGGAGGCACAGGAGGATCGCGCCCTCACCCCGGTCACCGTGCGCGTCGACACGGGTGCCCGACCGCTCGCGACCGGGGGAGTGTGGTTCGACGCGACGGCGCTGCGGGTGGGAGACGCGTCGACCGCGGCCCCCGTCCGCGTGCTGCTCGCCGATCCCGGCGGTCGGCTGCCGGTGGGCGCCGAGCTCGACCTGGAGGCGCGTGCTGCGGCGCAGGAGGCACCCGTCGGCGAGGCGACGATGCTGAGGGCGGCGTCCGTTCAGGACCGGCGCGGTCCCGGGGGAGCGGCGGCCGTCGCGGAGGTGCTGCGCTCGCGCTTCCTCGAGCGCGCGGCGCTGGTCGGCGGCGACGTGGCGGGGCTCCTGCCGGGCCTCGCGACCGGCGACACGTCCGCGCTCGACGCGGGGCTCGAGGAGGCGATGCGCACCGCGTCGCTCACCCACCTGACCGCCGTCTCGGGCGCCAACTGCGCCGTGGTGGTGGTCGCCGGCTGGACGATCGCGGCGCTCCTCGGCGCCGGGCGCCGCCTCCGGACCGTCGCCGCCCTCGCCCTGCTCGCCGGCTTCGTCGTGCTGGTGACCCCCGAGCCGAGCGTGGTGCGGGCCGCGGTGATGGCGACGGTGGTCCTCCTCGCGCGGCTCGGGCGTCGCTCCGGAGCGGCCGTGCCTGCCCTGCTCGCGACCGTCGTCGTGCTCGTGGCCGCCGACCCCTCGATCGCGGGGAGGCTCGGCTTCGTGCTGTCCGTCCTCGCCACCGCCGGACTCCTGCTGCTCGCCGAGCCGATCGCGGGCGCTCTCGGTCGAGTGCTGCCCGGGCCTCTCGCCCTGCTGCTCGCGGTGCCGACCGCGGCGCAGCTCGCCTGCCAGCCCGTGCTGCTGCTCGTGGACCCGTCGGTGCCGGTGTACGGAGTGCTCGCCAACCTGCTCGCCGAGCCCGCGGCACCCGCCGCGACCGGGCTCGGGCTCATCGGCTGCCTGCTCGCTCCCTGGTGGCCCGGAGCCGCCGACGCGGCGATCCGGCTCGCCGCCGTCCCCGCCTGGTGGATCGCCTCGATCGCCCGCGCCGTCGACTCGTGGCCCGCCCCGAGGATCGCCTGGTGGCCCGGAGTGGGAGGAGCGCTCGCGCTCACCGTGCTGACCCTGCTCGGTCTCGTGCTGGTCACGCAGTCGCCGCGGCTCGCGCGGGTGCGCCGGATCGCCGCCGTCGGGCTGGCGTGCGCGATCGCGGCCGCCGGCGGCACCACCGTCGCCACGCCGCTCCTCCGCGCCGCCTCGGTTCCCGAGGACTGGCGTGTCGCGATGTGCGACGTCGGGCAGGGCGACGCGGTCCTCCTCCGCGGAGACGCGGGCGTGCTGCTCGTCGACACGGGGCCCGAGCCCGCGCCGCTCGAGGCCTGCCTCCGCCTGATGGGAGTGGACCGGATCCCGCTGCTGGTGCTCACTCACTACGACCTCGACCACGTCGGCGGGCTCCAGGCCGTCCTCGGACGGACCGACGCCGCGCTCGTCGGGCCCGCCGCGGGCCGCGACGACGAGCGCGACCGGGCGGCGCTCACCGGCGCGGGGGTCGCCGTGCAGGAGGCGGTCCGCGGCGACAGCGGCGCGCTCGGCTCGCTGCGTTGGCGGGTCGAGTGGCCGGAGCGGCGGAGCGCGCTGCGGGGGAACGAGGCGAGCGTGACCCTCCGGGTCGACATCGGCCCGGACGCCCGCGGCGGCCCGCTCTCCGTCGCACTCCTGGGCGACCTCGGCGAGCAGGAGCAGGGACGCGTCTCCCGGCTGCCGGTCGGCCGGGTCGATGTCGTCAAGGTCGCGCATCACGGCTCCGCCGACCAGTCGCCCGCCCTCTACGACGCGCTCGGCGCGAGCGTCGGGCTGATCTCCGTCGGGGCGGAGAACGACTACGGACATCCGAATCCGTCGCTCCTCGCTCTGCTGGCCGAGCGCGGGGTCGTGGCGCTGAGGTCGGATGTCGAGGGTACGGTCGTGCTCGCGTCCCGCAGCGACGGGATCGCGGTCTGGGTGAGCGGCGCGACGGCTCGCGCGGCGGCCTCGGGGCGCCGTGAGCGGGCCGTAGGGTGGAGGGCGCTCGGACGGGCGCGGCACGGAAGGACACGGCATGGCAGGCAGGGCCCCGGCGCGCGCGAAGGCAGCGCCCTCGAAGGCGGCGATCCCGCAGCTCGCCTGGAACCAGACCCGGCCGGCGCCGATCGTGCTGATCACCGGCCCGGAGCAGTTCCTCGCCGACCGCGCGCTGCGCTTCCTCCGCGAGTTCCTCCGGGCCGAGGACCCGAGCCTCGAGGTCAGCGACATCGACGCCGGCGGCTACGCGCCGGGGGAGCTGCTGACGCTCGCGAGCCCGTCCCTCTTCGACGAGCCCCGCCTCATCCGCGTCTCGAACGTCGAGAAGTGCACGGACGCGTTCCTCCTCGAGACCCTCGACTACCTCTCGGCGCCCGCGGACGGGGCGACCCTGGTGCTCCGCCACGGCGGCGGCAACCGGGGCAAGAAGCTCCTCGACGCCATCCGCTCGGGCACGGGCGGCGGCATCGAGATCGTCTGCGCCGAGCTCAAGCGCGAGAGCGACAAGGTCGACTTCGCGATCGCCGAGTTCCGCACCGCCGGCCGCACGGCGACCACCGGTGCCGTCCGAGCCCTGGTGTCGGCCTTCTCCGACGACCTCGACGAGCTCGCGTCGGCGTGCCAGCAGCTGCTGTCCGACGCCACCGGCGAGATCACCGAGGCGACCGTGGCGAAGTACTACGGCGGCCGCGTCGAGACCACGGCCTTCACCGTCGCCGACTCCGCGATCGCGGGCCGTCACGGCGAGGCGCTGCTCGGGCTCCGCCACGCCCTCGCCTCCGGAGCCGACCCGGTACCGATCGTCGCCGCGTTCGCGAGCAAGCTGCGGACCATGGCGAAGGTCGCCGGCTCGCGCGAGGGCTCGGGCCAGGTCGCCTCGCGTCTGGGCCTCGCTCCGTGGCAGGTGGACCGGGCCCGGCGCGATCTGCAGGGCTGGACCGGCGAGGGCCTCGGCACCGCGATCCTGACGGTCGCCGACGCCGACGCCAACGTGAAGGGCGCCACCCGCGACCCCGTGTACGCCCTCGAGCGCATGGTCTCCGTCGTCTCCGCCCGGGGCCTCTGACCCGCCCGAAAGGCCCTGCTCCCGCGATCCGCACCGACCTCGTCCCCGGCGGTTCTCGGTACGCCGCTCCGCGGCCACTCGACCAGCAATGAGGGGATCACCTCCCCTCGCAGGGTCGCACCGCGGCCGACGAAGAGTCGGACGACGACCCCGCAGGGTCACCGGCGATCCGCGTGTCAGCGGATCGTCGTACCCGGAACGCTCCCCGCTCCTCCCACCGCGACCACCCTTGGAAGCCGACTGCGCGACGGGCGACGAGGCACGAGGAGCCCGTCGAGATCGGTACGGCCCACCGGCGATCCGCGTGTCAGCGGATCGTCGTACCCGGAACGGAACCCGCTCCTCCCACCGCGACCATGCGCGGAAGCCGACTGCGCGACGGGCGACGAGGCACGAGGAGCCCGTCGAGATCGGTGCGGGTCACCGGCGATCCGCGTGTCAGCGGATCGTCGTACCCGGAACGGAACCCGCTCCTCCCACCGCGACCGTCATGAGACCCGACCGCGTCACGTCCGATGGACGACGAAGCGTCGCCCGTCGACCTCGCAGGGTCACCGGCGATCCGCGTGCGAGCGGATCGTCGTACCCGGAACGAAACCCGCTCCTCCCACCGCGACCACCCCTGTGAGCCGACCGCGCGACGGCCGACGAGGAACGAGGAGGCCGTCGACCGCGAAGCTGCAACGACGAAGGGCCCGGCCAATGGCCGGACCCTTCGTCGTTGCAGCTTCGCGCAGTATTACAGCGCGGCGACCTGCTTCGCGATGGCCGACTTGCGGTTCGCGGCCTGGTTCTTGTGGATGACGCCCTTGCTGGCGGCCTTGTCGAGCTTCTTGGCGGCGAAGGCGAGGGCGGTGCCGGCCTTCTCGGTGTCGCCGGCGGCGATGGCGGTGTGGACCGAGCGGATGGCGGTCTTCAGCTCGCTCTTGACGGCCTTGTTGCGCTCGTTCGCCTTCTTGTTGGTGAGGTTGCGCTTGATCTGCGACTTGATGTTTGCCACGTGGATTACCTTCTTCTCGGATGTGCGTGTGTGCAGCCGGCTACTCGACGGAGTGCCCCTTCCGCGGGCGTCTGAACGCCCTGCGGTGCGACTGGAGGTCGCCGGCTTCTGATCACTCCACGCCTGCCGGGTGTCCGGAGGGGGAGCGCAAGCCAACAAGGAACTTTAGCGCACCCGTCGTCACCCTTCAACCGCGCCGCGCCCGCGGGTGCGGCGCCGTCCGGGTCGGGCCCGCCGGGGCGACACGCCGGGGGAGGCGGACCGCCGTGGCGTCTCGCGGCCCGGGCCCGCCGGTAACGTGACGCCGGTGCCCCGTCTCGCCGATCACCTCTCCGCGGTGCCGCCCTCGGGCATCCGCCACCTGTTCGAGATCGCGCTGCGGCTCGACGGAGTCACCCTCCTCGCGGTGGGCGAGCCCGACGTGCCGACCGCGCCGCACATCATCGAGGCGGCCCGAGCGGCGTGGGCGGCCGACGACACCCGCTACGGGCCCAACGGCGGCGTCCCCGAGCTCCGGCGGGCCATCGTGGAGAAGCTGGCGCGCGACAACGGCATCGAGGCGGACGTCGAGCAGGTGTGGGTGACCGTCGGCGCCACGCAGGCGCTGCACCAGGCGATGACGCTCCTGCTCGGGCCCGGCGACGAGGTGCTCATCCCCGACCCGGGCTACACCGTCTTCACGACCAACGCGCGGACCATCGGCGCCGTCCCCGTGCCGTACACGCTGCGCGCTGAGAACGCCTTCCTCCCCGATCCCGAGGAGGTCGAGCGCCTGATCACGGATCGGACCCGCGTCCTGATCGTCAACAGCCCGTCCAACCCGCTCGGCGTGGTGTTCCCGAGGGAGGTCCTCGAGCGCCTGCTCGACATCGCCCGGCGCCACGACCTGTGGGTGCTCAGTGACGAGGTCTACGAGTACTTCACCTACGGGCGCCCGCACGTGAGCCTCGCGGCGATCGCTCAGGAGCGCGGGGACGACGCCGACCGCGTCCTCAGCGTCTTCTCCTTCTCGAAGACCTACGCCATGACCGGCGTCCGCGTCGGCTACCTCGTGATGCCTCCCGGCTTCACGTCGATCATGGTCACGGTGCAGGAGGCGGCGATCAGCTGCGTCGCCACTCCGGACCAGCGCGCCGCCCTCGCCGCTCTGACCGGGCCGCAGGACGCGGTGGCCGCCGCCTCCGACCACTACCTCGCCAACCTGCGGCTCGCGACGGGCGTGCTCGACGAGCGGGGCATCGCCTACCGCGAGCCCGAGGGCGCGTTCTACCTGTGGATCGACATGGCGCACGCGACCGGCGGTGACGTCGCCTCGTGGGTCGAGTCCTTCCTCCTCGAGACCCTCGTCGCCGTCGCGCCCGGCAGCGCCTTCGGCCGCACCGGCGAGGGCTGGATCCGCGTCTGCCTCGCCGCTGACCCCGCGGCGCTGGAGCACGGGCTGCGCGCTCTCCCGGCCCCGGTGCGCGGATGAGCGCCGCCGAGGTGCTGGTCCGGCGCGTCCGGGCGGAGGAGTACGACGAGGTCTCGCGCCTGCGGCTCGCCGCCTACGCCCACGACTACGAGCTGGGGGAGGAGTACGCCGCCGACGTCGCCGCGGTCGCCCGGCACGACGTCGAGGGCGAGGTCTGGGTCGCCGTCGAGGGCGACGGGCGGATCCTCGCGACGGTCACCACTGCGCGCCCGGGCGCGAACCTGTACGAGCTCGGCCGCCCCGGCGAGCTGGACTGGCGGCTGCTCGCCGTCGCCCCGGAGGCACGCGGGCGGGGTCTCGGGCGGCTGCTCACCGAGTTCGTCGTGATGCTCGCCGCCGAGCGGGGCCTCCAGCGGGTTGTGATGAACAGCGGCACGCTGATGACCACCGCGCACGCCCTCTACGAGAGCATGGGCTTCGTCCGCCTCGGCGAGCGGGAGAACCCGCCCGGCGTCGAGCCCACCCGCACCTACGGACTCGATCTGTAGCCGCCGGTCCCGGCCTCCGCCGCCGGGCATGGGACACTGGTCCCACGATGTCTCCACGTGCACACTCCGGGCTCGAGCCCGCCGCGACCGATCCGGCGTCCATCCGCAACTTCTGCATCATCGCCCACATCGACCACGGCAAGTCCACCCTCGCCGACCGGATGCTCGGCATCACGGGTGTCGTCGAGGACCGGGCGATGCGCGCGCAGTACCTCGACCGCATGGACATCGAGCGCGAGCGCGGCATCACGATCAAGTCGCAGGCCGTGCGGATGCCGTGGGAGCGCGACGGGCGCACGTTCGCCCTGAACATGATCGACACTCCGGGGCACGTCGACTTCTCCTACGAGGTCAGCCGCTCGCTGGCGGCCTGCGAGGGCGCGATCCTCCTGGTCGACGCGGCGCAGGGCATCGAGGCCCAGACGCTCGCGAACCTCTACCTCGCGCTCGAGAACGACCTCACGATCATCCCTGTCCTGAACAAGATCGACCTGCCGGCCGCGGACCCCGAGAAGTACGCGAAGGAGCTCGCGAGCCTCATCGGCGGCGACCCGGACGACGTCCTCCGCGTCTCCGGCAAGACCGGCATGGGCGTCGAGGCGCTGCTCGACCGCGTCACCGAGCTCATCCCGCCGCCCGTCGGCGACCCCTCCGCCCCTGCGCGCGCCATGATCTTCGACTCCGTGTACGACGCCTACCGCGGGGTCGTCACCTACGTCCGGATGATCGACGGCAAGCTCTCGCCGCGCGAGAAGATCCAGATGATGTCGACCCGCGCCACGCACGAGATCCTCGAGATCGGCGTGTCGAGCCCCGAGCCCGTCGCGACGCAGGGCCTCGCGGTCGGCGAGGTGGGCTACCTGATCACCGGTGTGAAGGACGTGCGCCAGTCGAAGGTCGGCGACACCGTCACCACGGCGTCGAAGCCCGCGACGCAGGCGCTGCCCGGCTACACCGAGCCGCTCCCGATGGTCTTCTCAGGCCTGTACCCGATCGACGGCAGCGACTACCCGGACCTGCGCGAGGCCCTCGACAAGCTCAAGCTCTCGGACGCGGCGCTCGTCTACGAGCCCGAGACGTCGGTGGCGCTCGGCTTCGGCTTCCGCTGCGGCTTCCTCGGTCTCCTGCACCTCGAGATCATCACCGAGCGCCTGCAGCGCGAGTTCGGTCTCGACCTCATCACCACGGCGCCCTCGGTCATCTACGAGGTCTCGACGGAGGACAAGAAGACCGTCACCGTCACGAACCCGAGCGAGTTCCCCGTCGGGAAGATCGCCGCTGTCACGGAGCCGATCGTCAAGGCCGCGATCCTCGCGCCGAAGGACTACGTCGGCACGATCATGGAGCTCTGCCAGAGCCGCCGCGGGACCCTGATCGGCATGGAGTACCTGGGCGAGGACCGGGTCGAGATCCGCTACCACATGCCCCTCGGCGAGATCGTCTTCGACTTCTTCGACAACCTCAAGTCCAAGACCGCCGGCTACGCCTCGCTCGACTACGAGCCCGCCGGCTCGCAGGAGGCCGACCTGGTGAAGGTCGACATCCTGCTGCAGGGCGAGCAGGTCGACGCGTTCAGCGCGATCGTGCACCGCGAGAAGGCCTACGCCTACGGCGTGCTGATGACGGGGCGCCTGCGCAAGCTGATACCGCGGCAGCAGTTCGAGGTGCCGATCCAGGCCGCCATCGGCGCCCGGATCATCGCCCGCGAGTCGATCAGCGCGATGCGCAAGGACGTCCTGGCCAAGTGCTACGGCGGCGACATCACCCGCAAGCGCAAGCTCCTCGAGAAGCAGAAGGAGGGCAAGAAGCGCATGAAGATGGTGGGCCGCGTCGAGGTCCCCCAGGAGGCGTTCATCGCCGCGCTCTCCGGCGACGTCGAGACCAAGGACAAGAAGTAGCGCGACCCCCCTCGCCGGCGCCCTCCTCCGTCCCGGACGGGTGACACACCCCCCGTCCGGGACATCGTGTCCGCGGGGATTGCGGCGCCTCACAGCGGACCGATAGCTTTCGGACGCCAGGACGCGGCCGTGGATCGAGACCGATCCGCACGGGGGGCTGCAGCGTCGACGACCGGTCCTCCACCATGACGAAGGGTGGTAGTCCGTGGTGCCTACGAGCACGAGGAAGCGCTGGATCAGGACGGGGGCGGCGCTCGCGAGCATCGCGGCCGTCGCAGCGGGATCGCTGGTGGCGGCGGGACCGGCCTCCGCAGCGAACAAGGTGATCCCGGTCGCGCCCGCGCCCTACTTCTGGTCGGACAGCGCCCGGTTCGGCACCGACGTGCCGCTGCCGGTGGCCGCAGACGCGACCACGCTGACCGTCGAGCTGCCCGACTCCACCGCTCCCGACACCTTCACCGAGTGGTCGTACCCCGGCTACCGGGTCGTGGAGTGGCAGCTGGGCAGCACCGCGACGGACCTCGCGAGCGGCGAATCCGTCGTCGACATCGCCACCAACTCGATCGAGATCCCGATCGGGCGCGCCGCCGGCTCCTTCGGCGGCACCTCGCTCTCGCTCCTCCTGAACGGCGCCGAGGACGAGGCGGACGACGCGTACGCTCCGGCCGGCGTCGACCGGACCGGCTTCGTCCTCGCCCTCTCCGCCACCCTCGCGGTGACGGCTGCGAGCGGAACCGCGGATGCCGACCTCGACCTGTCGACGTCCACCTCCTCCGACCGCGCCGTCGGCGGCGAATTCTGGGCCGGCGGCGGCACCGTCACCGAGGCCGGCGCGGGCGACGTCATCGTCCTCGACTCCGGCGTCCCCGGCTTCTTCGACCTCGCGGGCCTCAGCGCCACGGTCGGCACGGAGGACGGCGGCCGCCTGAAGGCCGCTCCCACGGTCGTGGAGGGCGGACGGGGCGTCGCGATCCGGCCGACCCAGGAGTTCTTCGACCGCTACCTGAACTTCAGCGACACGTCGCCGCTCGGCGCCCCGTCCGTCGAGGTGAAGGGCCTCAGCCGGGGCGGCGAGCAGCCGGCCGGCACCGGCGTCGTCGTGCGCGCGCCGCTGCGCGTCGTCCCGTCGACGACCACCCCCACCCCGACGCCGACCTCGGGCACCGGCCCGGAGGTCGTCCGCCTCGCGGGCACCGACCGCCAGGGCACCGCCGTCGAGATCTCGAAGGCGACCTTCACCACCCCCGGCGTGCCCGTCGTCTACATCGCCACCGGCGCGAACTTCCCCGACGCGCTCAGCGCCGGACCCGCCGCCGCGAAGCAGGGCGGCCCGCTCCTCCTGGTCGACCGCGACTCGGTGAGCCAGGTCGTCCGCGACGAGCTCACCCGTCTCGCGCCCCAGCGGATCGTCGTCGTCGGCTCCGACCTCAGCGTCAGCGACGCCCTCGCCACGGACCTCGGCCAGTACGCGAACGGGAGGGTCTTCCGCCTCGGAGGCACCGACCGCTACGACACGTCGCGGAAGATCATCGAGAGCGCCTTCGGAGGCGGCTCGCCGAAGGGGGCCTGGCTCGCGACCGGCGAGAAGTTCCCCGATGCGCTCAGCGCCACCGCCGCCGCTGGGAAGAACTCCGCCCCCGTCGTCCTCGTGAACGGCGGCCTCCCGGCGGCCGACCCGACGACGGTCGGGATCCTGCGGGGGCTCCGGCCTCCGGTGCTCACCATCGCGGGCTCCGAGCTGTCGGTCAGCGCGGGCATCCAGAACTCCCTCACGGTGCCGGCCGGACCGGCCGTGACCCGCATCGGCGGAGTCGACCGCTACGACACCTCGGAGCAGCTCAACCGGGCGGCCTTCCCCCGCGGGTCGAAGACCGTGTTCCTGGCCACCGGCGAGAACTTCCCCGACGCCCTGGCCGGAGCCGCGGCCGCCGGGCGCACGGGGAGCCCCCTCTTCGCCGTGCCCCCGACCTGCGTTCCGGTCAAGGTGCTGCAGGACATCAAGGCCGGCGGAGCGACGCGCGTCGTCCTCCTCGGCGGCACCGGCACCCTGTCGCCGGCCGTCCAGAAGCTGACTCCCTGCAGCTGACCCGACCCGCACCACGACGAGGGCCCTCCTCCCGCTCCGGCGGGGGAGGGCCCTGCGTCGTTCCCGGCTCGGGGCGCCGACGGTCGGATACGCTGGGTCGGATGGACAGCACCACCCGGCGCGCGGACTCGACGCGCGCCGCGCTCGAGGAGTCCGGGAAGAAGGTCGGGACGTGAGCATCCGCCGCTCCAACTTCGAGGGCCAGCCGCAGGTCACCTACGCGGCCGTCGGCGGCACTCTGGCCCCCGACCTGCTCGAGTACCCGCCGGACGGCTTCACGGCCGAGCGCTTCGAGGCCCGGCTCGGCTCGGGTGACGAGCGCTTCGCCATCACCACCGCCTCCCTGATGACCTGGGGCGTACAGCGCGGCAGCGGCATCGAGGTGACCGACATCACCAGCGGCAGCGGCGTGCAGTACACCGGGGTCAACTTCGACGCCGCGGGCACCCCGATCGACCTCGTCAGCCGGCCGACGGAGGAGCACTTCGCTCCCGACGGCACCCCGTACATCACCGCCGGCGTGACCGCCGTGCTCCGTGTGACCCTGCTCGGCCGCGTCTTCGACGCCCCGGTCCGCGTGGTCTACGTCGTCGACGAGCCCGACCAGGTCGGCTTCGCCTACGGCACCCTCGAGGGCCACCCCGAGAGCGGCGAGGAGTCCTTCGTCGTCGAGAAGCGCGCGGACGACTCCGTCTGGCTCGTCATCCGGGTCTTCTCGCGTCCCTCCACCCGCCTCTACCGCCTGGGCGCGCCGGTGCTGCGTGCCGTGCAGAAGCGCCAGGTCGCCAAGTACCTGCGCGCGCTGCTGCCGGCGCGCGTCAGCTGACGTGGGGAGCGCCCTCCCGATCGCCGATCCTGCTCCGCTCGACGGCGGACTGCCCGCGTCCGTCGTCGACGGCGTGGAGCAGCGCGACCTCGGCCTCTACGTGCACGTGCCGTTCTGCCGGGTCCGCTGCGGGTACTGCGACTTCAACACCTACACGGCGACCGAGCTCCGCGGGGCGAAGCAGCAGGACTACGCCGACGAGGCGATCACCGAGATGGCTCTCGGCGCCGACGTGCTCGAGCGCGCGGGCCTGCCCCGGCGCCCCGCCCGCACGGTCTTCTTCGGCGGCGGGACGCCCACCCTCCTGCCCGCCGGCGACCTGGTGCGGATGCTGGGCGGCCTCCGCACTCACTTCGGGGTCGCGCCCGACGCCGAGATCACCACCGAGGCGAACCCGGACTCCGTCGACGCCGCCTACCTCCGCGCGCTGGCCGAGGCGGGCTTCACCCGCGTCAGCTTCGGGATGCAGTCGGCCGTGCCGCACGTCCTCGCCACGCTCGAGCGCACCCACGACCCGGAGCGGGTCCCGCTCGTGGTCGAGTGGGCGCGGGAGGCCGGCCTGCAGGTCAGCCTCGACCTCATCTACGGCACGCCGGGGGAGTCCCTCGCGGACTGGGAGCGGTCGCTCGACTCCGCGCTCGCCAACCGGCCGGACCACCTCTCGGCCTACGCCCTGATCGTGGAGGACGGCACGAAGCTCGCCCGGCAGATCCGCCGCCGCGAGGTCGCGACCCCGGACGACGACCTCACCGCCGACATGTACGAGCTCGCCGACGCGCGCCTGGCCGCTGCCGGGTACTCCTGGTACGAGGTCAGCAACTGGGCGCGCGACGACGCCCACCGCTCCCGGCACAACCTCTCGTACTGGCTCGGCCACGATTGGTGGGGCGTCGGTCCCGGCGCGCACAGCCACGTCGGAGGCGTGCGCTGGTGGAACGTGAAGCACCCGGCGGCCTACGCCGACCGGCTGAGCACCGGTGCCTCGCCCGCTGCCGGGCGGGAGACGCTCGACGCGGGCACGCGGCGTGTGGAGGACGTGCTGCTGCGCTCGCGCCTGGCGGACGGGCTGCCCATCGACGCGATCGACGCCGATCGGCGCAGCGAGGTGGCGGGGCTCATCGCCGACGGCCTCGTCGACGGCCGGGCGGCGCTCGGCGGCCGGATCGTGCTGACCCTGCGCGGCCGTCTGCTGGCCGACGCGGTCGTGCGCCGCCTCACCGACGGCTGAGGCCGGATCCCGGGGCGAGCGACGCACGGCCGCCCCGGTGCCGCGGCTACTTGAAGAACGGGATGCTGAGCGGGTACGTGTAGTACTCGCCCGCGCTGGCGCGTACCGAGGCGATGATCGCGAAGACGATCACCAGGATCGGCACGACCAGGAACACGATGAAGCCGACGAGGACGAAGGACAGGATCGTCCCGGCGACGTAGGCGATCAGCGTCGTCAGGTGGAAGTTGAGGGCCGTCTTGGCGTGCGCCTCGAGGAACGGTCCGCGCCCCTTGAAGACCAGGAAGACGATCAGCGAGGGCAGGAAGCTGAAGAAGATGCCGGTCACGTGCGTGACGATCGCCCAGGTCTTCTCGTCCGCCGGGTTCAGCGGCGGAGCCGGGGTCCCGTAGACGGGGGGCGGGGGAGGGGTGGCCGACATGATGGTCTCCGTTCCGGCGGCGGCGACGGGCGTCCCCCGTGCGCTCGGCGTCCATCGTGGCATGCGGTGACTCCCTGCGCACCGGGCCGCGCGGGACCTCCTCCTCGGGGATGACGGGGCTCCTCCCCGCGGCCCTGCAGGAGTGCACCCCGGCCGATCCCGGCGCAACCCCGCCGGGCGGTCCGCCTCCCGGTTATGATTGGCACTCAGAGTTGCGGAGTGCCAGGCTCCGCGCGGCGTCAGCGCCGCAGACGGTCGTGCCCGCGGGCACTCGGAGTCCGGCGGGAGGTCGGTCGTATGGTCACGGAGCGCGGTCTCCAGGTCCTGCGCGTGATCGTGCAGGACTACGTGGCGAACCGGGAGCCGGTGGGCTCGAAGTCGATCGTCGAGCGCCACGCGTTCGGCGTCTCGGCCGCCACCATCCGCAACGAGATGGCCCAGCTGGAGGAGGAGGAGCTGATCGCGGCTCCGCACACGTCCTCCGGCCGCGTGCCGACCGACAAGGGCTACCGCCTCTTCGTCGACCAGCTCGCCGACCTCCGCCCGCTGACCTCCGCGCAGCGCCAGGCGATCGAGACGTTCCTCGGGCAGAGCCCGGACCTCGACGAGGTGCTGGTCAAGACCGTCCGCCTGCTCTCGCAGCTCACCAACAGCGTCGCGCTCGTGCAGTACCCGTCGTTCGGAGCCGCGCGGCTGCGCCACGTGGAGCTCGTCGCCCTCGCTCCCCGCCGCCTCCTGTCGGTGCTGATCACCGACACCGGCCGGGTCGACCAGCGCGTGCTCGAGACCCCGGAGGACGTGGACGACGCGCTCCTGGGCGAGATCCGCGCGAAGCTCAACACGGCCGTGCTGGGCCTCGGGCTCCAGCAGGCGGCCGAGACGCTCGGCTCCGTCGCGGAGCGCTTCAGCCCCGAGCGGCGCCACGTGCTGACGCCGATCGTGCAGACCCTGCTCGAGCAGGTCGGCGCCAACCGGCAGGACCGCCTGGTCATGGCCGGCGCCGCCAACCTCGTCCGCACCGAGGAGGACTTCTCGGGCAGCATCTACCCCGTGCTCGAGGCGATCGAGGAGCAGGTGGAGCTGCTGCGCCTCTTCGCCGAGATGACCCCGGACCCCCGGGGCATCTCGGTGCGCATCGGCCGCGAGAACGCGCCGTTCGGGCTGCAGGAGACCTCGGTGCTCACGAGCGGGTACAACACCGCGGGCGGCCAGGTCTCGCGCCTGGGCGTGCTCGGCCCGATCCGGATGGACTACTCCGGCAACATCACCGCGGTGCGCGCCGTCGCCCGCTACCTCTCCCGCCTCCTCGGCGAGGAGTAGGCCCGACCTCCCGGCCCCCGCCGGATCCCCCCGGTGCGCCGTGCCCGGCCCACCGACCCACGAACGAAGGACGAAGCCACCTGTGGCCGATCACTACGAAGTGCTGGGCGTCGACCGCGACGCCTCCGCCGACGAGATCAAGAAGGCGTACCGCCGACTCGCCCGCGAGCTGCACCCCGACGTCAACCCGAGCGCGGACGCCTCCGAGCGCTTCAAGCTCGTCACGCACGCCTACGACGTCCTGAGCGACGCCCAGCAGCGGGCGCAGTACGACCGCGGGCCCCAGGAGGGCTTCGGCGGCGGCGGCCAGGGCTTCGGCGGGTTCGGCGACATCTTCGAGACCTTCTTCGGGCAGGGCGCGCAGGGCTCGTCCCGCGGGCCGCGCTCCCGCCGCGAGCGCGGCCAGGACGCCCTGCTGCGCGTGGAGGTCTCGCTCGACGAGGTCATCTTCGGCACCCACCGCGACCTCGAGGTCGACACGGCGGTGCTCTGCGAGACGTGCCAGGGCTCGTGCTGCCAGCCCGGCACCTCGCCGGTGACCTGCGACATCTGCCACGGCTCCGGCCAGATCCAGCGCACGGTCCGCTCGCTCCTGGGCAACGTGATGACGGCGAGCCCCTGCGGCACCTGCCGCGGCTACGGCACCGTCATCGCGACCCCCTGCTCCACCTGCCAGGGCCAGGGACGCGTCCGCGCCCGCCGCACCATCCCCGTCGACGTCCCCGCGGGAGTCGACACGGGCCTGCGCCTGCAGATGCCCGGCAGCGGCGAGGTCGGCCCGGCCGGCGGCCCCAACGGCGACCTGTACCTCGAGATCAAGGTCAAGCACCACGACGTCTTCAGCCGCAACGGCGACGACCTGCTCTGCACCCTCGAGGTGCAGATGACGGACGCGATCCTCGGCTCCACGGCGTCGCTCAAGGCGCTCGACGGCGACATCGAGATCGAGATCAAGCCGGGCACGCAGAGCACCGAGATCGTCACGATCAAGGGACGCGGAGTCACGCGCCTGCGGGGCAGCGGACGCGGCGACCTCCGCATCGGCATCCAGGTCGTCACCCCGACGAAGCTGGGCCACCGCGAGCGGGAGCTGGTCCAGGAGCTCGCGAAGCACTACAAGCCGCAGAAGCCCGCGCTGACCCACTTCCAGCAGGGCCTCTTCTCGAAGCTCCGCGACCGCTTCCTGGGCTGAGCCCGTGGCGCACCACTACATCGACGAGTCGCTGAACTCCGAGGGCTTCGTCGTCGGGGGCCGGCTCGCGCTCACCGGCGCGGAGGCACGGCACGCCGCGACCGTCAGCCGGATCCGCGCGGGCGAGAGCGTCCGGGTCGGTGACGGGCGCGGACTCGTCGCGACCGCGGTCGTCGAGAGCGCGGAGCCGGCTCGAGTGGTGCTCGTCGTGGAGTCGGTGCAGGAGTCCCCGGTTCCGTCCCCGCGCCTTGTCCTCGTCCAGGCCCTCGCGAAGGGCGACCGCGACGAGCTCGCCGTGCAGGCGGCGACCGAGCTCGGGGTGGACGAGGTCGTCCCGTGGCAGGCCGCTCGGTCGATCTCGCGGTGGTCGGGCCCGAAGGAGGAGAAGGGGCGCGAGCGCTGGCGGGCCATCGTGCGCGAGGCGAGCAAGCAGTCGCTGCGCCCCCGGGTGCCCGAGGTCGCGCCGCTCGAGCAGGTGCGCGGTCTCGTCGCGCGCGCCGCGACGTCCCGCGTGCTGGTCCTCGAGCCCTCGGCGCAGGCGCGGCTCTCCCAGGTGGTCCCGGACGGACGCGACCTGGTGCTCGTCGTCGGGCCCGAGGGCGGCATCGCTCCGGAGGAGCTGCGGCTGCTCGCGGAGGCGGGCGCCGAGGCCGTCGCGCTCGGCGACTCCGTCCTGCGCACCTCGACCGCAGGTCCCGCTGCCATCGCCGTCCTCTCGGCCCGCCTGGGCCGCTGGTGACGCTCCTCCACAGCCGCCTCGGGGCGCCGGAGCAGGGTGCCGTGGGCGAACGCGGCGCCCGTCGCGCACGGGCCCCGTTTAAGATGAGTGCATGAGCGAACCCACCGTCTTCACGCGCATCGTCCAGGGCGAGATCCCGGCCGATGTGGTGTTCGAGAACGAGCGCATCCTCGCGATCACCGACATCGAGCCGAAGGCGCCCGTCCACCTCCTCGTCTTCCCGAAGACCCAGGAGCACGCCACGGTCGCCGCCCTCGCCGCCGCCGATCCCGCCCTGCTCGCCGAGATGGTGCAGGTCGCCCAGTCGCTCGCCGACGCCCACAGCAACGGTCAGTTCCGCCTCGTCTTCAACTCCGGCGAAGAGGCGGGCCAGACCGTGTTCCACGTGCACGCCCACGTCCTGGGCGGCCACCAGACGGAAGGCTCCCTTGCCACCGGTTGAGAACACGGGCGCGAGCCCCGACGAGCGTCCCGCCCCCGGCGCGGACGCGTCCGAGACGACGCGGCGCGTCGTCGCCGTCGACGGAGTCGCGATGGTGCGCCTCCTCGGACCCCAGGACCGCCTCATCCGAGCGGTCGAAGGACGATTCCCCGATGTCCGGGTGCACGTGCGCGGCAACGAGGTGACGCTCGACGGCGAGTGCGAGCCCGTCGCCGCGGCGACGCGCCTGGTGGAAGAACTGGTGCGCATGACCGCAAGCGGGCACGATCTCGACCCGGAGGGCGTGCGCGAGTCCGCCCGCATCCTGCAGAACGGCGGGCCGGTGAGCCCGGCCGAGGCGTTCGGCCAGGCCATCCTCACAGCACGCGGACGGAGCGTGAGGCCCAAGACGCTCGGGCAGCGCGAGTACGTCGACGCGGTCGATCAGAACACCATCGTCTTCGGCATCGGCCCGGCCGGAACCGGCAAGACCTACTTGGCGATGGCGAAGGCCGTGCAGTCGCTGCAGCGCAAGGAGGTCGAGCGGATCATCCTGACCCGCCCGGCGGTCGAGGCGGGGGAGCGGCTGGGCTACCTGCCAGGCTCGCTCACCGACAAGATCGACCCGTACCTGCGCCCGCTCTACGACGCGCTGAACGAGATGATGGACCCCGAGATCGTCCCGAAGCTGCTCGCGGCCGGCACGATCGAGGTCGCTCCGCTCGCCTACATGCGCGGGCGCACGCTCAACAACTCGTTCGTCGTGCTCGACGAGGCGCAGAACACGACGCCCGAGCAGATGAAGATGTTCCTCACCCGCCTCGGCTTCGGCTCCAAGATGGTCGTCACCGGCGACATCACCCAGGTCGACCTGCCGACCGGCGCGAGCGGACTCCGCCTCGTGACGCGCGTGCTCGACGGCATCGACGACATCCACTTCTCGCGCCTGACCAGCGAGGACGTGGTGCGCCACAGCCTGGTCGGCCGCATCGTGGACGCGTACACCGAGTACGACCAGCAGAAGCAGGCGCAGCACTTCGAGCGCGAGCAGGCCCGGGAGTTCGCGAACCGCGCCGAGCGCCGCGGCCAGGCCGCCCTGCTGCGCCTCGCCGGCTACGCGCTCGACTCGCTCCACGTGCACCCCGACGCCGAGCTCGCGATCGTGCTGGTCGACGAGGGCGCGATGGAGCAGCTGCACGTGCAGTGGATGGACGAGCCGGGGCCGACCGACGTGCTCAGCTTCCCGATGGACGAGCTGCGTCCCGGGACCGAGGACGAGCAGACCCCCGCGGGGCTCCTCGGCGACATCGTGCTCTGCCCGCAGGTCGCGCAGTCCCAGGCCGAGTCGGCCGGCCACTCCGTGCTCGACGAGCTGCAGCTGCTGACCGCCCACGGGCTCCTGCACCTGCTCGGCTTCGATCACGCCGAGCCGGAGGAGGAGCGCGAGATGTTCGGCATCCAGCGCGACATCCTGGTCGGCTTCCACATCAGCGAGCGACGCCGCTAGAGCGCGCCGTGCCCACTCTCCAGCTCCTCATCGCCGCCCTCGCGCTCGTCGCCGTCGGCGGCTGGTTCGCCGCGACCGACGCCGCCCTCGGCGTCCTCTCGCGCAGCGACCTGCTCGACATGGCCCAGCACTCCCGCAGCGCCCGTGCTCTCCGCGCGATCGCGGGCGACATGAGCGCCCACGTCAACGTCGTCAACTTCTCGCGGATCGCGGCCGAGACGACGGCCGCGGTGTTCGTCACCACGGTGCTGGTCGTCGAGGTCCCGCAGCTCTGGCTCGCGCTCCTGCTGGCGGTCCTGATCATGGCGGCGGTCTCGTTCGTCCTGGTCGGCTCCAGCCCCCGCAGCGTCGGGCGCGCCAACGCCCGCGCGGTCCTGTCCACCAGCGCCTCGCTCGTGCACGTGCTCCGGCTCGCGCTGGGCCCGGTCGCGCACGGGCTCGTGGCCCTCGGCAACCGAGTGACCCCGGGAACCGGGCGCTCGGCGGGGTTCTCCTCCGAGGAGCAGCTGCTCAGCATGGTCGACGAGGCGACCGAGCAGGACGTGCTCGAGCAGGACGACCGCGAGCTGATCCACTCGATCTTCGAGTTCAACGACACCTTCGTCCGCGAGGTGATGGTGCCCCGCACCGACATGGTGACGATCGAGGCGACCTCCTCCGTCGGCGCCGGCATGGGGCTCCTGCTGAGCCGCGGCATCTCCCGGCTCCCCGTCATCGGCGACGGCGTCGACGACGTCCTCGGCGTGCTCTACCTGCGCGACGTGGCCCGGCACACCTACGAGCGGCCGGACGACGACGACACGGTCGCCGATCTCGCGCGCCCGGCGCTGTTCGTGCCCGAGTCGAAGAAGGCCGACGAGCTGCTCCGCCAGATGCAGCTCGAGTCCAACCACCTCGCGATGGTGGTCGACGAGTACGGCGGCATCGCGGGCCTGGTGACGCTGGAGGACCTCATCGAGGAGCTCGTCGGCGACATCTCCGACGAGTACGACCGCGAGGTCGACCTCTTCGAGGAGACGGCGCCCGGGGTCTACCGCGTCTCGGCGCGCCTGCCGGTGGACGAGCTCGGCGAGCTGTTCGAGCTCGACCTCGAGGACGACGACGTCGACTCGGTCGGCGGACTGCTGACCAAGGCCTACGGGCGCCTCCCCGAGCGCGGCGCGACGGCGCGGATCGGCGGAGTGCTGCTCGAGGCCGAGCAGGCGGACCCGCGCCGTGGGACCATCTCCACGGTGATCGTTCGCCGCGATCCCGATCTGGACACCGCCGGCGAGCCCGGCACCGGCCCCGTCGCGATCATCGCGGACGGCGGCACCACCACCCCCAGCCCGAGCACGGCTCCCACCCGCGGAGCCACGGGCGATCAGCACGAGGACGCACGATGACCGACACCACTCCCGCCGCCGCTCCCTACCGGGCGGGCTTCGTGTCCTTCGTCGGCCGCCCGAACGTGGGCAAGTCGACGCTCACGAACGCCCTCGTCGGCGAGAAGATCGCCATCACGAGCTCGAAGCCCCAGACCACGCGGCGCGCTATCCGCGGCGTGGTGCACCGCACCGACGGCCAGCTGATCGTCGTCGACACCCCCGGCATCCACCGGCCGCGCACGCTCCTCGGAGAGCGGCTGAACTCGCTCGTCACCTCGACCCTCGGCGACGTCGACGTCATCGGGATGCTGTTCCCCGCGGACGAGCCGATCGGCCCGGGAGACCGCTTCATCAACGAGCAGCTCGACTCCTTCCCGCGCGCCCGGAAGGTCGCGATCGTCTCGAAGGTGGACCTCTCCTCGAAGAAGTCCGTGGCGAAGCAGCTGCTCGCCGTCTCGGAGCTGCGCGAGTGGGACACGATCGTGCCGATCTCGGCCGTGACCGAGGAGCAGCTGGACGTCCTGGCCGTCGAGCTCCTGCGCCTGATGCCCGTCTCGCCCGCCCTCTACCCGGAGGAGGCGGTGACCGACGAGGACCTGTCCTCGCGGATCGCCGAGTTCATCCGCGAGGCCGCCCTCGAGGGCGTCTCGGACGAGCTGCCGCACTCCCTCGCCGTGACGCTCGACGACATGGTCGAGCGCGAGGACGGCTCGCTGATCGACATCTACGCCAACGTCTTCGTGGAGCGCGACAGCCAGAAGGGCATCATCATCGGCAAGGGCGGCCAGCGCCTGCGCGAGGTGGGAGCCGTCTCCCGCGAGCAGATCGAGCGCCTGCTGGGCCGCCGCGTGTTCCTCTCGATCCGGGTGAAGGTCGCCAAGGAGTGGCAGCGCGACCCGAAGCTCCTGGGGCGCCTGGGCTTCTGACGCCGGAGGGACGACGGCGGTCACCCTCCAGGACGACGCCCCCGGGCGCACGGACCCGTAGCGTGGTCCTCATGCGCGCCCTCCTCGACCGACCGGCGGCCCTGCCGATCGCCGGGGCGGTGCTCGCCGCGCTCCACCTGCTGCTCGGGCTCACCGGGGTCACTCCGACCGAGCGGATCGCCGGCGGCCTCGTGCTGGCGCTGGCCCTCGCGGTCGCGGGCTTCCTGCCCGCGCTCGCCCCCTCGCTCGTCGCGGTCGGCGCGCTCGCCGACGGGGGCGTCCTCCTGGGCGGCGTCCCCGTCGACGGGGTGCTCGTCGGCCTGGTCGTCCTCTGGCAGACGACCCGCCGCGTGGGGCCCTGGACCCGTGCCCTGGCGCTCGCGGGCGGCCTCATCCTCGCCGGGATCGGCGGCGTCACCGTCGCGCTCGGCCTCTCCGGTCCGCTCGATCCGTCCGGGCTCCCCGCCCGCGTGGAGTTCGTGGTCCTCGCCCTGGTCGCCCTCGCAGTCGCCTCCGTGCTCGGTGCGGCGAAGGTCCTCGTGTACCTCAACGCGCTGCGGGCGCCGGTCCTCGCGGGCGATCGGATCGACGCGCTGCTGACCCGGGTCGCCGGCCCGCAGGACCCCTTCGCGGTGGGGGTCGCCGGCGGTCAGGCGCTGGTGCTCCTCCTCGTCGCCGGCCTCCCGTTCGCCGGGGTGGACGGCGCGATGCAGCTGCTGGTCGCGGGCGTGCTCGCGGTCGCGCTGGTACTGCACCGGCGGTCACCGGTCCTCGCCCTCTCGATCGCCTGGGCCGGTGCCGCCCTGCAGATGAGCGCGAGCCTCGCTCCCGGACCGGCGGATCTGGCCATCCTGGCCGTCCTCTTCGGCGCCGGCGCGTCGGAGTCGCGACGGGTGCGGATCGCGGGCGCGGTGTCGGCCGTCCTCGGCGCCGTGGTCGCCGTGGTCTACCTCGTCCTCGTCTTCGACCTCGTCGCGAGCGCCTACGACGGCCTGCTGTCGGCCGGAGCCACCTTCGGCGGGATCCTCGCGACGCTCGGCCTCTCCTGGACCATCGGCCTGCTCTCGCGGGCGGTCCGCCGGGCCCGGGAGGGCCAGACCCTGCGCGCGCAGGCCGAGCAGGAGCGCGCCCGAGCGCAGCGCGAGCTCGACACCGTGGAGGAGCGCAACCGGATCGCCCGCGACATGCACGACGTCGTCGCCCACTCCCTCGCCGTGGTGATCGCGCAGGCCGACGGCGCGCGCTACCTCGGCGCCACGAGTCCCGAGCAGACCGACGCCGCCCTGCTCACCATCTCCTCCGTCGCGCGGGACGCCCTCGGCGACGTCCGCGTGCTCCTCGCGCAGCTGCGGCACTCGCAGAGCGACGGCCCGCAGCCCGGCGCACGCGATCTGCCGGCCCTCCTCGACAGCGTGGGCGGCGCCGGCGCCCCCGTCCGCGCCGAGCTCGACGTCGACCTCGAGGCCGTGCCGCGCGCCGTCGGGCTCGCCCTCTACCGCATCGCCCAGGAGGCGACCACGAACGCGCTCCGGCACGGGCGCCCGGGCTCCCCGCTCGACATCGCCCTGCGCCAGGACGGCGGCCAGCTCGCCCTGACGGTGCGGAACGCCCGGTGCGCCGACTCCGAGCGCGACTCCCTGCCCGGTGAGGGCCACGGCCTGGTCGGCATGCGCGAGCGCGCCGCGCTCGTCGGGGGAGTGCTCGCCGCCGGCCCGGTCGGGGACGACTTCGTCGTCGACGCGCGCCTGCCCTCCTCCCCGTCCCTCGCCCGCACCGCCCTACCCCTCGCCTCCGGAGGCAGCCCCGCATGACCGACACCATCCGCCTCGTCCTCGTCGACGACCAGGCCCTCTTCCGCGCCGGCATCCGCATGCTGCTCGGCTCGCAGCCCGACCTCGAGGTGGTCGGCGAGGCCTCGGACGGGGCGGAGGGCGCGGAGCTGGTCGCGCGGCTGGCCCCCGACGTCGTGCTGATGGACATCCGGATGCCGGGCGTCGACGGGATCGAGTCGACCCGGCGGATCCTCGCGGACGCGCAGGAGCGGCGGGTCGAGCCTCCGCGCATCCTCGTGCTGACCACCTTCGACCTCGACGAGGCCGCCGCGCGCGCCATCCGGGCGGGTGCGAGCGGCTTCCTCCTGAAGGACACGGAGCCCGGCTTCCTCCTCGCCTCCGTCCGCACCGTGCACGCGGGGACCGCCGTGGTCGCCGCCTCCGCGACCCGCGAGCTCTTCGAGCACTTCGGAGCGGCGGGCAGCGGACGCGAGACCCCGCCCGCCTTCGCGACCCTCACCGACCGCGAGCGCGAGATCTTCCACCTGGCCGCGCGGGGGATGAGCAACACCGAGATCGCGCGCGCCGAGTTCCTGAGCGAGGCGACGGTGAAGACGCACATCAGCCGCACCCTCGGCAAGCTCGGCCTGCGCGACCGCGTGCAGCTGGTGGTCTACGCCTACGAGAACGGCCTGGTCTCCTAGAGCGGGACGCCGGGGTGACGCGCCGCGGGGGCGGTGCTACCCTGACCGGGTGCGCTTCGGACAGCTCCTCCTTCTCCGCCGCGACGAGATCTGATCCTCAGGCCATCCTCGTCGCGGAGTCCGTCGTCGGCTGAACCATCCCTCGCCCGCGAGGTCGATCCGCATCCGGATCCCCGCGAGACCGCCCGACCGGCACCGCCCACCAGCGGAGCCGCACGCGAGCGGCATCGGTCACGAGCGAGAACAGACACGTGCGCACCACTGCGCCGGGAGAGCACCTCATGCTGAACAACCAGAAGCCGTCGCCCATGCCGATCGGCAAGTACCGTCCCTTCCACGAGCTGATCGCCGTGGACCTGCCCGACCGCACCTGGCCGTCGAAGCGCATCACGACCGCGCCCCGCTGGTGCGCCGTGGACCTCCGCGACGGCAACCAGGCGCTCATCGACCCGATGAGCCCCGAGCGCAAGCGCATCATGTTCGATCTGCTGGTCCGGATGGGCTACAAGGAGATCGAGGTCGGGTTCCCGAGCGCGAGCCAGACCGACTTCGACTTCGTGCGCAGCCTCATCGAGGAGGGCGCGATCCCCGAGGACGTCACGATCCAGGTGCTGACCCAGGCCCGCGACCACCTGATCGAGCGCACCTACGAGTCGATCCGCGGTGCGCGCCAGGCGATCGTGCACCTCTACAACTCCACGAGCGTGCTGCAGCGCGAGGTCGTGTTCCGCAAGGACCGTCAGGGCATCATCGACATCGCGCTGGCCGGCGCCCGCAAGTGCCGCGAGATGGAGTCGACCGTCCCCGGCACGGCCGTCTACTACGAGTACTCGCCCGAGAGCTACACCGGCACCGAGCTCGACTTCGCCCGCGAGATCTGCGACCGGGTCGTCGAGGTCTTCGAGCCGACTCCCGAGCGCAAGGTCATCCTGAACCTGCCCGCCACCGTCGAGATGGCCACCCCGAACGTCTACGCCGACTCGATCGAGTGGATGAGCCGCAACCTCGCGCAGCGCGAGAACATCGTGCTGTCGCTGCACCCCCACAACGACCGCGGCACGGCCGTGGCGGCGGCCGAGCTGGGCTACCTGGCCGGTGCCGACCGGATCGAGGGCTGCCTCTTCGGCAACGGCGAGCGCACCGGCAACGTCGATCTGGTCGCGTTGGGCGTGAACCTGTTCACCCAGGGGATCGACCCGCAGATCGACTTCAGCGACATGGACGGCATCAAGCGCACCGCCGAGTACTGCAACCAGCTGCCCGTGCCCGAGCGCAGCCCCTGGGCGGGCGACCTGGTCTTCACCGCCTTCAGCGGCTCGCACCAGGACGCCATCAAGAAGGGCTTCGAGGCGATGCAGGCCGAGGCCGAGCGGACCGGCCGCAGCGTCGACGAGCTCACCTGGGCCGTGCCCTACCTGCCGGTGGACCCGAAGGACCTGGGCCGCTCCTACGAGGCGGTCATCCGCGTCAACTCGCAGTCCGGCAAGGGCGGAGTCGCGTACCTGCTGAAGACGGACCACGCGCTCGACCTGCCGCGCCGGCTGCAGATCGAGTTCTCGGGCGTCGTGCAGGCCAAGACCGACGCCGAGGGCGGCGAGGTCACGAGCGAGCAGATCTGGACGGTGTTCCAGGACGAGTACCTGCCGGCGCCCGCCGAGCGCGCCGACGAGAAGTGGGGCCGCTTCGAGCTGCTGCGCACGAACACGTCGAGCGATCTGGGCGGCAGCATCGCGCTGGACGCGGTCCTCCGGGTGGGCGACGAGCGCGTCTCGGCCAGCTCGCGGGGCAACGGCCCGATCAACGCCTTCGAGGCCGTGCTGGAGCAGCAGGGCGTCGAGGTCCGGGTCCTCGACTACGTCGAGCACGCGCTCAGCGCCGGCGGCGACGCGCTGGCCGCCTCGTACGTCGAGTGCACGGTGAACGGCCGCACCCTGTGGGGCGTGGGCGTGGACGCCGACATCTCGACCGCCTCCCTCAAGGCCATCGTCTCTGCCGTCAACCGCGCCCTGCGCGAGGAGGTCCCGGTCCGCGAGCTGGCCGGCGCCTCCGCCTGATCGGGCCCGATCCCCGCCGGGGGAGCCGTGATGCGTCGCGGCTCCCCCGGCGTTCCCGTGCGCGGACCGCGCCGGACTCCGCTCCCTGCGTCCGGGTCGGCCGCCGCTAGGTCCGGCGGCGCCAGCGCAGTCGCGGCACCCCGCTGAGCGCGCGCTGCTCGGGCAGGCTCCAGCCGTAGCGGACCGCGAGCAGCCGGATGACCGTGGTCACGCCCACCGCGAGCGGCGCGGCGAAGTCGATCGTCACTCCGAAGCGCAGCGCGAGGACCAGGACGCCCGTGCCCACCGAGGCGGCGACCGCGTAGAGCGAGCCGACGTGCATCAGCGCGATCGGCCGGTTCAGCAGGATGTCGCGGACGACGGATCCGCCGACGGCCGAGACGGTGCCGACGAACACGGCCGGCACCTCCGGCACGCCGAGCGACAGGGCCTTCGTGGTGCCGATCGCGCCGAAGAGCCCGAGGGTCAGCGCGTCGAGGGCGGTGATCGTCCCGTCGACCCGGTTCAGCAGGTGCTGGAGCAGCATCCCGAGCAGGGAGGCGGTCACCGCGACGATCAGGTACGCGTCGGTGTGCAGGGCCACCAGGGGCGTCTGGAGCAGCAGATCGCGGAGCACGCCGCCGCCGAGGCCGGTGGCCGTGCCGATGATCGTGACGCCGAGCAGGTCGATCCGGCGGTCGCGGAACTCGCCCGCGAACATCGCGCCCTGGAGGCAGCCGATGGCGATCGCGAGCAGGTCGGCCCAGGCCGGGATCTCGAAGAGGGAGGCTGCCACCCGGACATCGTTCCACGGCGCGGGGCCTGCTCCGGCCGGGCTGCCAGCCGGGTGTCGGGGGTCGGGAGGATAATCGGAGGATGCCCACCTATCGCGACGAAGCCGTGGTGCTCCGCACGCACAAGCTGGGCGAGGCCGACCGCATCGTGACGCTGCTCTCGCGCAGCCACGGCAAGATCCGCGCGGTGGCGAAGGGCGTGCGCAAGACCGGCTCCAAGTTCGGCTCGCGGCTCGAGCCGTTCATGGTCGCCGACCTCCAGCTCTACGAGGGCCGGAGCCTCGACATCGTCACGCAGGCCGAGTCGCTCGGCGCCTACGGTGCGCTGATCGCCGCCGACTACGACAGCTACACGGCGGCGAGCGCGATGGTCGAGACGGCGGACCGCCTCACCGACGCGGACGCCTCCCTGCAGCAGTACCTGCTGCTCGTCGGGGCCCTGCGATCGCTCTCGAAGCACGAGCACGAGCCGGTGCTGACGCTCGACTCCTACCTCCTGCGGGCGCTCTCGATCGCGGGCTGGGCGCCCAGCTTCGAGGACTGCGCGCGCTGCGGCGCCCCCGGGCCCCACGGCGCGGTCGTGGTGCAGCTCGGAGGCGTCGTCTGCGCCGACTGCACGCCGCCCGGAGCACCGCGGGTCGCTCCGGAGGTCGTGGTCCTGCTGGGTGCGCTGCTCACGGGAGACTGGGCCCACGCCGAGACCACCGAGCCGACCACGCGGTCGCGGGCGAGCGGAGTGGTCGCCGCCTACACGCAGTTCCACCTCGAACGCGGTCTGAGATCCCTGGAGCACGTCACCCGATGAAGCCCTTCACCCACAAGGACGCCGAGCCGTACCGCCCTCTCGACTGGACCGGGATCCACCCGCCCGCGATCCCGCGGAAGGCCGTTCCGGGGCACGTCGCCATCGTGATGGACGGGAACGGCCGCTGGGCGAACTCCCGCGGCCTGACTCGGATCGAGGGGCACAAGCGCGGCGAGACGGCGCTGCTGGACGTCGTGGCCGGAGCGATCCAGATCGGCGTGAAGCATCTCAGCGTCTACGCGTTCTCGACCGAGAACTGGAAGCGCTCGCCCGAGGAGGTGCGCTTCCTGATGGGCTTCAACCGCGACGTGCTGCACCGCCGCCGCGATCAGCTCAACGAGTGGGGCGTGCGCATCCGCTGGGCCGGGCGGAAGCCGCGCCTGTGGGCGTCGGTGATCAACGAGCTGCAGTTCGCCGAGCGGATGACCGCGGACAACGACGTGCTCACCCTCACCATGTGCGTCAACTACGGCGGGCGCACCGAGATCGCCGACGCGGTGCAGCGGCTCGCCGCCGAGGTCCAGGCAGGGCGGCTCAAGCCCTCCGGCATCTCCGAGAAGACGATCGCGAAGGCGCTCTACGTGCCCGAGATGCCGGACGTCGACCTCTTCGTGCGCTCCTCCGGCGAGCAGCGCACCAGCAACTTCCTGCTCTGGCAGAGCGCCTACGCCGAGATGGTGTTCCTCGACCGGCTCTGGCCGGACTTCACGCGGACCGACCTCTGGGACGCGATCGAGCACTACTCCGGCCGCTCCCGCCGCTTCGGCGGCGCGGTCGACGTGCCGGGGGCCTCCTCGTGATCCGGGCCGGAATCGTCGGCTTCGGGCTCGCGGGCAGCGTCTTCCACGGTCCGTTCCTCGCGGCGGATCCCGCTTTCGAGGTCGTCGCCGTCTCCACCCGCGACGCCGGTCGGAGGGCCGCGGCCTCCGCCGCGCATCCGGAGGCCCGGATCGTGCCCGACCTCGACGCGGTGCTCGCCGAGCGGCCGGAGCTGGTCGTGCTCGCCTCGCCGCCGTCGGTGCACCGGGAGCAGGCCGTCCGGGTGCTCGAGGCCGGTGTCGCCGTCGTGATCGACAAGCCCTTCGCACCGAGCGCCGCCGACGCGGACGCGATCATCGCCGCCTCCGAGCGGAGCGGTGCGCCCGTCTTCGTCTTCCAGAACCGGCGCTGGGACGCCGATCTGCTCACGCTCCGCCGCCTCCTGGGCGAAGGGGTCCTCGGCGAGGTCCTCCGCTTCGAGTCGACCTTCGAGCGCTGGAGCGCGCCGAAGACGGGCCGGTGGCAGAGCGAGACGGGTCCGGCCGAGGGCGGCGGGATCCTCTTCGATCTCGGCAGCCACCTGGTCGACCAGGCGCTGCTGCTGTTCGGCCCGGCGGTCGTCACGGCGGCCGAGACCCGGACCGTCCACGAGGGCTCGGCGAGCGAGGACGACGCGTTCGTCTCGCTCCTGCATCACAGCGGCGTCCGCTCCCACCTCACCATGAGCCGCGTCGCCCGGGCGACCGGGCCCCGCTTCCGCGTGCTCGGAACCCGCGCCGCCTTCAGCGTCGACGGTCTCGATCCGCAGGAGACCGTGCTCCGCACCGGCGGCGCCAGGCCCGACGACGACGGCTTCGGCGAGGTCGCGCCGGAGGGATGGGGCGTCCTCGTCGACGACTCCGGCGCACACCCCGTGCCGAGTGTGCGGGGACGCTACGCCGCGTTCCTCGAGCAGGTCGCGCGGTCGCTCCAGGACGGCGCTCCCTCGCCGGTCGACGTGCGCGAGGCCCGCGAGGTCGTCGCCGTGCTCGAGCAGGCGCACGCTCTCGCCGCCCGCTGACCGGGCCCGCCGCCGACGCGCCCGGTCGCTCCCCGGTCTTGGCGATCCGGCTCCGGAGCGTCATCCTCGAGAGGTGAGCACCGCACTGCCGAACTCCGCCGACCTGCGCGCGCGCTTCGCCGGTGCCCGCGGCTACCACAACGCCTGCACCCTCGGCCTGCCGCCGCGGGAGACCGTCGAGGCGCTGCGGGCGGACCTCGACGGCTGGTCGTCCGGGGAGAGCACGGCCGCCGCCTACGGCGCTGTCGCCGAGCGCGCGCGTGCCTCGTTCGCCGCGATCGCCGGCGTCCCGGTCGACCGTGTCGCGATCGGCTCGCAGACCTCCGCCATGGCCGCCGTGCTCGCCGCCTCGCTGCCCGACGGGGCCCGCGTGCTCTGCGTGGACGGCGACTTCTCCTCCATCGTGTTCCCCTTCCTCGCCCAGGCGCACCGCGGAGTGACCGTGCGCTCCGTCGCGCTCGAGGCGCTGGCCGACTCCGTCGAGGACGGGGACGACCTCGTCGTCTTCTCCGCCGTGCAGTCCAGCAGCGGAGCGCTCGCCGATCTCGACTCCGTCCTCGAGGCGGCCGCGCGCCACGGAGTGCGGACCGCGTGCGACCTCACGCAGGCGGCCGGCGTCCTGCCGGTCGACGCCTCCCGCTTCGACGCGACCCTCACCCACGCCTACAAGTGGCTGTGCTCGCCGCGCGGAGTGGCGTTCCTCACGGTGTCGCCCGCCTACGCGGCCGAGCTCGTCCCCGTGCAGGCGGGCTGGTACTCGGGGGAGGACGTGTGGTCGTCCTGCTACGGACCGGCCATGCACCTGGCCGAGAACGCCCGCCGCTTCGACGTCTCGCCGGCCTGGCAGGCGTTCGCCGGCGCCGAGGCGTCGCTCGCTCTGTTCCGCTCGCTCGACCTCGACGCGGTCTGGGCGCACGCCTCCGGCCTCGGCGACCTGCTGTGCGAGCGGCTGGACCGGGAGCCTCAGCACCGGGCGCTCGTGTCCTGGCCGGACGAGGGGGGAGCGGACCTGGAGCTGCTGCAGGCCGCGGGTCTGCGCGTCTCGGGCCGCGGCGGCCGGCTCCGCATCGCCTTCCACCTCTGGAACGACGAGTCCGACGTGGACGAGCTCGTCCGCGTGCTGCGGGAATAGCGGGGCGCCCCCTCCGTTGTCCTGGGGGTGAGTGCTGAGCCGAGCCCCCTGTCCGTCGACGTCTGGTCCGATATCGCCTGCCCCTGGTGCTACATCGGGAAGCGCCGGTTCGAGCGCGGGCTCGAGGCGTTCCGCGCCGCGCACCCCGAGGCTCCGGAGGTCGTCGTGGAGTACCGCAGCTTCGAGCTCTCGCCGGACACGCCGGAGGACTACCGCGGGGGAGAGGCGGCGTTCCTCGCCGAGCACAAGGGCATCCCGGAGGCGCAGGCGCAGCAGATGCTCGACTCCGTCACGGCGATCGCGGCGAGCGTCGGCCTCGACTACCACTTCGAGTCGGTGCGCCACGTCAAGACGGTCACCGCCCACCAGGCGCTCCACCACGCCAAGGAGAACGGACTGCAGCTCGAGCTCGTCGAGCGTCTCCTGAGCGCGTACTTCGTCGAGGGCCGCGACCTGGCCGATCCGGAGGTGCTCGCCTCGCTCGCCGGCGAGGTCGGGCTCGACCCGGCGGAGACGCGCCGCGCTCTCGAGGACCGGCGCTACCTCGGGCGGGTGCAGTCCGACATCGCCCAGGCCCGCGAGTACGGGATCTCGGGGGTGCCGTTCTTCGTCCTCGACGGGCGCTTCGGCGTCTCCGGCGCCCAGGAGCCGGCGGCGTTCACCGAGGTCCTCGAGCACGTGCTGGAGCAGCGGGCGGCCGTCGCGTGAGCGGGCCGTTCGAGATGCTGGGCGACTCCGGCGTGCCGCTGTGCGAGGACGGCGTCTGCGCCGTGCCGCCGGCCACGGAAGCGGAACCGCAGGCCGAGGTGCCGCCGATCAGCGCGGAGGCTCCTCCACGGTGATGTCGGCCACGGTCGCGCCGTAGGCGGCCACGAGGGCGTCCGCGTCGACGAAGGCGCTGCGCCCGTCGGCGCCGGCTCCCATCGCCACGCGGCGGCCGAGGATCCGCTCGTCGGCGTAGACCGGCCAGGCCGTCGTGGAGCCGATCGGGGTGATGGTGCCGCGCCGGTAGCCGGTCGCCTCGAGGGCGGCCGTCTCGTCCGGGAGGCGGAGCTTGTTCACTCCGACCACCGCGCGCAGCTTCGGCCACGCGATCTGCCGCCCGCCGGGGACGAGGGCGAACAGGTAGCCGCCGTCGTGGCGCTTCACCACGAGCGACTTCACGATGTCGCCGGGCTCGATGCCGAGCAGCGCGGCCGCCTCGTGCAGGCTGCCGGCAGCGGGCCTCTCCACGATCTCGACCGCCAGGCCGCGGGCGGACGCGTCCGCCTCCAGCCGCTGCGAACCGTCCTCCACAGGTGTGCTCCCGTTCATCTCTCCACCTCTCCGCTCGTCACTCCGCCTTCCCCAACACAGGATCTGGGAGAATCGATACCGATGTCCTCCACTCTCACGGCCGCCCCGCCCGCGCGCACCGCGCCGGCGCTCCGGATCGGCCCCCTCGAACTCGACGCGCCGGTGGTGCTCGCCCCCATGGCGGGCATCACCAACACGGCGTTCCGCCGCCTCTGCCGCGAGTTCGGCAACGGCCTCTACGTGAGCGAGATGATCACCTCCCGCGCGCTCGTCGAGCGCACGCCGGAGTCGATGCGCCTCATCCGCCACCACCCCAGCGAGTCGGTGCGCTCGATCCAGCTCTACGGAGTGGACCCGATCACGGTCGCCGAGGCGGTCACCATGCTCGTCGCCGAGGACCGGGCCGACCACATCGACCTCAACTTCGGCTGCCCCGTGCCCAAGGTCACCCGGAAGGGCGGGGGAGCGGCCCTGCCGTGGAAGCTCCCGCTGTTCCGGCAGATCGTCGAGGGCGCTGTGAAGGCCGCCGGCGACGTCCCGCTCACCGTCAAGATGCGCAAGGGCATCGACCCGGACCACCTCACCTACCTCGAGGCCGCCCGTGCCGCCGAGGGCGCCGGAGTCGCGTCGATCGCGCTGCACGCGCGCACCGCCTCCGAGTTCTACAGCGGGCACGCCGACTGGTCGGCGATCGCCACGCTCAAGGAGACGGTCACGAGCGTGCCCGTGCTGGGCAACGGCGACATCTGGTCGGCCGAGGACGCGCTGCGGATGATGGCCGAGACGGGCTGCGACGGAGTCGTCGTCGGTCGCGGCTGCCTCGGGCGCCCCTGGCTCTTCGGCGACCTCGCCGCCGCGTTCGCCGGCTCCGACGAGCGGTTCCGTCCCTCGCTCGGGCAGGTCGCCGAGGCGTTCCGCCGCCACGCGGAGCTGCTCGTCGACTTCTTCGAGAGCGAGGAGCGCGGCTGCCGCGACATCCGCAAGCACGTCGCCTGGTACTTCAAGGGCTACGCCGTCGGCGGCGACCTCCGCGCCCGCCTGGCCACGGTCGAGACGCTCGCGCAGCTCGACGAGCTCCTGGCGACGCTCGACTGGACGCAGCCCTACCCGGGCGAGGCGGCCGAGGGGCAGCGGGGCCGCGCCGGCTCGCCCAAGGTCCCCTCCCTCCCGGACCGCTGGCTCGAGTCCCGCGAGCTCGACGCCGGGCAGCGCGACGCGGTCTCGGCCGCCGAGATCCACAACAGCGGTGGATGACCGCGCGCTCTGGGGGTACTCGCTCGTCGACACCGAGCGATTCCTGCCGGAGGACCATTCGACCCGCCGCTCCGACTTCGCCCGCGACCGCGCCCGGCTCTTCCACTCCAGCGCGCTCCGCCGCCTGGCCGCGAAGACCCAGGTGCTCAGCCCCACGGCGGGCGTCGACTTCGCGCGCAACCGCCTGACCCACTCGCTCGAGGTGGCGCAGATCGGCCGGGAGCTCGCCACGAGCCTCGACCTCGACCCCGACGTCGTCGACACGGCCTGCCTCGCGCACGACATCGGGCATCCGCCGTTCGGGCACAACGGCGAGCGCGCGCTCAACACCTGGGCCGAGGGGATCGGCGGCTTCGAGGGCAACGCGCAGACCTTCCGGCTGCTCACGCGGCTCGAGCCGAAGGTGTTCGGCGACGACGCCCGCCCCTACGGGCTGAACCTCACCCGCGCCAGCATCGACGCGAGCTGCAAGTACCCCTGGCCCGACACGCGCTCGGTCGCCGACCCGTCGGGGCGCGCCAAATTCGGCTTCTACGCCGACGACGCCCCCGCGTTCGCCTGGATGCGCGAGGGCGCCCCCGAGGGGGTGCGCTGCATCGAGGCCGAGGTGATGGATCTCTCGGACGACATCGCCTACTCCGTGCACGACTTCGAGGACGCGGTGGTCTCCGGCTACATCGACGTCGAAGCACTTGGCTCCCGCGCCGACCACGAGGACCTCGTGCAGTCGATGCACTCCTGGGTCGGCGGGGAGGTCGGACACGACGAGCTCGTCGCCGCCTTCGACCGTCTCGACTCGCTCGACGTGTGGGTCTCCTCCTGGGACGGCTCCCGCCGCGACCAGGCCCGGCTCAAGAACCTGACCAGCCAGCTCATCGGCCGCTTCGCCGCCGCCGCCACCGAGGCCACCCGCCAGGCGTACCAGCACCCCGACCTCGTCCGCTTCGGCGGCCACGTCGTCGTCCCCCGGGAGCAGCAGGCCGAGATCGCCGTCCTCAAGGGGATCGTCGCGACCTTCGTGATGTCGCGGAACACCCGCCAGCCCATCTACGCCCAGCAGCGCGAAGTCCTCACCCGCCTCGCCGACACCCTCCTCGACCGCGGCCCGGGAACCCTCGAGCCCGGCTTCGCCGAGGACTGGCACGCCGCCCCCGGCGACGACGCCCGCCGCCGCGTCGTCGTCGACCAGGTCGCCAACCTCACCGACCAGAGCGCCCTCGCCTGGTTCGAGAGGCTGTGCTGATGCGCTGAGCCGGGCGGCGCCCGGCTCAGCTGTGCCGCCGGTCCCTGCCCGGCGTCACCGCGGTCGGCTTGTCGAGGTGGTGCGTTCCAGGGAGCGGGGTGCGTCCGCCTAGGGCGATCCGCTGGGACGCGGATCGGCCGTTCGGCGGTGCTCGATTGCACGCCGGTCCTCGCCCGGCGTGGCGCGGTCGGCTTCTCGGGGTGGTGCGGTTCGTGGAGCGGGGTGCGTCCGCCTAGGGCGATCCGCTGGCACGCGGATCGGCCGTTCGGCTGTGCTGAATTCCACGCCGGTCCTCGCCCGGCGTGGCGCGGTCGGCTTGGCGACGTGGTGCGGTTCGTTGAGCGGGGTGCGTCCGCCTAGGGCGATCCGCTGGCACGCGGATCGGCCGTTCGGCGGTGCCGGTGGCACGCCGGTCCTTGCCCGGCGTGGCGCGGTCGGCGGTGCTCGATTCCATGCCGGTCCTTGCCCAGCGTGGCGCGGTCGGCGGTGCTCGATCCCACGCCGGTCCCTGCCCGGCGTGGCGCGGTCGGCTTGGCGACGTGGTGCGTTTCGTGGAGCGGGGTGCGTCCGCCTAGGGCGATCCGCTGGCACGCGGATCGGCCGTTCGGCGGTGCCGGTGGCACGCCGGTCACCGCCGGGCGTCACCGCGGTCGGCTTGTCGGGGTGGTGCATTTCGTAGAGTGCGTCCGCCTGGGGCGATCCGCTGGCACGCGGATCGGCCGTTCAGCGGTGCCGGGGCACGCCGGTCACCGCCAGGCGTCACCGCGGTCGGCTTGTCGGGGTGGTGGGTTCCAGGGAGCCGGGTGCGTCGTCTGAGGCGATGCGCTGGTGTGCGGGTCGGCCGGTCGGCTCGGAGGGCGGGGAGGGCGCCGCACCGCGCGGCGCGGAGGGGCGCGGGTCGGCGGGTACGGTGAGGGCGTGAGAGCGGAGCGGACACGACAGCTGATCCTCGAGGCGGCGACGGAGGAGTTCGCGGCGCACGGGCTGGCGGGAGCGCGGGTCGACCGCATCGCGGCACGGTCGGGGATGAGCAAGCCGATGCTGTACTCGCACTTCGGAGCGAAGGAGCGGCTGTTCGACGCGGTGTTCGACGCGCACGTGCTCGCCAACGCCCAGCGGGTGCCGTTCACGGCAGCGGACCCCGCGGACTACGCGAGACGGCTCTACGACGACTACCTGGCCGACCCCGCGCTGATGCGCCTGGTCATGTGGAAGCGGCTCGAGCAGGAACCGGACGGCTACCTCTACGCGGGCAACGAGGGCATCGACGAGGCGAACCTCGCCGACATCGCGGAGCAGCAGCGCGCCGGCCTCCTCCGCCCCGACCTCGACCCTGCCGACCTCTGGACCCTCCTCATCGCTACCGCCGCGGCCTGGGCCCAGGGATCCGTCACCACGGTCGCCGACCCCGGCGACCCCGACCCGGTGCACCAGCGCCGACGAGCCGCACTGGGACAGGTCGTCGATGCGGCCCTGCGACTCCGCTGACGATCCCGGAGAAGCTACCAACCGGTAGGTAGTGTTGCCGGCATGCTCACCACTGCACTCCTCGCCGAGCGTCCCGGCGACTCCCTCCGCCCCACCGTCGTCGAGCGGCGCGAGCTGCGCGCCGACGACCTGGACGTCCGCGTCGACTTCTGCGGTGTCTGCCACAGCGACCTCCACGCGCTGGGCGCCGACGCCGGATTCCCGCTCGTCCCCGGCCACGAGTTCGTCGGCGAGGTCCTCGCCGTCGGCACAGGAGTCACGGCGTTCCGCCCGGGCGACGCGGTCGCGGTGGGGAACATCGTCGACTCGTGCGGCGAGTGCGGCATGTGCCGCGCCGGCCAGGAGAACTTCTGCGCGAGCTTCCCGACGCTCACCTACGGCGGCACGGACCGGATCGACGGGACGCCCACGCTCGGGGCCTACTCCGGCCGGTACGTCGTGAGCGAGCGGTTCGCCTACGCACTCCCCGAGGGACTGGACCCGGCCGCGGCCGCACCGCTTCTCTGCGCGGGGATCACGGTCTGGGAGCCGTTGAGAGCGTCGGGAGTCGGGCCCGGGACCCGCCTCGGTGTGGCGGGCCTCGGCGGACTCGGCCACCTGGCGGTCCGCCTCGGCGCGGCCCTCGGCGCCGAGGTCACGCTCCTGACCACGTCACCGGGCAAGGAGGCGGAAGCCCGCCGGCTCGGAGCGCAGCACGTCGTCGTCACGACGGATGCGGGGGCGCTCACCGCCGCCCGCGACACGCTCGACGTCGTGATCGACACGGTGTCCGCCCCGCACGACCCGGCTGACTACCTGCGCGTGCTCGCCCTCGACGGCACCCTGTTCCTCCTCGGGCACCTCGGCACCGTGACGGTGGACGTCCTGGACCTGCTCGTCGGCAGGAAGCGGCTCGCCTCGGCCGGCAGCGGAGGGCGCCGCTGCACGCAGGACCTGCTCGACTTCTGCGCCGCGGAGGGCGTCGCCGCGGAGGTGGAGGTGCTGCCGGTCGCGGAGGTCGAGACCGCCCTCGACCGGCTGGGGAGGAACGACGTGCGCTACCGCTTCGTCCTCGACCTCCGCGGCATCGACGACGACCTCCGGTGACGCCGCCTGTCGAGGATCAGCCGGCGAGCATCTGCCCGTAGCGCTCCGCGGGATCGAGGGCGAGGCCGGCCTTGACGCTGCGGGCGATGTCGTCGGCGAGCACCTCGGAGTCGCCGCGCTCGAGGCCGTCGAGAGCGGCGGTCACGATCGCCTCGGGTGAGGACTTGGGCGCGTCCGTCCAGGACGCCATGTCGGTGTCGACGAACCCCATGTGCAGGCCGAGGACCTGGGTGCCCTGCTCGGCCAGAGCGAGGCGGAGGCCGTCGGTCGCGCTCCACGCCGCGGCCTTCGACATCGAGTAGGACTCGGCGCCCGGGAACGACGTGAAGGACGACACGGACAGCACGTTGAGCACGGCGCCGCCGCCGGCGCGACGGAGGTGGCCGGCGAAGGCGCGGGTCAGCAGGAGCGGTCCGAACGCGTTCGTCTCGACGGTGCGGCGGATCTCGGCGATGTCGCCGGTGAGGAAGGGCACGGTCGGCGCGATGCCCGCATTGTTGACGAGGATCCGCAGGTCGCCGAGCTCGGCGGCCAGCTCCTCGATGCGCACCGGGTCCGTCACGTCGAGCGCGACGGGGACGACGCCCTCGCTCACCGCGATCGAGGAGACGTCCCGGGCGGCGGCGTAGACGGTGCGGGCGCCGCGGGCGCGGAGCTGCCGGACGAACTCGGCGCCGATGCCCCGGTTGGCGCCGGTGACAAGGGCGGTGGAATCGTGGATCTGCATGAGGTCAGCTTTCTGTAGCGATCAATAAAGAACGGGTGGCGAGGACGCTAGCACATTCCGTAGCGCCTGCTATAGATTGGTGGGCATGGCAGGACGACCGAGGAGCTTCGATCGCGAAGCGGCGCTGCGGACCGCGATGAACCGCTTCTGGAGCGACGGCTACGACGAGACGACGGTCGCGGTGCTCACCCGGGACATCGGCATCTCGGCCCCGAGCCTCTACGCCGCCTTCGGCGACAAGGACGAGCTCTTCGAGGCCGCCGCGGCCTGCTACGCCGGCACCGCGAACGCCGTGCTCGAGGAGCTGCTCGACCGGCCGACGGCGCGCGAGGCCGTCGCCGCCGTCGTCCGAGTCAGTGCGGAGGGGTACTCCGCGCCCGGCACTCCTGCCGGCTGCTTCGTGCTGAGCGAGCCGCGGCTCGAGGCCCGTCGCCGCGAGATGGAGGCGGTCGTCGCCGCACGAGTCGAGCGCGGGATCGAGGAGGGCGACGTGCCGCCGGAGACGGACTCCGGATCCGTCGCCGCCTTCGTCGTCGCCGTGCTCAGCGGGATGTCGACGCAGGCCCGCGACGGAGCACCGGCGGACCGCATCGCGGTCATCGGCGAGCTCGCACTCGGCGCGCTGCCGGCGGCCACGGGCGTGCGAGCCGCAGGGCGCACGCCGGGAGCTCCCGGATGAGGCCGCGTCGGCCCCGTCTCGGCCTCCTCGCCCTGGTCGTCGCGGGGCTGCTGCTGCTCCAGCCCGCCGCGGCCTCGGCGGCACCGCTGCTCCCTCCCGCGAACGGCATCCTCGACTACCAGCTGGGAGGCGCCTACGCTCCGGCGTCGAGCGTCACCATCGTCGACCGCGACCGCACGGACGCGCCCGCCGCCGGCCGCTACAGCATCTGCTACGTGAACGCCTTCCAGACCCAGCCCGGCGAGAGCGCCGCCTTCGCGAAGCGGCACCCCGAGCTCCTGGTGAGGCGAGCGGACGGGAAGCCCCTCGCCGATCCGGGCTGGCCGGACGAGTACCTCTTCGACGTCTCGACCGCCCCGAAGCGGACCGCTCTGCTCGCGATCGTCGGCGCCTGGATCGATGGCTGCGCCGAGGACGGCTTCGACGCCGTCGAGGCCGACAATCTGGACAGCTACACCCGCTCGGGCGGGAGGCTGACGAAGTCGCAGGCGCTGGCGTTCGCCACCCTCCTGACGGCGCGCGCTCACCGCTCCGGCCTGGCGATCGGCCAGAAGAACGGAGCCGATCTCGCCGCTGCCGGGAAGAGGACGGTCGGCTTCGACTTCGCCGTCGTCGAGGAGTGCCAGGTCTACGACGAGTGCGCGGCGTACACGGACGTCTACGGGCGCCAGGTCTACGAGATCGAGTACACCGACAACGGCCGGTCCGCCTACTCCGAGGCCTGCGCCGCGCAGGGCCGGAGCATCTCGGTCACCCTCCGCGACCGCGACGTCGTCCCCCGTGGCGCACCGGGCTACGTGAACCGGCACTGCTGACGCCGGGCGGACGCTACCGCAGGGCTCCCAGCACGACGGCCGCGGCGCGGGCGACCAGCGCGTCGTCGTAGTCCGCCTCGGGGTCGTTGCGCGTCGAGAGGATCGACAGCACGACCGCGTCCCGCCCGGGAGGCGTCACCACGGCGACGTCGTTGCGGATCCCGCCGGCGCCCCCGGACTTGTCCGCGACGCTCCAGCCGGCCGGAGCGCCCGCCCGGACGAGAGTGTCGCCGGTCGCGTTGCCGCTCATCCAGTCGAGCAGGAGCGCCCGGTCCTCCGCGGACAGCACGTCACCTGTGGCGACCGCGGCGAGGTCCGCCGTGAACGCGGCCGGGGTGGTGGTGTCCTCGGTGCTGCCGGGCTCGATCGTGTTCAGCGCGGGCTCCTCGTTCACCACCTCGGTGGTGGTGTCGCCGAGAGCCTCGAGTCCACGATCGAGGGCGGAGGGTCCGCCGAGGCGCCGGAGCACGAGATTCAGCGCTGTGTTGTCGCTCCGGCGGACGGCCGCCTCGGCGAGCTGCGACAGCGGCAGGCCGGTGGCGGTGGTCTCCTCCGTGACGGGGGAGTAGCCCGCCGCCTCGACGTCGGCGACGGTCCAGGTGACCACCTCGTCCCGCTCGGCGGCGGGGACGGTGCGCAGGAACTCCGCCGCGGCGAGGGCTTTGAGGCTCGAGGCGAAGCCGAAGCGCTCGTCGGCCCGGTGATCGACCCGGCGACCCGAGCCGGTGTCGACGGCGCTGACGCCGATCCGGGCGTCGAACTCGTTCTCGAGCGCGGCCAGCTCGGCGGAGACGTCGATCGGAGGAGGGGTGGCGGAGGAGCCCGACGACGGCACGGAGGCGGACGACGGCGGCGCGACCGGGGTGTCCGCCGTGGTGGTGCACCCGCCGAGGGCCAGGAGGAGGGCGGAAGCCGCGAGTGCGCGGAGGGTCCGCGACGACCCTCTCGAACGGTTCACAGCGCGGAGTAGACGACGGAGAAGGCGACGGCGGCCGCCGCGGTGACGCCGAGCGCCGCGAGCGAGACGAGTGCCCGAGGCCTCCTCCGCACGACGGCCAGGACGAGGAAGCCCGCGCCCAGGACGATCTGGAGCCACCAGTACACCGGACTCGTGGTGTCGGCGACCGCGCCCAGCGCCCAGACGCCCTCGCCGATCAGCACGCCCGAGAGCGGCGCGACGGCCAGGACGCGCCACGTCCTCGAGCCGTGGAGGGTGAGTGCGGCGGCGGCCCCCAGGATCGGCCCGGCGGGGACGGCGAGCAGCCAGAAGACGTCCGTGAAGGGAGGCGAGTAGCCGAAGCCGCGCGCCGCGGTCACCAGGTCGTAGCCCTCGAGAAGCGCCCAGAAGCTCAGCAGGCCGAGCGCTGCCCCCGCTGCCGGTCGGGCGCCGCCGAGGCGCACGAGCGCGAACACGAGCATGGACCAGCCCCCGGAGGAGTTGGCGAACAAGCTCACCGACGGCGGGAGGGAGCCCTGCAGCAGGCTGGTGAGCCCGCCCAGGACGAGACCGCCGAGCAGGGCGACGAGCAGAGCACGCAGGAGAGGCGGGCGGGAGGCGGCAGGGGGCATGGGTCGATTCTCGGAGACGGCGGGCGGGTGCGGATCAGGGATGACCCTGATCTCGGGGTGCGGGGCCGATCACAGGTCTCCGGGGTGATCCGCGCCGCCCTGGTGCAGTTCTCCCCACCCCGGCTCGGCGGCTCCGGCGGCCGATACGATGGACCCCATGCCTCGGATCCGACAGTCAGATGTCGAGGAGGTCAAGGCGCGGGTGAACATCGGCGACGTGATCGGCGAGTACGTCACGCTGAAGTCGGCCGGCATCGGCTCGCTGAAGGGCCTCTGCCCCTTCCACGACGAGCGCAGCCCCAGCTTCCACGTCCGCCCGCAGGCCGGCTTCTACCACTGCTTCGGCTGCCAGGAGTCGGGCGACGTCTACAGCTTCATCATGAAGATGGACCACAGCTCGTTCAGCGAGACCGTCGAGCGCCTCGCCGGGCGGATCGGCTTCCCGCTGCAGTACGAGGACGGCGACGGCCGCGCGCCCGAGACCGGCGGGCGAGCGCGCCTCCTCGCCGCGAACGACGCCGCGGAGGAGTACTTCCGCGAGCAGCTCGCGACCCCGGGCGCCGACGTCGGTCGGCGCTTCCTCGGCGAGCGGGGCTTCGACCGCGCCGCCGCCGACCGCTTCGGCGTCGGCTTCGCACCCGACGGCTGGGACGGGCTCACGACCGCGCTCAAGCGCCGCGGCTTCTCGGAGGAGGAGCTGACCACGGCCGGCCTGGTCAGCAGCAACAACCGCGGCGGCGTCTACGACCGCTTCCGCGGCCGCCTCGTCTGGCCGATCCGCGACGTGACCGGCCAGACCGTCGGCTTCGGCGCCCGCCGCCTCCTCGAGGAGGACAAGGGCCCCAAGTACCTCAACACCCCCGAGACGCCCGTCTACCACAAGTCCCAGGTGCTCTACGGGCTCGACCTCGCCAAGCGGGACATCTCCCGCGGGCACCGGGTGGTCGTCGTCGAGGGCTACACGGACGTCATGGCCTGCCACCTCGCCGGCGTCACCACCGCGGTCGCCACCTGCGGCACCTCCTTCGGCGTCGACCACATCAAGGTGCTGCGCCGGGTGCTGGGCGACGACAGCGGCGTCGGCGAGGTCGTCTTCACCTTCGACCCCGACGCGGCGGGCCAGAAGGCGGCGATGCGCGCGTTCCAGGAGGAGCACCGCTTCGCCGCGCAGACCTTCGTCGCCGTCGCGCCCGAGGGCCTGGACCCCTGCGACCTCCGCCTGAACCGCGGAGACGACGCCGTCCGCCGCCTCATCGACGACAAGAAGCCGATGTTCGAGTTCGTGATCCGGCAGCTGCTGGACCGCTACGACCTCGAGACGGTCGAGGGCCGGATCGCGGCCCTGCGCGCGGCCGCCCCGGTCGTCGCCGAGATCCGCGACCCGGCGCTGCGGCCCGGCTACTCCCGCGAGCTCGCCCGGATGCTCGGCCTGGACATGGCCGAGGTCAACTCCGCCGTGCGCTCCGCCGGATCCCGGCCCCGCTCCTCCGGACCCGAGGGCCGCGACCAGCAGGGCGGGCGGGGCGGCGGCGAATCGTCCGCGGCCGAGGCGCCCCTCGGCGCGCGCATCGCCGACCTCCCCGTCGACGTCGTCACGCGCATCGAGCGCGAGGCGCTGATGGCGATGCTCCAGCTTCCGCAGGCGATGGGTCCGGAGCTCCTGGCCCGGGCGGCGCACGCGGCGGTCACCAACGAGACCCTCCGCGTGGTCCGCGACGCCGTGGTCGCGAACCTCGAGCGGGCGGAGGACCGCGACTGGGTCGAGCACGTCGCCGACGACGTCCCCGGCCCCTTCGCCTCGCTGGTGCGCCAGCTCGCGGTGGCGCCGATCCCGGCCGCCGACGAGGAGGGGCTCGCCCGCTACTCCCGCGACGTGGCGATCTCGCTCATCGAGCGCGACCTGCTCCGCGAGATCGCCGAGCTGCGCGGGGCGCTCCAGCGCGCGTCCGCCGATCCGGTGATGGCGCGCGCGGTGCAGGTGCGACTGGTCGAGCTCGAGCGCGAGAAGCGGGCGCTGCGCACGGAGTGAGCGTGTTGCGGTCGTGTGAAGAAATCGGCCGCACGCCCGTGCCGGTTCGGAGAGCGCTTCCAACTGTGTTACCTATGAGGAACAGCAATGCGGGCGTCCAGTGTCGTGACGCCACAGCCCACAGGAGATCTGTGTGCCGAGAGTCCGCGCGCCCGGAGCGCGCCCGCATCCCATCCTTGACAGGAAGAGGCAGACGGAGATGAATTCCGCATCCACTCGCGGCACCTGTGCACTGGCCGCCGCCGCAGGCTTCGCCGCGGTCGCGCTCGTGCTGACGGGCTGCGCCGCCGGCGGGAACGACTCGTCCGGCGGCAGCGCCGGAGGGGCCCTGACCATCGGCACCACCGACAAGATCACGACGCTCGACCCCGCGGGCTCCTACGACAACGGCTCGTTCGCCGTGATGAACCAGGTGTTCCCGTTCCTGATGAACACCCCCTACGGCAGCCCGGACGTCGAGCCCGACATCGCCGAGTCGGCGGAGTTCACCGCTCCCACGGAGTACACCGTGAAGCTGAAGGAGGGACTGAAGTGGGCCAACGGCCACGACCTCACCTCCTCCGACGTGAAGTTCTCCTTCGACCGCCAGGTCGGCATCGCGGCCGAGAACGGCCCGTCCTCGCTCCTGGCGAACCTCGACAGCGTCGCGGCTCCGGACGACACGACCGTGGTCTTCACGCTGAAGTCCGAGAACGACCAGACCTTCCCGCAGATCCTCTCGAGCCCCGCCGGCCCGATCGTGGACGAGGAGGTCTTCTCGGCCGACGAGCTGACCGCGGACGCCGACATCGTCTCGGGCGACGCCTTCGCCGGCCAGTACACGATCGCGAACTACGACGTGAACAACCTCATCCAGTACAAGGCCTACCCGGACTACCAGGGCGTGCTCGGCGAGGCGAAGACGGACACCGTCAACGTCAAGTACTACGCGGACTCGTCCAACCTCAAGCTGGACATCCAGGAGGGGAACATCGACGTCGCGTTCCGCAGCCTCTCGGCGACGGACATCGACGACCTCCGCGGCAACGACACGGTCAAGGTCGTGGACGGCCCCGGCGGCGAGATCCGCTACATCGTCTTCAACTTCGACACCCAGCCCTTCGGCGCGACGACCGGCGAGGCCGACAGCGCCAAGGCCCTCGCCGTGCGCCAGGCCGTCGCCGACCTGATCGACCGCGACGAGATCGCCGACCAGGTCTACAAGGGCACCTACACCCCCCTCTACTCCTACGTCCCCGCCGGCCTGACCGGCGCGGTCGAGCCGCTCAAGTCGCTCTACGGCGACGGCAACGGCGCGCCCGACGCGGACAAGGCGAAGGCGACCCTCGAGGCCGCCGGCGTCACCGCTCCGGTCACCCTGAACCTGCAGTACTCGAACGACCACTACGGTCCGTCCTCGGGCGACGAGTACGCGCTGATCAAGGACCAGCTGGAGTCGACCGGCCTCTTCACCGTGAACCTGCAGACCACGGAGTGGGTGCAGTACTCGAAGGACCGCTCGAGCGACGTCTACCCGGCCTACCAGCTCGGCTGGTTCCCCGACTACTCCGACGCCGACAACTACCTCTCGCCGTTCTTCATCAAGGAGAACTTCCTCGCGAACCACTTCGACGACGCCGAGGTGCAGAGCCTGATCGCGCAGCAGGTCTCGACCACCGACGCCGACGCGCGCACCGCGCTGATCGAGCAGATCCAGGAGAAGGTCGCGGCGCAGCTCTCGACCGTCCCCTACCTGCAGGGCTCGCAGGTCGCGGTCGTCGGCAGCACCGTGAGCGGAGCCGAGGACACCCTCGACGCCTCGTTCAAGTTCCGCTACGCGGCACTCAGCAAGGGCTGATCCACCCCCCTCGCGGCCGGCGCCTCCCCGACAGGAGGCGCCGGCCGTTCTCCACGAAAGGCATCACGTGACGACAGCCACGACGGCTGCGGCGACGGCGCCCACCCGGCGACCGCGCGGCTCCGGGGGCGGACTCGGGCGCTACCTGCTCGTCCGCTTCCTGCTCATCATCCCCACCGTCTTCATCCTCGTGACGCTGGTGTTCCTCCTCATGCGCTCCACGGGCGACCCGATCACGGCGGCCCTCGGCGGCCGCCTGACCGCCGACCAGCTCGCCGAGCGTGTGGCCGCCGCCGGCTACGACCGGCCGCTGATCGTGCAGTACCTCGAGTACCTCGGCAAGCTGCTGACCGGCGACTTCGGCACCACTCTGAGCGACAACCGCCCCGTGACCGAGGTGCTCCTCACCTACGGCGCCGCGACGGTCGAGCTCGCCTTCTACGCCCTGATCGTGGCGTTCCTGGTCGGCATCCCGCTCGGGATGCTCGCCGCCTACCACCGCGACCGCACCCCCGACGCGGTGCTGCGCATCTTCGCGATCCTCTGCTACGCGACTCCGGTGTTCTTCGCGGGCCTGCTGCTGAAGCTGGTGTTCTCCGTCTGGCTGAAGTGGTTCCCCGTCGCCGGGCGCGCCTCGACGAGCACCGAGCTCTCGCTCCAGTTCCTCGAGAACAAGACCGGCATCTATCTGATCGACGCGATCCAGACCGGCGACCCGGCCGCGATCTCGGACGTGCTCTCGCACGCGGTGCTCCCCGCCGTCGCGCTGGGCCTGCTCACCGCGGGCATCTTCCTGCGCCTGGTGCGCACCAACGTGATCGGCACGCTCGGCACCGATTACGTGGACGCGGCGCGCTCGCGCGGCGTCAGCGAGTTCCGGCTCGTCCGCACCCACGCCTACCGGCCGGCGCTCATCCCGATCATCACCGTGATCGGCCTGCAGATCGCCCTGCTGCTCGGCGGCGCCGTCCTCACCGAGACCACCTTCGAGTGGAAGGGCCTCGGCTTCCAGCTCGCCGAGTACCTCCAGGCCCGCGACTTCGTGGCCGTGCAGGGCATCGTCGCCCTGCTCGCCGTCATCGTGGCGCTGACCAACTTCATCGTCGACGTCATCGCGGCGCTCATCGACCCGCGAGTGAGGTACTGAGCATGAGCACCACCTCCCCGGCGCGTCCGCGCCGCCGTCTCGTCGACCGTCTGCCGGTCGTCCACCAGCTCCGGCAGAGCGTCGGCCTCCAGCGGGGGATGCTCGTCACCGGCCTGATCATCACCGGCGCGTTCATGCTGGTGGCCCTGTTCGCGCCCCTCATCGCGCCCTACGGATACTCGCAGCTGCGCTCGGGCGGCGAGTCGTTCGGCGCGCAGGAGCCGCCGAGCGCGGAGCATCTGCTCGGCACCACCGTGGGCGGCTACGACGTCCTCTCGCGAGTGATCTGGGGAGCGCAGACCGCGTTCCTCGTGATCGTCGTCGCCGTGGTCCTGTCGATCTTCCTCGGCGTCTTCCTCGGCCTCGTCTCCGGCTACCTGGGCGGCTGGCTCGACCGCGTGCTCGTCGTGATCTGCGACGCGATCTACGCGTTCCCGACCCTGCTGCTGGCGATCGTGATGTCGATCGTCATCTCCGGCGGGCAGTCGAACCTCTGGGCCGGCATCTTCGCCGCGGCGGTCTCGATCACCGTGGTCTACATCCCGCAGTACTTCCGCGTGATCCGGGCCGAGACAGTGCGGATCAAGGGCGACGCCTTCGTCGAGTCGGCGAAGGTCATCGGAGCGTCGACGCCGCGGATCATGTTCCGCCACGTCCTGCGGAACGCGACGCGCACGCTGCCGCTGATCTTCACGCTGAACTCCTCCGAGGCGATCCTGACCCTCGCGGGCCTGGGCTTCCTCGGCTTCGGCATCGAGCCGACGTCGGCCGCGGAGTGGGGCTACGACCTCAACAAGGCGCTGTCGGACGTCACGAGCGGCATCTGGTGGACCTCGGTCTTCCCGGGCCTGGCGATCGTGCTCGTGGTGCTGGGCATCACCCTCGTGGGCGAGAGCCTGAACGACCTCGCCGACCCGCGCCTGCGCGGTCGGCGCGCGGTGGCCGCCGGTGCCGGCGACGTCGCCGCGACGTCCGTCGTGCCGGGCGGCGTCCTCGCCGCCGACGGCCTGGAGACGCCGGGGCACGACCCCGTCGCCGGAGTGGAGGAGACGCGATGAGCGACCAGCGCATCGTCCGGGACGCCTCAGCGCGTCCGATCGTGGACATCACCGACCTCGAGGTCGCCTTCGCGAGCGACCGCGGCGCCGTCCGCGCCGTCGCCGGGGTGAGCCTGCGCGTCGAGCGCGGCGAGGTCCTGGCGATCGTCGGCGAGTCCGGCAGCGGCAAGACCGTGACCGCGAAGACCATCCTCGGCCTCCTGCCCGAGACGGCCACCGCCTCCGGAGTGGTCCTGCTCTCGAAGAAGGACGGCAGCGCGGCGACCGACGTCGTCTCCGTGCCCAAGGCCCGCCTCCGGGAGCTGCGCGGCACCGACGTCGCCATGGTCTTCCAGGAGCCGGGCACCGCCCTCAACCCGGTCTTCACGGTGGGCTGGCAGATCGCGGAGGGACTGCGCGCCCACGGCTCCGTCTCGAAGAAGGAGGCGCGCAGGCGCGCGATCAACGTCCTGCGCACCGTCGGCATCCCGGAGCCGGAGAAGCGGGTCGACTACTACCCGCACCAGTTCTCGGGCGGCCAGAAGCAGCGCGTCGTCATCGCGATGGCCCTGGTCCTGGATCCCGGCCTGATCGTCGCGGACGAGCCGACCACCGCGCTCGACGTGACCGTGCAGGCCGAGATCCTCGACCTGCTCCGCCGGTGCCGCGACGAGTTCGGCACCTCGATCGTGCTGATCACCCACAACATGGGCGTCGTCGCCGATCTGGCCGACCGCGTCGCCGTGATGTACCAGGGCGAGCTGGTCGAGGAGGCGACGGTCTCCGAGCTGTTCTCGGCGCCGAAGGCCGAGTACACGAGGAAGCTCCTCGCTGCCGTCCCGCACGTGGGCCAGGGCGTCGAGCGCGCCCGCGTCCGCGCCGTCGAGCGCGCCGAGGCCCCCGAGGCCGAGACGCTCGTCGCCGCCGAGGGCCTGCGGATCCAGTACCCCGGCCGGCTCGGCCGTCCCGGCTTCGTCGCGGTCGACGGCGTCTCGCTGCGCATCCGCGCGGGCGAGGTGCTCGGCCTCGTCGGCGAGAGCGGCTCGGGCAAGACCACCATCGGGCGCGCCATCGCGGGCCTGACGCCGGTGACCGGCGGGTCGCTGAAGGTCCTCGGCAAGGAGATGCGCGGCATCCGCGAGCGCGCCTTCCGGCCGGTCCGCGGCGACATCGGCTTCGTGTTCCAGGACCCGGCGTCGAGCTTCAACCCGCTGCTCACCATCGCGGAGTGCGTGGCCGAGCCGCTGATCGTGCACGGGCGGGCCGGCGACGCCGCCGGGGCGCGCTCGCGCGTCGACGAGCTCCTGGAGGCGGTGCAGCTGCCCCGCTCCTACGGCGACCGCTACCCGCACGAGCTCTCCGGCGGCCAGCGCCAGCGCGCCAGCCTCGCCCGGGCCCTCGCCCTCGAGCCGAAGCTGCTGATCGCCGACGAGCCCACCTCGGCGCTCGACGTGTCGGTGCAGGCCCGCGTGCTCGAGCTCTTCGCGGAGCTGCAGCGCGAGTTCGGCTTCGCCTCCCTGTTCATCAGCCACGACCTCGCCGTGGTCGACCTGCTCGCCGACCGCATCGCGGTGCTCTACCGCGGCGAGCTGGTCGAGGAGGGGACGGGGGCCGAGGTGCTCGCCGCGCCGAAGCACCCCTACACGCAGCGCCTGCTCGCCTCCCTGCCCGTGCCGGACCCGGTCGAGCAGGCCTCGAGGCGCGAGCTCCTGCGCAGCATCGTCGAGGCGGAGCGCCGGGCGTGAGCCGGACCGCCGAGGATCCGGCCCCCATCGTCGTCGACGACCTCAGCGTCGAGTACCCGCCGCGCGGCATCAGCCGCCGGTGGACGGCGCTGCGGGGAGTGAGCCTCCGCGTGGAGCCGGGGGAGGTGCTCGGGATCCTCGGCGGCAGCGGCTCGGGCAAGTCCACGCTCGCGCGCGTGCTCGGCGGCGACGGCCTGGGGCACGACGGCGGCCGCACGCGTCCGGTGATCATCGGAGGGGACGCGACGGTCGCGGGGCACCGCCTCCGCTCGCTCCCCGCCCGCGAGCTCAAGCGCTTCACCGTCGACGTCGCGCATCTCGCGCAGGACGCCGGTGCGGCCCTCCGCCCCGAGCTGACCGTCTCGGAGCTGATCGCCGAGCCGATCTTCCTCCGCGACCGCCACTACGACCCGAAGGCCGCGGCGGTGCGGGTGGCGACGCTGCTCGACTCCGTGCACCTGCCGCTGTTCCTGCTCGACCGCTACCCCTACGAGCTCTCCAGCGGCCAGCGCCAGCGCGTGGCCGTGGCCCGCTCGCTCGTGCTCGGGCCGAAGGTGCTGATCGCCGACGAGCCGACCTCGGGCATCGACGCGACGGTGCGCGAGTCGATCGTCGACCTCCTCGCCGACCTGCGGCGCCGGGAGGGATTCGCGGCCGTCGTGGTCAGCCACGACATCGACGTGTTGAGCCGGGCGACCGACCGGATCGCAGTGCTGGTCGGCGGCGAGGTCGTCGCGTACGGGCCGCTGCTGGACGTGCTGATCGAGGCGCGGCACCCCTATGTGCGCGAGCTCGGAGCGGCCTTCGCCGAGTACGAGCGCTTCGACGCCTCCCGAGCGCAGCGCGTCGAGGCGGCCGACCAGTGACCGTCCCGCGCGTCGCGGTGCTCCCGCGGCCGAAGCCGGTGTTCGCCGAGGCGGTCGAGTCGGGCGGGGGAGTGGTCGTCGGACTCGACGAGAGTCCGGACGCGCTGCTCTGGCTGTCCTACGGCCGCACGGACGAGCTGGCCGCGGTGCTGGAGGAGCACCCGTCGATCCGCTGGGTGCAGCTGCCCTGGGCCGGCGTCGACGTCTTCGCGCCCGTGCTCGCCGCGTCCCGCGCGGACGTGGTCTGGACCAGCGCCAAGGGCGCCTACGCGGAGCCGGTGGCGGAGCACGCGCTCGCGCTGGTGCTCGCCCTCCTGCGCTCGCTGCCGGAGCGGGCGCGCGCCGCGTCGTGGGGGTCGAAGAAGGCGGTCACGCTGCATCGCGCCTCCGTGGTGATCCTCGGAGCAGGAGGGATCGCTCGCGAGCTCCTGCGGCTGCTCGCCGTCTTCGACTGCCGGGTGACGATCGTCCGCCGCGGAGACGAGCCGGTGGAGGGCGCCGCCCGCACCCTGCCGGCGTCGCGGCTCGCCGAGGCCGCGGCGGACGCCGACGTGCTGGTCCTGGCCGCCGCCGCCACCGCGGGCACGGAGCGGATGGTCGACGCGGGTCTGCTCGCGCGGCTCCCCGCCCACGCCGTGCTCGTCAACGTCGCCCGGGGGAGCCTCGTCGACACGGACGCGCTCGGCGCGGCCCTCGCCCAAGGCCGTCTCGCGGGCGCCGCGCTCGACGTGACGGACCCCGAGCCGCTGCCGGACGGGCATCCGCTCTGGAGCGAGCCCCGATGCCTGATCACGCCCCACAGCGCGGACACCCCCGAGATCACCGCGCCGCTCCTGGCCGAGCGCGTGCGCGCCAACGTGGCCGCCTGTGCCGCCGGCGGGCCGTTCGTCGGCCGCGTCGACCCGGGCTCCGGCTACTGAGTGCGCGCCCGATTTTGCGTTCGCGGAGAGTTTGCTAAAGTAGTACCGCGCTGATCGCCTCCGGGTGGTCGGATGATCCTCGATAGCTCAATTGGCAGAGCAATCGGCTGTTAACCGGTAGGTTCTTGGTTCGAGTCCAAGTCGGGGAGCGAAGGGTCCGGGACTCCACTCTCGGGCCCTTTTTTCGTGCCCGCGAGCGGTCGCCCTCGAGGGCCCACCCGCTCGGACCGACGATCGGAGGCGCGATGCGCGAGGACGTGCTCGCTCTCCTGCGCCGCCGCCCCGACGTCGAGGCGCCGGATCTCGTCGCAGTCGACGCCAGTGACCGTCTGCTGCTCGACCTCGCCGCCGATCGCGGCTGTCTCGCCGTGATCGGGGACGCCTACGGGGCACTGAGCCTCGGCCTCGCCGCCGACGGCCGTGCCGTACGCGTCGTGCAGGACTCGATCACCGCCGAGCGCGCTCTCGCGCAGAACCTCGAGACGGTGCGGGGGTCGGGCGTCGATCTCGCGCCGATCGAGATCGTCGACTCCGTCGCGGAGGCCGTCCGCGACGCCGACGCGGTGCTCCTGCGCCTGCCGCGCTCGCTCGACGCCCTGGCCGCCGTCGCGGCCGGGACCGCACTCGCGAACCCGGCGGCGACCCTGATCGGCGCCGGCCGCATCAAGCACATGACCCGCACGATGAACGACGTGCTCGCCGTGCGCTACGAGCGGATCGACGTCTCCCTCGCGCGTCAGAAGTCGCGCGCCCTGCTCGCGGGCGGCGCGCTCCCCGACCAGCCGCCCGCGCCCGGGCCCGAGCGGCGCCGTCTGGACGAGCTCGACCTCGAGGTCGTCGCGCTGCCGGGAGCCTTCGCCGGGGCGCGACTGGACCTCGGCACCCGCGCCCTCCTCGCCGCCCTCGATGTCGACTTCCTTCCCGCGGGCACCGCACTCGACCTCGGCTGCGGAACCGGCGTCCTCGCCGCCGTGGTGGCCCGGGCCCGCCCCGACCTCGCCGTGACCGCGACGGACACCTCGCGTGCCGCGGTCGAGTCCGCCCGGGCGACCGCGGCGGCCAACGGGCTGGCCGTCACTGTCCTCCGCGACGACAACGCCTCGACGCTGGAGGCGTCCTCCGTCGACGTCGTGCTCTGCAATCCGCCGTTCCACTCCGACGGTGCCGTCACCGACCTCGTCGCCCGGCGCATGCTGCGCGCGGCCGGCCGCGTGCTGCGCCCCGGAGGCGTGCTGTGGACGGTCTTCAACTCCCACCTCGCGCATCCGGCCGAGCTGCGCCGCGCGGTCGGGCCGACCACGGTGGTGGCGCGCGACCGCCGCTTCACCGTCACCCGCTCCGTGCGCTCCGACGGCTGAGTACGGCTCCGCAACCCCCTCCGCGGCCTCAGGTCCGCTGTCCGCGGCGCGGGTACGATCTCTCTCCGGCGCTCCTGTGCCGAACCCGTCCCGTCACCCCGGAGGCCGTCGTGCTCGAAGTCGTCCTCGTCCTCGCCCTGATCGCCCTGGTCGCGGTCGTCGTGCTGTGGCGTCGCGCCGTCGGCGCCGAGCGCCGTGCCGCCGAGAGCCGTGCGGAGGAGGCGGCGCGCGTCGTCCGCCTCGAGCTGGCGGTCGGCGAGCAGGAGGCGAGGCTCCGCATCGTCGGCGAGCTCGAGCAGCTCGCGGTCCGCAGCGCCGCGCACGTCGTCGAGGAGGCCGAGAGCGTCCGGCTCACGATCGACCGCGACCCCGCCGCAGCCGCGCGGTCGGCGCAGCGTGCCGTGCGGGCGGCCGAGGCCTCGCTGGCGCAGCTGCGCCGCATCGCGACCGTCGCCTCCGTCGATCCGGGGGAGCTGCCGCGCACCGGCGGCTCCGTCCCCCTGATCGAGGGCGCCCGCGAGCGAGGCCTGAGCGTCCGCGAGGAGTCGTTCGGCGAGCCGTTCCCGCTGCAGGACGGCGCCGAGGTGGCCGTGCTCCGGGTGCTCGAGTACGCCTTCGACTCGGCGCTGGAGACCGGCGGCGCGGGGACCGAGGTCCGCATCAGCTCCCGATGGACGACCACCGGCCTCCGGGTGGAGGTCGACGACGACCGCGAGCAGCACGGCGCTGCGGAGCAGGACGCCAGCGCTCTCGAGGCGGATCTGCGCTCGCTCACCGAGCGCATCGACAGCCCCGCGCTCGCCGAGCTGCGCGAGCGGGCCGCCCTCTTCGGCGGTGACGTGACCGAGAAGCGGACGCCCGGCGTCGGCCGGAGCGTCACCGCCTCGTTCCCCGCGATCCGCCACCACAACGGCGTGCACGGGGTCGACCTGGCCTGAGTCAGTCCTCGAGGTGCTCCACGCCGGGCAGCCACGAGACGCCGGGGCCGCCCCAGCCGCGCTTGCGGGTGATCTTCGCGACCGGCTTGTGGTAGTCGTGCTCGAGGCGGTCGATGTAGAGCACGCCGTCGAGGTGGTCGAACTCGTGCTGGAACACGCGGGCGAACCAGCCGTCCGCGACGATCTCGAACGGCTCCTGCTCGAGGTCGACCGCGCGGAGGATCGCGCGCTCGGAGCGGCGGAGCGGGAAGCGCTCGCCGGGGAAGGAGAGGCACCCCTCCGACTCCGTGTCCTCGTCCGCCTCGCCGAGCGGGGTCGGCGTGACGAACAGCTCGGGGTTGATCGCGACGCCGCGGCGGGGGGTGCCGTCGTCGTCGGCGTAGTCGTAGACGAACAGTCGCAGCGGGACGCCGACCTGCGGGCCGGCGAGGCCGACTCCGGGGGCGGTGTCCATCGTCTCGAACATGTCGGCGACGAGAGTGCGCAGCGCATCGTCGAACTCGGTGACGGGGGCGGCGGGGGAGTGCAGGACGGGGTCGCCGGCGATGCGGATGGGGAGGACGGCCATGGGGGACAGGGTACCGCGGGGCCGTCGACCGGGTCCGCGAGGATCATCCGCTGGGCTCAGCCCCTCACCCGTGCGTCGGAGGACTCCCGGAGGCGTTCTGGGTAGGGTCGACCCCATGCCCGCCGATCTCGCCGAACTCCTCAACGACCCGGCGAAGTTCATCGGCATCCCGATCGCTCTCGTGGGCGCGGTGTTCCTCTCCCTCGGCGCGCAGTTCCAGCACCGGGGAGTGGCGAAGGTGGAGCGGTTCTCGAAGCGCTCCGGCTCCTCCGGGCTCAGCGGCGGCCAGCTGGTCGCGCTGCTCTCGCGCCCCTCGTGGGTGATCGGCACCCTGCTCCTCGGCCTCGCGATCGTCTTCCAGCTGACGAGCCTCGGCTTCTCCCCGCTCATCGTGGTGCAGCCGCTCGGAGCGGTGGCGCTCGTGATCACCGCGGTCGTCAACGCGCGGGTCAGCCGGGTGCGCTTGAACGCGGCGTCGATCCGGGCGATCGTCCTCTGCGTCGGAGGCGTCGGCACGTTCGTCCTCGTGGCGGCGTTCAACGCGGTCGACAAGTCCATCCAGACGCCCGAGCTCATCACGATCCTCGTGATCCTCGCCGTGGTGCTCACGGTCTTCGTCATCGCCTTCCGCGTCTTCCGCCGCGGAGCGAAGGCGATCTTCTACATCGTGGGCGCCGGAGTGGTCTACGGCTTCGTCGCGACTCTCGCGAAGGTCGTGCTCAACCGCATCAAGTACGGCGAGTTCGACCCGCTGACGGTGGTCTGCATCGTGGCGCTCCTGGCCGCGACCGCGCTCGGCGGGTACTTCGTGCAGAACGCCTACTCCTCCGGCCCGCCGGACCTCGTCGTGGCGGGCCTCACCGTCATCGACCCGCTGGTCGCCGTCGCGATCGGCATCGTCGTGCTCGGGGAGGCGCAGTACGCGGCCCCGTGGGCGATCCCGCTCTTCATCGCGGCCGGTGCCGTCGCCATCTACGGCGTCTTCCTCCTCGCCAAGCACCACCCGCAGGCGCGCTGACGGCGCGGGATCCCGAGTGGTGAGGACTCCTCTGCCTACAATGGGTCCGCGCCGAGAGCCACGAAACCGACCGACCTCCGCCGATCGCTCCCTTCTCTCCCCGAGCGGCACGACACCGATAGGACCTCCCGTGTCAGATCCCCGCGACGCGTCCCGACCGGGATCGCCCGACTCCCGACCGCTGACGGTCGTGATCGGCTGCGACACCTTCGCTCCCGACGTGAACGGAGCCGCGAAGTTCGCCGAGCGCCTCGCCGCCGGTCTCGCGCAGCGCGGCCACGAGGTCCACGTCGTCGCCCCTTCGGCCGACGGCTGGAGCGGCACCCGGGTCGAGACGCACGAGGGCCAGCGGATCATCGTGCACCGGCTCTACAGCTGGCGCTGGTACCCGCACGACTGGCTGCGCTTCGCGATGCCGTGGCGCATCCGGCAGAACAGCGCGCGCATCCTCGACGAGGTGAAGCCCGACGTCGTGCACTTCCAGTCGCACATCATCGTCGGCCGCGGCCTCGGGATCGAGGCGGCAAAGCGCGGCATCCGCATCGTCGGCACGAACCACTTCATGCCCGAGAACATGCTCGAGTTCACCCTCCTGCCGAAGGCCGTGCAGGCCAAGGCCGTGGCGATGGCGTGGCGGGCCGCGCGCCGCACCTTCGGCCGGGCGGAGGCGGTCACCACGCCGACCCGCAAGGCCGCGCAGTTCCTCGAGAAGTACACGGGCCTCCGGGGCGTCCACGCGATCTCCTGCGGCATCGACGCCGACAACTACACGCCCGACTTCTCGGCCCGCGCCGGCGACTCGATCCTCTTCGTCGGCCGCGTGACCGGCGAGAAGCACATCGACGTCCTGCTCCGCGCGGTCGCACTGCTCGATCCGGCGCTCGACGCGAAGCTCGAGATCGTCGGCGGCGGCGACCAGATGCGCAACCTCCAGCAGCTCGCCGCGACCCTCGGCATCGCCGATCGCGTGCGCTTCACCGGCTACGTCTCGGACGCTGAGCTCAAGGAGGCGTACACCCGCGCCACCGTGTTCGCCATGCCGTCCATCGCCGAGCTGCAGAGCATCGCGACGATGGAGGCGATGGCCTCGGCCCTCCCCGTCGTCGCCGCCGACGCGATGGCCCTCCCGCACCTCGTGCACGACGGCGAGAACGGCTACCTCTTCGCTCCGGGCAGCGCCGAGGCCCTCGCCGAGCGCCTCACCGCCGTGCTCACGGCCGACCAGGAGGACCTCGAGGCGATGAAGCGCGCCTCCCTCCGCATCGTCGCCTCGCACGACATCAACCGCACGATCAGCACCTTCGAGAGCCTGTATCGTGGGGAGCCGGTGGCCGATCCGGCCTCCGACGCAGCGTCCGCACCCGCCGCCACCTGACGGCCGCTCGGACGGCCGCCGCGGGGCGTTAGCTCAGCCGGTCAGAGCAGCGGACTCATAATCCGTCGGTCACGGGTTCAAGTCCCGTACGCCCTACTCCGCTCCACCCGCGGTGGTTCCTTCTCTCCAGCGCCGGGTCGGGCATCGACCTGATGCGGGAGTCGTCGGAGCGAGCGGCCCGGCCCTGTCGGACCGACGAGCCATGCCTCAGGAGGCCGCCGACGCGGTCCTCGCCGGCACGCCGACCGCGGACGAGTCGGAGGCGACGTCGCGGACGACGACGGCGCCGGCTCCGACCCGCACACGGTCGCCGACGGTCACGTCCCCGACGATCGTCGCGCGGGCGCCGATGTAGACGTCGTCGCCGATGACGGGCGTCCGACCCTTCGACTCGCCGATGGTGACGCCGTGGTAGATGAACGCGTTCCTCCCGATGACCGTGCGCGGGTGCAGGATCACGCCGCGGCCCCAGTGGGGGAGCCGCAGGCCTGGCCCGACCTGAGCGGCCGGCGGCAGCTCGGCTCCGACGATCATGCGGGTCCAGACGAGATCGACCAGGCGGTAGACGAGGTGGAGGGGGAGCCGGGTCCTCCGAGAGCTCGAGTACTGCCCGAGTCGGAGGACGAGGACGGTGAGCCGGTCGGAGGCGTGGCCCTTGGCGGCCAGGTCCGCGCGGACGACGGCTCGGAGTTCGGCGAGATCCATGCTCCCAGTCTGAGTGGGAGCCTCGCGGGTGAGGGCGGGCCGTCGGAGATCGTCCGGGGCGTGGCGAGCATCCGCGAGCGGACGACACGGTGGCGCGATGCGCTAGCACGTCCGGACGCGCCGCGCCCGTACTGGCCGCTCTCCGCTCGACGTGATTGCCTGAACCCGTGCCTGATCTTCCGATGTTCCCGCTCGGCTCCGTGCTCCTGCCGCACATGCCGCTCCCGCTCCGGCTGTTCGAGCCGCGGTACCTGCGGATGCTCGGCGACGTCCTCGAGGACGAGACCCTCGCGTTCGGCGTCGTGCTCATCGAGCGCGGCCAGGAGGTGGGCGGCGGCGACCAGCGGTTCGCGGTCGGCGCCCGCGCGCGCATCCTGAACATCGACGGGGCGGAGTCGTTCGTCACGCTCGACTCCGTGGGCGAGGAGCGCTTCGAGGTCGTCCGCTGGTACGAGGACGACCCGTACCCGCGCGCCGAGGTCCGCCTCCTGCCCGATCTGGAGTGGGACGAGAAGCACGCCCCCGCGCTGGCTGCGGCGGAGTCGGCGGTCCGCACGGCACTGGCGGTCGCGAGCGAGTTCGTCGAGCAGCGCTACGGCGCGGTCGTCGAGCTCGCCGAGGATCCGGCCGCGCACGCCTGGCAGCTCGCCGGCGTCGCACCGGTCACCGAGCTCGACCGCCTCGCGTTCCTCCGCAGCTCCACCATGGAGGAGCTGCTGGAGTCGGTCCGGGAGCGCTCCGCCGAGGCGACCGAGTCGTTCCGCGCCGGCTGGGCCTGAGCCCGGTCACTGCGTACCCGACGAGCCCGTCAGTCCTCGAGGCTGACGCCGCGCTCCTCCGCCAGCTTGACCAGGTCGTCGACGACCACGAGCGCCATCCGCACCGAGCGGTCGCGGCGGTACTCCTCGTCGTCCGGGTCGATCCGCGAGGTGCGGTCGAGGGTCTCCTCGATCGACTGCGCGAGCTCGCGCCACGCGTCCTGACGGGCGTCGTCGACGAGCGTCGCGAGGTACTCCTCGTCCTGCGCCCGCCTGTGGAGGGAGTCGGCGACCAGGAGCGAGAGCCTCTCGCGGTGGTCGAGGTTGTCGACGTCGGCCGAGCGGTAGTCGTGCACGTGGTCGGAGCGGCCGCCCACCGAGGTCACGTCGGCGGCGATGCCGCGCAGGCGCTCGGCTGCCGCTTCGGACTCGCGCGCCAGCTTCTCGAGCTCCTCCGCGGCGACGACGGAGTAGCGGCCCGAGTCGAAGGGGACGTCGGCGCCGAGGCCGTCCATCAGCACCCGGTTCTTCACGGCCATCCGGCTCGCGTACTGCGCGAGCATCAGGCCCTCCTCGGCGGCCTCCTCGACGGAGGCGGGCTCGCGCGACGGGTTCTCATCGGGGTCGTACGGCTCCATCTTGAACCTGCGTCGACGCCGGAACCACACGTGCGTCACCTACATCCCGGAGCAGGCGCCCCGCCCGCCGGAGCACCTCTTCGAGAGTACCCGGCGGGCGGGCGCCGTGGTCGGCGGCTCAGGCCTCGCGCCAGTCGTCCTGCCGGAGGTGGGAGCCGGCCTGCGGCCCCATCTGCAGCATCCCGCCGTCCACGACGTACGAGGATCCGGTGATGTAGGAGGCGGCGGGAGAGGCCAGGAAGGCGACCACCGCCGCGATCTCGCGGGCGTCGCCGGGGCGGCCGAGGGGGATGCCGGGGCGGTCGATCGTGACGGGGTCCACATCCTCGGCGTCGTTCATCGGCGTCGCGATCTCCCCGGGGGCGACGGCGTTGACGGTGATGCCGAGGGAGCCGAGCTCGAGTGCGGCCACCTTCAGCAGGCCGCCCAGCCCGTGCTTGGCAGCGGTGTAGGCGACGGAGCCGACCCGCGGCTGGTGCTCGTGGACACTGGTGACCGCGATGATCCTGCCGCCCGTGCCCTGGGCCGCCATGCGCCGCGCGGCGCGCTGGAGGCAGACGAACGCTCCGTCGAGGTTCAGGGCGACGGTCGAGCGCCAGCTGTCGAGGCTCTGCTCGAGGAAGGGCTCGCCCCCGCCTCCGCCCGCATTGCTGACGGCGACGTCGAGCCCGCCCAGTCGATCCGCGAGATCGTCGATCACGTCGCCCGCGCCCTCCAGATCCGTCGTGTCGAGGCGCGCGATCTCGGCGCGCCGGCCGAGGGAGCGCACCTCCTCCGCCGTGCCCTGCGCGCCCTCCTCGTCGCTGTGCCAGGTGATGCCGACGTCCATGCCCGCCTCGGCCAGTGCCACCGCGGTCGCCCGGCCGATGCCGGAGTCAGAGGCGGTCACCAGTGCACGGGTGGGCCGGAAGTCTCGAGGTCCCTGGGTCATGTCGTCTCCTGTCTCGATCGGGCCGCCGATCCGGCGGACACGGGTCGATCCCATCAGCGGATCCGGCGCGCTCGGGAGCCGGTTGACAGGTCCGGGCTCGCGCGAGACGCGTGGCGGTGTCCCCGCTGAGCGCCCCGATCGCGTTGACTGGGCGGATGGATCACCGGCGCATCTCGGTCGTCGTCCCCGTGAAGGACGACGCCCGCCACCTCGAGCAGTTGCTCGAGCTCCTCCGCGAGCAGACGCTCGCTCCGTTCGAGATCGTCGTCGTCGACGACGGGAGCACCGACGACAGCGCCGCCGTCGCGCGAGCGGCGGGCGCGCGGGTGGTGCGGCACGACGGAGCCGGGATCCCGGCGAGCACGGCGCACGGCTTCGACGAGGCGCACGGCGACGTCCTCGCACGGCTCGACGCCGACTCCCGCCCGGGACCCGACTGGCTGGCGCGCCTGGCCGGCCACTTCGCCGACCCCGAGGTCGGAGCGGTGACCGGTCCCGGACGCTTCGACGAGCTCGGCCCGATCGCCCGGGTGGTCGCGCGGGTCGCCTACATGGACGCCTACTTCGTGCTGATGGGGTCGGCGCTGGCCAACTGGCCGCTCTTCGGCTCCAACTGCGCCGTCCGCCGGTCGGCGTGGGAGGAGATCGCGGAGGAGATGCACCGGCACGACGCCTACGTGCACGACGACGTCGAGATCAGCGTGCACCTGGGACTCCGGCACCGGATCGTACTCGACCGCCACCTCGAGGTCGGCATCTCGGCCCGCCCCTTCGGCGCCTTCGCCGACATGCTCCGCCGGTTCGACCGCGCTCTGCACACGCTGGCGCGGCACCCCGGGATGGGGTCGTCCCTGCAGCGCTGGACGCACCGGGTGCGCCGCATCCACCGCGACCGCCTGCGAGCGACGGCCGCGGCGCGCCGCTCCGGCTGACGACGAGAACCGACGGCGCCGCCTGACTGCTAGGGCTGGGCCGCGTCCGGCCGGGCCGCATCGGGCTCGGCCTCCGCCGCCCGATCCTCTCCCGGCACGGGGCGCCCCTCCTTCGGCATCGCCCAGACCGCGGCGAGCATGCCCACGGCGAGGACCGTGAGCGCGATGCAGACGAAGCGGGTGCCCTCGGCGAGGTCCGCCGGTGCGGGGACGCCGCCGCCCGCCTTCGCGTTCACGATCGCGCCGAACACGGCCACGGCGACGGCGCTGCCGATGTTGCGGGCGAAGAAGTTGGTCGAGGAGACCACTCCGCGCTCGTTCCAGTCGACGCTCGACTGCGCCCGGATCAGCGTCGGAGTCGCCACGAGCCCCATGCCGGCGCCGATGAGCACGCAGAAGCCGGCGATCTCCCACAGCGTCGAGGAGGCGCCGAGCAGGACGGTCAGCGCCGTGCCGATCACGACGAGCCCCGCTCCGAGGAAGCCCGTGTTGCGAAAGCCGATGCGCAGGTAGAGCCGGCCCGACAGGCTCGCCGCGACCGGCCAGCCGAGCGTCATCGCCGCGACGGCGAAGCCTGCGCCCAGGGCGGAACTGCCGAGCACGCCCTGCGCGAAGGTCGGGAAGTACGAGGTGACGCCGAGCGTGATCGCGCCGACGGTCACCGAGACCAGGCTGGTCGAGATCAGCACGCGCCGCGTGAGGACCCAGAGGGGGAGCACTGGGGCGGCAGCTCGCCGCTCGATCGCGACGAAGCCGGCGAACGCGAGGGCCGAGACGACGAACACGCCGACTCCGGCGGGGGAGAGCCACGGCCACGCGCTGCCGCCCTCGAGCAGCCCGAGGATGAGCAGCGCGGTGCCCACGGCGAGCACGGAGGCGCCCGCCACGTCGATCCGCTGCTTCTCGCCCCGCGTGGTCTCGCGGAAGCTGCGGATCAGGAGGAACGCCGCCAGGAGGCACAGGGGGATGTTGACGAGGAAGATGCCGCGCCAGGCGCCCAGGTCCGAGAGCACGCCGCCGAGGGTCGGCCCGACGACCGAGGAGATGCCCCAGACGCTCGCGAGGTAGCCCTGGGTCTTCGCACGCTCGGCGACCGTGTAGATGTCGCCGGCGATGGTGATGCCCATCGGCTGGATCGCTCCGGCCCCCAGGCCCTGCAGGGCTCGGAACGCGATCAGCGCGGGCATGCTCCAGGCGAGGCCGCACAGGAGCGAGCCGACCAGGAACAGGGCGATGCCGATCAGCATGATGGGCTTGCGCCCGATCACGTCGGCGAGCTTGCCGTAGAGGGGGACCGAGACGGCCTGGGCCAGCAGGTAGATCGAGAACAGCCAGGGGAACTGCTCGAAGCCCCCCAGGTCGGCGACGATGGACGGCACGGCCGTCGAGAGGATCGTGGCGTCGAGGGCGACCAGAGCGGTCGAGATCATCAGGGACAGCAGGATCGGGCCGCGCTCCGAGCGCAGTCCGACACTCGCGCGGGTGGGGGCGTCGGTCACTCTGCCCAGGCTATTCCACAGCCGGGGGATGGAAGCGGGGAGGAGAGGATCCGCTCCGGGGCTCGGTAGACTGGCGGCATGGAACTCGTTCTCTGGCTCGTCGTGTCCGCCATCGCCGGTGTCGGCCTCGTCTCCGGAGTCGCGGCTCTCATCGCCATGACGCGGGCGCCCTGGTCGGCCGACAAGTAGCCGCCCGGCCGGCCTCGCGCCGGCACTACTCGTAGATCCGCACCACGCTCCACTGCGGCTCCGTCGACGCGACCACGTCGAGCACGAACGCTCCGCCGGTCGCGAGGTCCGTCGCCTGGAAGCGCCAGCCGCCGATGCTCACCGGGGTGCGCCCGAACGTCGGCGGGAACCCCTCGAGGGGCGCCCACCACTCGCTCGTGCAGGTCCACACCGTCGGCCGGTCGGTCACCCGGTAGCTCCCGCCCCGCCACTCGAGCGCGATCGGCACTCCCTCGCCGTCGGTCGAGACCAGCGCCGTCTCGTCGATCACCGCCATCGTCGTGCTCCCGTTCTCTCGCCGGACCCGGTTGGCCGTTCGAACATGTGTTCGATAGTCTGCGAGTGTACGCCGCGGCGCTCGTGCTCGCCACGGCCGCGGATCGACCGGTGGGAGGCGCGATGATCGAGTGGAGTCCGCTCCAGATGCTGCGCAGCAGCGGGCAGGACGAGTGGGTGATGGTCGACGCCCTGCGCACCGGCCGGATCGGCCTGGTGCGCCGCATCGAGACCGGCCCGTACCGCGAGACCTGGTTCCGCGCGGTGACCTGGGCGGCGGAGCCGGAGAGGCGGACGCTCGTGGGCTACTCCCGCTCGATGGACACCATCGCGGCCGCCCTGTGGGCCCATCAGCCGCCGACGGCGCAGGAGAAGCCCTTCCCCGGCTACCCGCCCTCGCGGCCGTCGCCGTGACTCCTTCAGCGAGAGGGGGCCCGGCCGTCCCCGCGACGGCGGCCTCCGTGTCCGCCACGGGGGAGAATGGCCCGATGCTCCTCGCACTCGTCGGCGGCCCCACGGGGGCGTGGCGGGCGGTCGACCCCGTCGGCGGCGCCGAGGCCGGGAGCGGCAGGGGCCCGGCCGAGCTGGCGGCGTTCGTCCGGGAGCGGGAGCCGGAGCGCCCGCGCTGGGTCTGGGACGACACCGCGCGCTGGTACCCCGCACTGCTGTCGGCCGGCGTGGTCGTCGCCCGGTGCCACGACCTCCGGCTGGCCCGCGCGATCCTCCGCCGCTCGGTCTCCGCCGCCGCATCGGCTCTCGCGCGCTCGCCCCTCGACCCGTGGGACGCGGGAGCCGCGGCCCCCGCCGCGCAGGACACGCTGATCGGGTTCGAGGAGGCGGCGGGCGGCTCCGACGAGCTCGACCCCGTCCTCGAGCTGGCCCGGCAGGAGGAGGCGCTCTCCGGCGCCGCCGAGGCCGGCCGGCTCCGCCTGCTGCTCGCCGCCGAGTCCGTCGGCGCCCTGATCGCTCGCGAGATCGCCCACGCGGGGCTGCCGTGGCGCGCCGATGTGCACGACCGGGTGCTCACCGGGATGCTCGGCCCCCGCCCGCTCTTCGGCGGCCGCCCGGCCCTGCTGGAGGCGCTGGCCGTCCGTCTGCGCGACGAGCTCGGCGCGCCCGAGCTCAATCCCGACTCGCCGGCCGAGCTCCTCAAGGCGCTGCGGCGCGCGGGGCTGCCGGTCGAGTCGACGCGCTCCTGGGAGCTGCAGTCCCTCGAGCACCCCGCGGTGCCGCCCCTCCTGGAGTACAAGAAGCTCTCCCGGCTGCTCACCGCCAACGGCTGGGCCTGGCTCGACGCGTGGGTGCGCGACGGACGGTTCCGGCCGGAGTACGTGGTGGGCGGCGTCGTCACCGGCCGCTGGGCGACCTCGGGCGGAGGGGCGCTGCAGCTGCCGCGGCAGATCCGCGCCGCGGTCACCGCGGATCCGGGCTGGAGCCTCGTGGTCGCGGATGCCGCGCAGCTCGAGCCGCGCATCCTCGCCGCGCTCTCGGGCGACTCGGCCATGGCCGCCGCCGGGCGGGGCCGCGACCTCTACCAGGGCATCGTCGACGCCGGCGTGGTCCCCGATCGGCCGCGGGCGAAGGTCGCGATGCTGGGGGCGATGTACGGGGCGACGAGCGGCGAGGCCGGGCGGCTGCTCCCGAGGCTCGCCCGTGCCTACCCGCGCTCGGTCGCGCACGTCGAGGCGGCGGCTCGGGCGGGGGAGCGCGGCGAGAGCGTCTCGACGTGGCTCGGGCGCAGCTCGCCTCCCGGACCCGAGGGGCTCTCGGCGGATGCGGCGCGAGCGCGCGAGTGGGGACGCTTCACCCGCAACTTCGTGGTGCAGGGCACCGCGGCCGAGTGGGCGCTCTGCTGGATGGGCGAGCTGCGGGCGCGACTGCGCGCCGAGGGCGGCGCGGTCGGCCGGGCGCACCTCGTCTACTTCCTGCACGACGAGGTCATCGTGCACGCTCCCGCCGACGTCGGCGAGCGGGTCGCCGCGATCGTCCGCGAGGCGGCGGTGCGCGCCGGACGCTCGCTCTTCGGAGAGGGCGAGGTCGACTTCCCGGTCACCGTAGCCGTCGTCGATTCCTACGACCAGGCGAAGTGAGACGCGGGATCAGTACCAGTGCGGCGAGCGGTTGTTCCAGCTCGACCATGCGTTGCAGGGCGAGCCGTAGGCGCTCTTGATGTACGAGAGCCCCCAGTCGACCTGCGTCGCCGCGTTCGTCTGGTAGTCGGCTCCCGAGTTGGCCATCTTGCTCGCCGGGAGGGCCTGCGGGATGCCGTAGGCGCCGGAGGAGCGGTTCAGCGCGTTCCAGCGCCACCCCGACTCGCCGTTCCACAGCGGGATGAGGCACCGGTCGACCTGGTCGGCGCCCCAGCCGAAGCGGCCGACAGCGGTGCGGGCGTAGGCCTGGGCCTGCGCGGGGGAGAGGCCGTCCGTGCGTCCGGCGTAGGTGCCGAGGGCGGCGATGGTCTTGGCGGAGCTGTTGCGCGCGCCGGTCGGGTCGTCGTCGCCGAGCTCGACCGGGCCGCCTCCGCCGCCTCCACTGTTGGAGGGCGCTGCCGGAGCGGCGGCCGCGGCGGGAGCCGACGCGGCGCGCTGGCGGGCGGCCTCGGCCTCGGCGGCGAGGCGGGAGAGGCGCTGCTGCTCCTCGAACGCCGACTTCGCGTCCTGGCCGTCGGCGTACTCCCGCTCGATCTCGGCGGTGGTGTTCTTGAGCGAGGCGAGCTGGGTGTAGAGCTCCTGGCTGTACTTCTCCTGGTCGGCGACCTTGGCGTCGGCCTCGGCCTGCGCGGAGCGGGCGACCGAGAGCGCGTCGGCCGCGGCGGTGGCGAGGGAGACGCGCTCGCCCCGGGCCTGCTCGGCCTGAGCGGCGAGGGAGACGGCCTGGTTCTCGGTCGACTGCGCCGCGGTCTGGAGCCGGCTGGTCTGCTGGGTGAGCTGCGTCATGGTGCCGAGGCGGTAGAGCAGCTCGCTCGACTCGTCGCCGCCGATGAGGAGGTTGAGCGTCGCATCGGTCCCGCCGTTGCGGTAGAGCTGCGCGGCGAGACGGCCGGCCTGCTCCTTCGCGGCGTCGGCGTCCGAGCGGGCGGCGGAGGCGCGCTCCTCCAGGGCGCTCACGCGCTGGGTCGCCTCGTCGAGAGCGCTCTGCGCGGCGTCCGCCTCGGCGGCCCGGCTGATGGCGGCGTCGGTGAGGGCGGCGGCCTGGTCGCGCAGGTCCGCGAGGAAGGCGGTGATGCGGTCGACCTCGGCGGCGGTGGCGCTCTCGCTCGACTTCGCGGCCTCGACATCGGACCACGAGGGGTAGTCGGACGGGTCGTAGGCGGCGGACGCGGAGAGCGGGGCGGCGAGGGCGGCGCACAGGACGAGGACCGTGCCCGCTCCGGCGGCGACGAGGCGCCGGCGCGCCCGGGAGGGGACGCGGAGACCGAGGGGGGTGCGGGACATGCGAACCACCCTAGGCGACGGCACCCGCGCCTGTCTCGTCCTAGCTCGAGGCTCGACGGCCCCGGCGGGGACGCTCGAGAGCGTAACCGCGGACGCCCCGTCCCGGCCCGTCGCCCGTGAGCTCGTCGCGGGCCGCCTCGAGGAGGCGGCGCAGGGCCTCCTCCCGCACGCGGGCGGCGATCGCGGCGAGGCGGCGCTGCGGGTGCGCGTCCTCCTCCTCCGCCTGCTCGTCGGCGGTGGCGGGCAGCGAGCTCTCGTACGCGTCGAGGACGGCGGCGAGGTCGGCGCCGGACAGGCTCGAGGCCAGCAGCACCCGGTCGAGGACGTCGTCCCAGTCCTCCTCCGGGGACGCTCCGTCACCCGTCAGCCAGGCGGCCGCCTCCGCGCGGCCCTCGTCGGTGAGCGCGTGCAGGGGGAGGCCGTCGTCGGTGGACCCGGCCGAGACGACGAGGCCCCGCTCGCGCAGGCGCTCGAGCGTCGAGTAGATCTGGCCGACGTTGACCCGGGGCCGGTGCGCGGCACGGTCGAGGAGCTCGGCGTGCAGCTGGAGGCCGTAGGCGGGGCCGAGCGTGAGCAGGGCGAGCAGGCCGTCGCGGACGGACACGGTGCTCCTCCCGGCGGGCGTCTGGCGGTGTGCGGCGTCCGGCGGCGCGGACGACCTGAGTATAGGCAGGAGCCGCCCACGGCCGGTCGAGCAGGCGCGGCGAGCCGCCTTGACGGAGGTCCGCCGCTCCTGCATGATCGGGCGTGGTGGCACGTCCACCGTCATAATCGAAGAAGGCGCACCGCAGAGTGTTCCGTGGTCCGGGTCGTTGGGGAAGACGCACCGGGACGAACGGAGGACACCATGGTGGCGCAGCAGACTCGGGGTGTGCTCTTCGTGCACTCCGCCCCCCGCGCGCTCTGCCCCCACCTCGAGTGGGGGACAGGTCGCGCCCTTGGTCGTGCCGTGAACTTCGCCTGGATCGAGCAGCCCGTGCTCCGCAGCACACTGCGCGCCGAGTTCGCCTGGGAGGGCCCGGTCGGAACCGGTGCCGTCATCGCGTCCGCTCTCCGCGGCTGGGCCGACGTCCGCTACGAGGTCACCGAGGAGCCCTCTCCCGGCGTCGACGGCGGCCGCTGGATGCACACGCCCGAGCTCGGCATCTTCTACGCCCAGACCGACAGCGCGGGCAACACCGTCGTGCCCGAGGACCGCATCCGCTCCGCCATGGAGCTCGCCGGCGCCGACCCCATCGAGCTGCACCGCGAGCTGCGCCTCGCCCTCGGCCAGGCCTGGGAGGACGAGCTCGAGCCCTTCCGCTACGGCGGCGACTTCGCCCCCGTCGTCTGGATGCACGGGGTCGGCTGAGTTCATTCGACGCCGCTCCTCGCGCGGCGTCGCGCAGTCGGCTCGGGCGGGTGGTCGGGTTCCGTGGAGCGGCTTGCGTCCGGCGACGCCGATCCGCTGGCACGCGGATCGGCGGATACGCCTCGCGGGGGCCGCTCGTTCCCGCCTCCATGAACCAGGCGGCCAGCGGACCCTCGTTCCGGCAGAGACCCGCCTCGAAGTCGCGCCGTCGCCTCGCGGTTGCCGCTCGCTGCGCACGTCGACCAGACGGTCGGCGGAGCACCGCGTTGGGGCGGAGGGCGTCGGAAGACTCGTGCAGCCGCCCGCACCTCTGTTGCGCCTGATCCGAGCATCCGACCCGAGTCTCGGCGAAGCCCGCGCTCCCACCCGGACAGCTTCGTTGATTGGAGCGTGCAACCCGAGTCGCGGCGAAGCCCGCGCTCCCCTCGAGCACAGCTGCTTGAACCGAAGCCTTCTACCCGAGCCGCGGCGAAGCCCGCGCTCCCCACCAGCACGGCGTGCTCACCAGCCCGCACCAGACGGCGGCGCAGATCCCTCGCGGCACGAGGCGTATCCGGGGATCCGCGTTCCAGCGGATCACCGTCGCCGCACCGCACCGGCCCTCGGGAACCCCGCCCCCCTCCCCAGCGGACGCGCCTGCGCCGCGCAAGGAGCGGCGCAGCCCGCTTTCCGCACGGTGGAGCGGGGCTACGCCCCGCTACACCGTCCGGAAAGCGGCAACAGCATTGTGCCCCCCGAACCCGAACGAGTTCGAGATGGCGACCAGCGGTCCGTCGCCGAGGGCGCGGGGGCTGGTGACGACGTCGAGGGGGATCTGGGGGTCCTGCTCGAAGAGGTTGATGGTGGGGGGTGCGGTGCGCTCGTGGAGGGCGAGCACGGTGAAGATGGCCTCGAGCGCGCCGGTGCCGCCGAGGAGGTGGCCGGTGGACGCCTTGGTCGCGGAGACGGCGATGTTCGGGAGGTGGTCGCCGAAGACGCGCAGCAGGGCGCGGTACTCGGCGATGTCGCCGACCGGGGTGCTCGTCGCGTGAGCGTTGACGTGGGTGACGTCGGTGAGCGCGGCTCCGGCCTGCTCGAGGGCGCCGATCATGGCACGGGCGGCGGCGGAGCCCTCGGGGTCCGGCGCCGTGATGTGGTACGAGTCGCTGGTGACGGCGCCGCCGGCGAGCTCCGCGTAGATGCGGGCTCCGCGGGCGAGGGCGTGCTCCTCGGTCTCGAGGATGAGCGTCGCGGCGCCTTCTCCGAGGACGAAGCCGTCGCGGGAGACGTCGTAGGGGCGTGAGGCGGTCGCCGGGTCGTCGTTGCGGCGCGAGAGGGCCTGCATCGACGCGAAGGCGGCGATCGGGAGCGGGTGGACGACCGACTCCGTGCCGCCGGCGACGACCACGTCGGCGAGGCCGAGCTGCATGTGCTCGTAGGCGTTCGCGAGGGCCTCGGTGCTGGAGGCGCAGGCCGACACGTCGGTGCGGGCGTAGGCGCGGGAGGGGATGGCCATGCTGATGGCGGCGGCGGCCGCGTTGGGCATGAGCATCGGGATGGTCATCGGGAGGACCCGGCGGGGTCCGCGCTCGCGGAGGGTGTCCCACGCGTCGACGAGGGTCCAGAGGCCGCCGATGCCGGTCGAGTAGTCGACGCCCACGCGGAGCGGGTCGACGTCGGTGATGCCGGAGTCGGCCCAGGCCTCGCGGGCCGAGATGAGCGCGAACTGGCTGGAGGGGTCGAGGCGCTTCGCCTCGGGGCGGGAGAGCACCTCCTCCGGGCGGACCTTGGCCTGGGCGGCGAAGGTGACCGGGATGTCGTACTGAGCGACCCAGTCCTGCTCGAGGGAGCGGACGCCTGATTCGCCGGCGAGGAGTGCGTTCCAGGACTCCCGGGCGGTCCCGCCGAGGGGAGTGCTGGCACCGATTCCGGTGACGACGATCTTCTTGGTCATGACGAGCTTCTCTGTTCCGTGTGGGTGGGTGCCGGGCTCACCCCGGCCGACGGTCGCCGGCCGGGGTGTCCGCCACGAGGACGGGGTGCGCGGGCGACGACTACTCGGACGCCTTGACGATGAAGCGGACCGCGTCGCCGACCGTCTTGAGGTTCTTGACCTCGTCGTCGGGGATCTTCACGTCGAACTTCTCCTCGGCGTTGACGACGATGGTCATCATCGAGATGGAGTCGATGTCGAGGTCGTCGGTGAACGACTTGTCCATCTCGACGGAGTCGGTGGCGATGCCCGTCTCGTCGTTGACAAGCTCGGCCAGGCCGGCGAGGACTTCTTCGTTGGACAGTGCCATGGTTCTCTCCTTGGGGGTTCTTCGGGTGTTCGTCAGTGACCGTAGGTCAGTTTAGGGGTGGGGTCGCGCCGGTCACGGGAGCACCACGACCTGCGCGCCGAACACCAGTCCGGCGCCGAAGCCGATCTGCAGCGCGAGTCCGCCGTGCAGCTCCGGGTGCTCCTCGAGCAGGCGGTGGGTGGCGAGCGGGATCGACGCGGCGGAGGTGTTGCCGGTGGTCTCGATGTCGCGGCCGATAGCGACGGTCTCGGGGAGCTTCAGCTGCTTCGCGAGCTCGTCGATGATGCGCATGTTCGCCTGGTGGGGGATGAACGCGGCGAGGTCCTCGGGCTGGACGCCCGCCTCCGCGAGCGCCTGCTTGGCGACCTTGGCCATCTCCCAGACCGCCCAGCGGAAGACCGACGGGCCGTCCTGGCGGAGGGTGGGCCATTCGGCGGTGCCGTCGCGGTAGGCCGCGAGCGGGTTGTCCATGCCGACGGTGTCCCACTTGGAGCCGTCGGATCCCCAGACGGTCTTCGAGATGCCGGCGGTGTCGCTGGGGCCGACGACCGCGGCGCCCGCGCCGTCGCCCAGGAGGAAGGAGATGCTGCGGTCGGTCGACTTGACCAGCTCGGACAGCTTCTCGGCTCCGACGACGAGCACGTACTCGGCCAGGCCGGAGCGGATGAAGGAGTCGGCCTGGGCGATGCCGTAGGTGTAGCCGGCGCAGGCGGCCGAGATGTCGTACGCCGGGGCGGGGTTCGCGCCGATGCGGTCGGCGAGGAGCGCGGCCAGCGACGGGGTCTGCACGGTGTTGCTGATCGTGGAGACGAGCACGACGCCGATCTGGTCCGGGCGGATGCCCGCCTTCTCGATCGCCTCGAGGGAGGCGGTGGTCGCGAGGTCGACCGCGTGGATGTCGGCGGAGGCCCTGCGGCGCTCGATGATGCCGGTGCGCTGGCGGATCCACTCGTCGGAGGAGTTGATCGGCTCGATCAGGTCGTCGTTGGGGACGACGAGGTCGCCGCGTGCCGCGCCGATGCCGAGGATCCGGGTGTACGCGCTGCCGCTGGACTGGGTGAGGGAAGGTGTCGTCATGGGGTCTCTCCTGCTAGGCGGCGTGCTCGTCGAGGAAGGCGCGGGCGGCGTCCACGTCGTCGGGGGTCGTGATGGCGATGCTCGGCACGCCCTTGAGGCCGCGCTTGGCGAGGCCGACCAGCGCGCCGGCGGGTGCCAGCTCGATGATCCCGGTGACGCCCGCGTCGGCGAAGGCCGCCATGCAGAGGTCCCAGCGGACGGGGGAGGCGACCTGGCCGACGAGCAGCTCGAGGAACGCGGCACCGGAGTCGACGACCGACCCGTCGCGGTTCGTCCAGAGCCGGAGCCTCGGGTCGGAGGGGGTCAGCCCGGCGGCGACGCCGGCGAGGGAGTCGCGGGCGGGCGCCATGTAGCGGGTGTGGAAGGCGCCAGCCACCTGCAGGGGGATCACGCGTGTCCCGCGGAGCGGCTCCGCCTTGAGGGCCTCGAGCGCGTCGACCGCGCCGGCGACGACGATCTGACCGCCGCCGTTGTAGTTGGCCGGCTCGAGGCCGAGCTCGTCGAGACGGGCGATCAGGGCCTGCTCGTCGCCGCCGAGGACCGCGCTCATCGCGGTCGGCTCGGCGGCGGCCGCAGCGGCCATGGCACGGGCGCGCTCGCGGACGAACACCAGCGCGTCAGCCTCGGTGAGGACCCCGGCTCCGGCAGCCGCGGTGATCTCGCCGACGGAGTGGCCGGCGATGCCCGCGATGCGCTCGCGCCGTCCGCCCTCGAGGAGGGCGGCGAGGCTCACGAGTCCCGCGGAGACGATCAGGGGCTGGGCGACCGCGGTGTCGCGGATGGTGTCCGCGTCCGAGACGGTGCCGTGCGCGGCGAGGTCGATGCCGACCGCCTCCGAGTGCGCGGCGACCTGCTCGGCCACGGAAGGGATCTCGAGCCAGGGGGCGAGGAATCCGGGGGTCTGGGAGCCCTGACCCGGGGCGACGACGACGATCACGGTATCCAGTCTTCCGATCTGCGCTCGCACGTGCGGCGCGTGGAGCCACTGACAAAGCACAAAGAGCTTGTCGCGGGTCTACAAGTGTTCAGGGGCGGGAGGGGTTCGGCGAGCGGAGGGCCTCAGCGGCGGGACGGCTTCCGGCGGACGGCGCCGTCCGGGTCGCTCATGGAGCCGAGGATGAGGGCGGACTGGAGGATGAGCGCCTCGCGGGCGCCCGTCGCGTCCCAGCCGATCACCTCGGCGACCCGCTTGAGGCGGTACCGCACCGTGTTCGGGTGCACGAACAGCTCGCGAGCGGTCGCCTCGAGGGAGCGGCCGTTGTCGAGGTAGGCCCACAGCGTGGTCAGAAGCTCGGTCGAGTGCTTCTGCAGGGGCCGGTAGATCTGCGTGATGAGGCTCTGGCGGGCGAGCGGGTCACCGGCGAGGGCGCGCTCGGGAAGAAGGTCGTCGGCGTTGACCGGTCGTGGCGCGTTCCGCCAGGAGCGGGCGACCGCGAAGCCGGCGAGGGCCGCGCGGGCGCTGCGGGACGCCTCGACCAGGGTCGGCACCTCGTGGCCGAGGACGAGGTGGCCCGTCCCGAAGCCGGGCTCGAGCGCCTCCGCGATCTCGAGGAACGCGACCGGCGGGCCGGTCTCCTCCGTGGCGTTCTCGCTCGGCTCGGCGCGGCCGATGACCAGGACGAGCCGGCTGCCCTGCACGCCGATCAGCACGTCGGCGTCCATGTGCCGCGCCGTGCGGCGCAGCTGGTCGACGTCGAGCATCTTGGGGGCGGTGCCCACCAGGACGGCGACCTCGCCGTGGCCGTGCCAGCCGAGGGCGGCGATCCGGCTGGGCAGCTCGTCGTCGGCCTCGCCCGTGAGGATCGAGTCGACGACCAGCGCCTCCAGGCGCGCGTCCCAGAGGCCTCGGGCCTCGGCGGCGCGCGCGTAGACGTCGGCCGCGGCGAAGGCGATCTCGCGCGAGTAGAGGAGGATCGCCTCGCGGAGGTCCTCCCCGCCGTTCTTGATCCGGTCCTCGACGACCTCGACCGTCACCTTGATCAGCTGCAGCGTCTGCGTCAGCGAGACGGAGCGCAGCAGCTCGCGGGGAGCGGCTCCGAACACGTCCGCCGCGATCCACGGCGTGGCCGACGGGTCGTCGAACCACGAGATGAACGAGGTGATGCCGGCCTGGGCGACGAGGCCGACCGCCGAGCGCCGACCGGGGGGCATGCTGCCGTACCAGGGCAGCGTGTCCTCGAGGCGCTTGATCGTCTGCGTCGAGAGCTCACCGGCGAGGGTGCGCAGCCAGGCGAGGGTCTGCTCCTTCGTGCGGGGAGCGCCCGGCCGGGTGGCCGGACGCTCCGCCGCAGGAGCAGGACCCCGCGCACTCGACGGTGCGGGTTCCTGCGAGAGCACGGACTCGTCCGTCAGCTCTCGCCGCCCGCGTTGCCGGTGGTGCCGGCGTTGACGTCGAGGAGGCGGTACTTCTCGATCGCCCGGACGGCGAGCGAGGGGTCGACCTCGCCGCGCTTGGCGAGCAGCTGCAGCGTCCGCACGACGACCGAGGGGCCGTCGATCTGGAAGTAGCGCCGCGCCGCCGCACGGGTGTCCGAGAACCCGAAGTCGTCCGCGCCGAGCGTCGCGAAGTCGCCCGGGATGAACTGGCGCAGCTGGTCGGGGACCTGGTGCGAGAAGTCCGAGACGGCGACGAAGGGGCCCTTCGCGTCGGCCAGCTTCTGCGTCACGTACGGCACCTGCTCGGCGTCCTCGGGGTGGAGGAAGTTGTGCTGCTCGGCCTTGATGCCGTCGCGGCGCAGCTCGTTCCACGAGGTGACCGACCAGACGTCCGCCGAGACGCCCCAGTCCTCGGCGAGGAGCTTCTGCGCCTCGATCGCCCACGGCACCGCGACGCCCGAGGCGAGGAGCTGGGCCTTCGGCCCGTCCCACTGACCCCAGGAGATGCGGTGGATGCCGCGGACGATGCCCTCGACGTCGACGTCCTCCGGCTCCTTCGGCTGCACGATCGGCTCGTTGTAGACCGTGATGTAGTACATGACGTTCGGGTCGGTGTGCTTCCCGCCGTACATGCGCTCGAGACCGGACTGCACGATGTGCGCGATCTCGTACCCGTAGGCCGGGTCGTAGCTCACGACGGCGGGGTTGGTCGCCGCGAGGATCGGGGAGTGCCCGTCCGCGTGCTGGAGGCCCTCGCCGGTCAGCGTGGTGCGTCCTGCGGTGGCGCCGATCATGAAGCCGCGCGACATCATGTCGCCGGCCGCCCAGATCGCGTCGCCCGTGCGCTGGAACCCGAACATCGAGTAGAAGACGTAGACCGGGATGAGCGGCTCGCCCTGCGTCGAGTACGAGGTGCCGATCGCGGTGAACGCCGCGAGGGCGCCCGCCTCGTTGATGCCGACGTGGAGGATCTGACCCTGCGGGCTCTCCTTGTAGGCCAGGAGGAGCTCGCGGTCGACCGACGTGTAGTGCTGGCCGCGCGGGTTGTAGATCTTCGCGTTGGGGAAGAACGCGTCCATGCCGAAGGTGCGCGCCTCGTCCGGGATGATCGGGACGACGCGGTTGCCGAAGTCCTTCGAGCGGAGGATGTCCTTCAGGATGCGGACGAACGCCATGGTGGTGGCGATCTCCTGCGTCCCGGAGCCCTTCTTGCCGACCGCGTAGGCCGAGTCCTCGGGGAGGTTCAGCTGCGTGTACTTCGAGCGGCGCTCGGGGAGGTAGCCGCCGAGCGCGCGGCGGCGCTCCTGCAGGTACTCGATCGCCTCGTCGTTCTGACCGGGGTGGTAGTACGGCGGGAGGTAGGGGTTCTCCTCGAGCTGCGCGTCCGTGATCGGGATGCGCATGGTGTCGCGGAACGACTTGAGGTTGTCCAGCGTCATCTTCTTCATCTGGTGGGTCGCGTTGCGGCCCTCGAAGCTGCGGCCGAGACCGTAGCCCTTGATGGTGTGGGCGAGGATGACGGTGGGCTGGCCCTTGTGCTCCGTCGCGGCCTTCATGGCCGCGTAGATCTTGCGGTAGTCGTGGCCGCCGCGGCGCAGGCCCCAGATCTGCTCGTCGGAGTAGCCCTCGACGAGCTTCTTGGCGCGCGGGTCGCGGCCGAAGAAGTTCTCGCGGACGTAGGCGCCGTCCTCCGTCTTGTAGGTCTGGAAGTCGCCGTCGGGCGTCTTGTTCATCAGGTCGAGCAGCGCGCCCTCGGTGTCGCGGGCGAGCAGGTCGTCCCACTCGCGGCCCCAGATGAGCTTGATGACGTTCCAGCCAGCGCCGCGGAAGTACGACTCGAGCTCCTGCACGATCTTGCCGTTGCCGCGGACGGGTCCGTCGAGGCGCTGGAGGTTGCAGTTGACGATGAAGTTCAGGTTGTCGAGGCCGTCGTTCGCGGCGACCTGGAGCTGACCGCGCGACTCGACCTCGTCCATCTCGCCGTCGCCGAGGAACGCCCAGACCTGCTGGTCGGAGGCGTCCTTGATGCCGCGGTTGGTGAGGTACTTGTTCGCCTGCGCCTGGTAGATCGCGTTGATCGGGCCGAGGCCCATCGACACGGTCGGGAACTGCCAGAACTCCGGCATGAGCCGCGGGTGCGGGTAGCTGGAGAGCCCGCCGCCCCGGTGCGACTTCTCCTGGCGGAATCCGTCGAGCTGGTGCTCGCTCAGGCGTCCCTCGAGGAAGGCGCGCGCGTACGGGCCGGGGGAGGCGTGGCCCTGGATGAAGACCTGGTCGCCGCCGCCCGGGTGGTCCTGGCCGCGGAAGAAGTGGTTGAAGCCGACCTCGTACAGCGAGGCGCTCGACGCGTACGTCGAGATGTGGCCGCCGACCCCGATGCCGGGACGCTGCGCGCGGTGCACGAGGATGGCCGCGTTCCAGCGGATCCACGCGCGGTAGCGGCGCTCGACGTCCTCGTCGCCCGGGAAGTCGGGCTCGTTCTCGGGCGCGATGGTGTTGATGTAGTCCGTGGTGGGCACCATCGGCACGCCGAGGTGGAGCTCCTTGGAGCGCTTGAGGAGGCTGAGCATGACGTCGCGCCCGCGACCCCGGCCCCGCTCCTCGACGAGCGCATCGAGCGACTCGTTCCACTCCGACGTTTCCTCGGGGTCCGAGTCCACGTGACCGACGGAATACGGGTCCTGATCGTTAACAGTCACCCTCGACCTCTCTCTGGGGGCAGATCGTGCCCGAGACATCACTCTCATGAAGCGGTGCGGATCCGCGGATCCGGGGCTCGGATGACGAGCCGCGCGCGGGCACCTCCGTCAGCCTAGCGATTCCCGTGCCCCGAACCTGGAATCGCACTGTGGTGATCCACGAGGAATGGGCGCCGACGACTGTAGGAGAGCGCCAGACGGGACGCGTCGACCGGCCCGTGATCGGGGGAGACGGGCCGTTCCTTGGAGTCTGCGCGGAGCGGGTCTAGCATTGCCCCTCGTGCTCGCGCGACTCTCGTGCGCACGGAAGGACATCGGACCGATGGCTCTCGAGAAGCTGACCCTGGCTCCCGACTTCGAACTCGCGAACCAGTACGGCGAGCGCATCCAGCTGGGCGACTTCCACGGGCGACGCAACGTCGCCCTGGTGTTCTTCCCCCTCGCCTTCTCCGGCACCTGCACGGGCGAGTTCTGCGCGCTGCGCGAGAACCTCTCCCTCTTCGAGCACGCCGACGTGGAGCTGATCGGCATCTCGGTCGACTCCAAGCACACGCTGCGCGCCTGGGGCGAGAAGCAGGGCTACGACTTCACGCTCCTCTCCGACTTCTGGCCGCACGGCGACGTCGCCAAGCAGTACGGCGTGTTCACCGAGGCGAAGGGCTACGCGACCCGCGCGACCTTCCTCATCGACAAGGCCGGCGTCATCCGGGACACGTTCATGACCGCCCCGGGCGAGCCTCGCTCGATCGACGCCTACCGCGCCGCCATCGACGCGCTCGCCCCCGCGCACGTCTGACCCTCCGGAGGCGGACCGCCCCGGTCGTCAGCTGAGGATGTTGACGGCCCGCGAGATCACGAGGGCCAGCAGGACGAATCCGGTGAACGCCTCGGCGATCATCAGGAGCTTCATCCGGCTCGACAGCGGCATCGTGTCGGTCGGGCTGAACGCCATGGTGTTCGTCTTCGACACCGAGAGGTAGTCCACGAAGCCGGGCCGCCAGTCGGCGCGCTCGGAGGAGGTCGCGGCGACCTCGGGCGCGGTGTCGCGGTAGGTGTCCTGCGGGAAGGCGAAGTCGGCCGCCGGCAGCTCGGTGCGGGGCAGCGTTCCGCGGGCGACCGGACCGCCGCGGTCGAGCTCCCAGAACAGCAGCGCGTACGCGACGACGTTGGTGACCCAGACCTGGAGCGCGGTGAGCAGCAGCGGAGGGCCGTCGGCCGTCCCGTCGACGAGGTCGATCACCACGGCGACCACGTTCACCTGGTTCGCCACGGCGAGCACGACCGCCAGGGCGATGGAGACCCCGCGCGACCAGCGCGTCTCGCTGTCGAGCCGGTGCGGGTTCACGACGAACAGCGGCACGAGCAGCGCGAGAGTGATGCCGGCGGCGACGAGGCGGACCACCGAGGTGTCGGCGCTGTGGCCGGCCACGTTCAGGGCGACGGCCACCAGGATCGCGGCGGAGGCGGGCCAGCGGCTCTCGGCGCGCCGCCTCGCCCGGGAGTCGCTGTCGGCGGTCATGTGCCGAGGCTAGTGCCCGCAGGGGGCCGCTCCGCCTGCCGTAGGATCGAGTCGATCGTCCGCGGGTGCTCCCGCGACGGGGGCCTTTAGCTCAGTTGGTAGAGCGCCACGTTTACACCGTGGATGTCATCGGTTCGAGCCCGGTAGGGCCCACCACATCCGACGATCGGACACTGCGCGTCAGCGGGACTGGCGGCGCTTGTAGGGCTTCGGCTGGCCCTTGACGATCGGGGCGCGCCCGGTTCCCTTGGAGGCCTTGGCCTTGCCTCCCGACTTCGGGGCCGCCTCCGGCTCGTCGCCGAGCGCGGCGAGCTCCTCGCGGGCCGAGGCGAGGCGCTGCCGCCCGGCCGCGGTGAGGGTCGTGGCGGCGGCACCGGGCTCGAAGAGCGGTCTGCCGAGGTCGAGCTCGACGGCGGCGACGGAGGAGTCGAGCTTCTGCCGCGAGATGCCGAGGCGCTCGGCGGCGCGCACGAAGTGCAGCTCCTCGGCGACCGCCACGAAGTGGCGCAGCTGGCTGATCTTCATCCCGAACCCTTCACGGCCGCTCCCTGCGGCACGACCACGGTACGCGGTCCGGGAGGGGGCGCCGACCGCCGGGAGCGCCACCAGGAGCAGCGGCGACCCGTCGATCCGCGCCAGAGGACCCGGCGGACATTGCCGGACGGAGGCGGGAGGCCTACGGTCGCGCCCGTGGGCGGTCCCGAAGCCGGCCACGGAGAGAGGCCGACGTGGGCGCGCTCATCTACAGCTCGATCGCGTCGCTCGACGGCTACGTGAACGACGCGGACGGCGGATTCGCCTGGGCGGAGCCGCGACCCGCCGTGCACCGCTTCATCACGGAGCGCGAGGGGCGGGTGCGCACGTACCTGTACGGGCGGCGCATGTACGAGGTCATGCGCGCGTGGGAGCAGACCTGGGCCCTCGCGGAGGAGTTCGCGTTCATCCGCGACTTCCAGGAGATGTGGCGGGCGGCCGACAAGGTCGTGTACTCGACGACACTGGAGTCGGCCGAGACCCGCCGCACCCGCGTCGAGGGCGGGTTCGACCCGGTCGTCGTCGCCGCGCAGGTCAGCGCCGCCGACCACGACGTCTCGATCGGCGGGCCGACCCTCGCCCGGCACGCGCTGCTCGCCGGGATCGTCGACGAGGTGCAGGTCTACACGGTGCCGGTGGCGGTGGGCGGCGGGACCCACTTCCTCCCGTGCGGGTTCCACGCGCGCCTCGACCTGCGCGAGGAGCACCGCTTCGCCGACGGCACGGTCTTCACGCGCTACAGCGTGCGGCGCTGAGACCGGCTACTCGGCGCCGACCAGCGCGGCGATCCGCGAGGCGAGCCGGGCGCCCTGAGCACGTCCGGCGTGGGCGGAGGCGGCGCGGACGGCCGGGTCGAGCGAGTTCGGGCCGAAGGCGCGCACCGACTCCTCGTCGGCGTAGAGCACCTCGACCCGCGAGTCCGCGAGGGCGTCGAGCTCGCCGGTCGGGATCAGGCCCGCGCCGGGCGTGCCGACTCCCGGCAGCGGAGTGACGATCAGGACCCAGTCGGCTCCCGCGGCGAGGTCGGCGTTGCTGCCGGAGCGCACGCCGCCGTCCATGTAGCGGACGCCGTCGATGCTGACGGGAGGCCAGACCCCGGGGACGGCGCAGCTGGCGGAGATCGCGTCGACGAGGCCGACACCGCTCTCGCGGTCGAACACGCGCAGCTCACCGGTGGCCGTGTCGACCGCGGTGATGAGCAGACGCTGCTCGGGCCAGTCGGCGTCGCCCACGCGGGCCGAGATGACGGCCCGGCGCGTGTCCTCGGGGAGCGTCTCGGCCTCGAGCGCGAGGGTGCCGATGCGGCGCCGCGCGTCCTGGGGCGAGGTCGCGCCCTCGACGGCCGCGGCGAAGAGGGCCTGGAGGCGCTCACCGTCGACGTCCGCTCCGATCTCGGCGGACTCCTCCTGGAGCTGGGCCTCGTACGACTCGTCGAGGCCGGTGCCGGTGCTCAGCTGCGCGGCGACCGCGGAGCCCGCGGAGGTGCCGATGAAGGTCGTCGACGGATCGAGCAGGAGGCGGGCCGCCTCGGGGGAGGCGTCGGCGAGGCCGCGGAGGACGCCGAGCTCCCAGGCGATTCCGGCGAGGCCGCCGCCGGCGAGGACGAGTGCACCAGGCATGGGGGAGGTCCTTTCGATCAGGATCAGGAGGGGGCGGGCGCTGCGGAGCGCCGCAGCACCAACGCTGTCACATCGTCGTGCGCGTCGTCTGCGAGAGCATGCAGACGCTCGAAGAGAGCGGGGTCGTCGTTGCTCCGCACCAGCTCGGCGAGACGGTCGAGCGCGTCGAGGCGCCCGCCGAAGACGTCGAGCAGGCCGTCGCTGCAGGAGAAGAGCGCGTCGCCGGGGGCGAGCACGCGCTGCTCCTCCTCCCAGGAGACGTCGGCGGCGATGCCGAGCGGGACGCCGGTGGAGGCGAGCCGCTCCGTGGTGCCGTCGGCGCGCAGCAGGAGGGTGAGGCCGTGGCCGCTGTCCACGAACGCGACGGCGCCGCTCGCGAGGTCGACCCGGGCGATCAGCGCGGTCGCGAACATCCCGGTCGCGGTCAGGTCGGGCAGGAGCTGGCGGTTGACGGCCTCGACGGCTGCCGCGGGAGGGAGCTCCGGCCGCGCCTGGAACGCGGAGCGGATCGCGGAGGCGACGATCGCCGCCGAGACCCCCTTGCCCATCACGTCGACCAGCTCGAGGGAGAGGTCGTCCCCGCTGCGGCGCCACGCCGTGTAGTCGCCGGCGACGTCGTGCAGCGGCGTGGTCAGTGAGTCGAGGCTCCACTCGCCGAGGTCGAGGCGCTGGGGCCGGAGCCGCTCCTGCGTCTCGCTCGCGCGTCCGGAGAAGGCGATCTCGCGCAGCTCCCGCTCGGCCCACCGGCCGAGGTCCTCGAGGATCTCGCGCTCCTCCTCCGAGAAGCCGCGCACCTCGCTGTCGATGATGCAGATCGTGCCGACGCGGAGGCCGTCCCCGACGACGAGCGGGCGGCCCGCGTAGAAGCGCACGTGAGGGGATCCGGTGACGACTCCGCGGTCGGCGAACCGCGGATCGGCGGTGGCGTCCTCGACGACGAGGATGTCGCCCTGCTGGACCGTGACGTCGCACATCGAGTCGGCGCGCAGCATCCTGCTCGCCCGCGCCGAGCGCTGGGGCGACTTCGTGAACTGCGTCGACTCCTCGAGGATGTTGATCTCGGCGAGGGGGACGCGCAGGAGTCGGCGGGCGACGCGGGTGATCCTGTCGAAGCGCTCCTGGGGGGTGCTCAGGCCGATCCCGAGCTCGGCGATCGCGGCGAGGCGGGCGCGCTCGGTCGGCTCGCTCACGTGCGGGTCCGGGCGAGTGCCCAGAGGTTCTGCCCGTCGACACGGCGGTAGGAGAACTCGGTGACGAGGGCGTGGATGAACGGGATCCCGCGGCCTGCCTCGTCCCACTCGTCCGGCATGTCGCGGGGGTCGGCGACCTCGGCGGGCGCCTCCTCGGCGGAGTCGTTGAGCGAGGCGCGCAGCTCGGTCGCGTCGACGCGGATCTCGACCAGGCAGATGATGTGCCGGTACGACCGGGCGTGCTGGACGATGTTCGAGGTCAGCTCGACCAGCGCGGTCTCGAACGACATCCGGTCGACCGGCGCGACGCCCGGCTCCTCGAGCCACAGCTCCTCGAGCGCCTCGTGGACGGCGGTGACGCCGTCCTCGGGCGGCGTGCGCACGACGAAGGAGCGCTCAGGCACGGTAGGCCTCCTCGACGGTCTCGGCGCTCCCGAGCAGGCGGTCGAGGTTGGACAGGCCGAGCACCATGGCGGGCTGCTCGCCGGCGGCGGCCACGCGCAGCTCGCCGCCCGCCTTCCGCGCCTCCTTGAGTCCGGCGACGAGGACGCCGAGCCCGGACGAGTCGAGGAACTCGACGGCCGCCAGGTCGACGACCACGCGGACCTCTCCCGCCTCGAGCGCGCGCTGGAGGACCGCTTCGAGCTCCCACGCCGTGGACAGGTCGAGCCTGCCGACGGGGCGGATCACCACGATGTCGGGCTCGATCCGCTCGGTGCTGATCCTCGAGCTGGGCTCCATGGTGTCCTCCTGACGGGACGGCACGCGGTTCCGCAGGGCTCGGAGACGTGGTGAGGACGCGGTCGGGCGCGCGACCGAGGGGCTCCGGATCCGATGCGGGGGTGAATCGGGGAGTTCGTCCGCCTCCGACCGTACAAGGGAACGGGGCGCCCCGTGGGAGGCGTGACCGCATCCGCGCTGCGACAGGCGGTGGGCGGCCCCGGGGAGGAGGCCCCGCTCAGCCCCTCGCGGCGGCGAGAGCGTCGGCGGCGAGCCGCACGGAGGCGTCCCGGCCGGTCAGCCAGAGCGGCACGGAGTGGGCGCGGAGGCCCGCCGACTCGAGCGCCGGGACCGCGTCCGCGTCCTCCTCGCCGACGAGCCAGGCGTCGAGGAGGCCGCCCCCGCTCCGGGCTCCGTAGTGCCGGCCGACGGCCTCGGCGGAGGTCTCGACGCCGATCGCTCTGAGGCAGGCGTCGGCCATGCCGCGCACCACCGCGCCTCCGATGACGGGGGAGACGCCCACGACGGGTGCGGAGGTCCGGCGGAGGGCGTCCGCGATCCCGGGCACTCCGAGGATCGTGCCGATCGAGACGACGGGATTGGAGGGGGCGACGAGCACCGCGTCGGTGTCGGCGATCGCCTCCAGCACGCCCGGGGCGGGGCGGGCGCTCTCCACCCCCTGCTGGACGAAGCGGCGCGCGGGCGCTGACGCCCGAAGCCGCACCCACCACTCCTCGAAGTGGAGGAGCCGCACGCCCTCGCCGGGAAGGTCGACCTCGACGTGGGTCTCGACGTCCTGGTCCGACATCGGCAGCAGGCGGACCCCCAGCGGCCAGCGGGCGGTGATCCGGGCGGTCGCCTCCGAGAGTGTGAGGCCGTCGCGCAGCATCGAGCTGCGGGCGATGTGGGTGCCGAGGTCGAGGTCGCCCAGGGTGAACCACGGCCAGCCGACGCCGAAGGCGGTGAGCTCGGCCGAGACCCGCTCGCTCTCGCCGGCCCGCCCCCAGCCGCGCTCCGTGTCGTTCACTCCGCCGAGCGCGTAGGTGATCGAGTCGAGGTCGGGGCAGACCTTGAGGCCGGTGAGCCACATGTCGTCGCCGGTGTTGACGACGACGGTGATCTCGCTCGCCTCGCCGCCGGCGGCCTCGAGATCGCTGAGGTGCTCGCGGACCGCCGAGGTGAAGCGGGCGCCGCCGACGCCTCCGGCCAGGATCGTGATGCGCATCCGCCCACGCTAGCGGCACCGACGGATTCCTCCCCCGGCGAGCCTTAATGCTGCGGATCCGCGCCGGAAACACCGGGGAAACGTCGAACCCCGACGATGAAGCCCTGTCCCCGGAGCCGGACGGTCCGTCATTGCCTTCGGGCCCGGCGGGGACCACAGTGGGTCCACGTCCCCGGCTCCGCACCGCCCGGCGGAGCACACCGGAGCCGGACAGGGACGCCCGAGCATGGAGGTACCGATGACCATCGTCCGCGCAGCGATCACCCAGACGACCTGGACCGGCGACAAGAAGTCGATGCTCGACAAGCACGAGCGGATGGCCCGGGACGCCGCAGCCGACGGCGCGCAGATCGTCTGCTTCCAGGAGCTGTTCTACGGCCCGTACTTCGGCATCACCCAGGACAAGAAGTACTACCGCTACGCCGAGCCCGCCGACGGGCCGATCGTGCAGCGCTTCGCGGCCCTCGCGAAGGAGCTGGGCGTGGTGATGATCCTCCCGATCTACGAGGAGGAGCAGACCGGCGTCTACTACAACACCGCGGTCGTGGTCGACGCCGACGGGACGATCCTCGGCAAGTACCGCAAGCACCACATCCCGCACCTGGACCGCTTCTGGGAGAAGTTCTACTTCCGGCCCGGGAACCTCGGCTTCCCGGTCTTCGACACCGCCGTCGGCAAGGTCGGCGTCCACATCTGCTACGACCGCCACTTCCCGGAGGGCTGGCGGGAGCTGGGCCTGAACGGCGCCCACCTCGTCTTCAACCCCAACGCCACCAAGCCCGGCCTGTCGAACCGCCTCTGGGAGGTCGAGGGCCCGGCGGCCGCGGTGGCGAACGGCTACTTCGTGCTGCAGCCCAACCGCGTCGGCCGGGAGGACAACGAGTACGGCGACCTCGCGGTCGACTTCTACGGCACCAGCCAGATCATCGATCCGCGGGGGGAGTTCGTCGGCGAGCGGGGCTCGGGCGAGGCCGAGGAGATCCTGATCCGCGACCTCGAGATGGACATGGTGCAGGAGATGCGCGACGACTGGCAGTTCTACCGGGACCGCCGGCCGGAGTCGTACACCAGCATCCCGAAGCCGTGACCGCAGACCGAGACGGGGAAGACCGATGAAGACCCTCATCACAGGCGGGACGGTCGTCAACGCGACCGGCACCGGAGCCGCTGACGTCCTGATCGACGGCGAGACCATCGCCGCCGTCCTCGCCCCCGGCTCCACGCTGCTGGGCTTCGATCTGGCGGCCCACGTCGACCGGGTGATCGACGCGCGCGGCAAGTACGTGATCCCGGGCGGGATCGACGCGCACACGCACATGGAGATGCCGTTCGGCGGCACCTCCGCCTCGGACACCTTCGAGACCGGCACGCGCGCCGCGGCCTGGGGCGGCACGACGTCGATCGTGGACTTCGTGGTGCAGTACCCGGGCGAGAGCGTCGTCGACCGGTTCCAGGCGTGGCAGGAGAAGGCGGCCGGCAACTGCGCGATCGACTACGGCTTCCACCAGATCCTCTCGGACGTGCAGGACTCCTCGCTCGTCGCGATGGACGAGCTGATGCGCGAGGGGGTGACCAGCTTCAAGCTGTTCATGGCCTACAAGGGCGTGTTCCTCTCGGACGACGGGCAGATCCTCCGGGCGTTCCAGAAGGGCGCGGAGAACGGCGCGATGATGATGATGCACGCCGAGAACGGCGCCCTCATCGACGAGCTGGTGAAGCAGACCCTCGCCGCCGGGAACACCGCGCCGTACTTCCACGGCACCTCTCGACCCTGGCAGGCGGAGGAGGAGGCGACGCACCGGGCGATCATGATCGCCGACCTCACCGGCGCGCCGCTGTACGTGGTCCATGTCTCCGCGAAGCAGGCGGTGGAGCAGATCGCGCAGGCCCGCGACCGCGGCATGAACGTCTTCGGCGAGACCTGCCCGCAGTACCTCTACCTCTCGCTCGAGGAGCAGCTCGGCGCGCCGGGCTTCGAGGGCGCGAAGTGGGTGTGCTCCACGCCGCTGCGCTCGAAGGCGGAGGGGCATCAGCACCACATGTGGCAGTCGCTGCGCACCAACGACATCCAGATGGTCTCGACCGATCACTGCCCCTTCTGCATGAAGGGCCAGAAGGACATGGGGATCGGCGACTTCTCGAAGATCCCCAACGGCATCGGCTCGGTGGAGCACCGGATGGACCTGATGTACCAGGGCGTGGTGTCGGGGCAGATCTCCCTGCCGCGCTGGGTCGAGCTCACCTCGACCACCCCGGCGCGGATGTTCGGGATGTACGGGAGGAAGGGCGTCATCCAGCCCGGGGCCGACGGCGACGTCGTCGTCTACGACCCGAGCGGGCACACCTCGATCGGGATCGGCGAGGGCCGAAGCCACCACATGAACATGGACTACTCGGCCTGGGAGGGCTTCGAGATCGACGGCCACGTCGACACGGTGATCTCCCGCGGCAGGGTCGTCGTCGACGACGGCTCCTACGTCGGCACGAAGGGCGACGGGGCGTACATCCCGCGCGGTCTGAGCCAGTACCTGATCTGAGCCGGCACCCGATCCGAGCCAGCACCTGATCGAGCAGAAGGAACCCCATGGACTTCGGAGTCGTCCTCCAGACCAACCCGCCCGCCTCGCGCACCGTCGCGCTCGCCGTCCTCGCGGAGACGCACGGCTTCGACTACGCGTGGACCTTCGACTCGCACCTGCTCTGGCAGGAGCCCTACGTGATCTACTCGCAGATCCTCGAGAGGACGCACCGGATCACGGTCGGCCCGATGGTCACCAACCCCGCCACGCGCGACTGGACGGTCATCGCCTCGCTGCACGCGACGCTCAACGAGATGTACGGGAACCGCACGGTGTGCGGGATCGGCCGGGGCGACTCCGCGGTGAGGGTGACCGGAGGAGCTCCGACGACGCTCAAGACGCTGCGGGAGTCGATCCACGTCATCCGCGAGCTCGCCAACAGCCGTCCGGTCGAGTACAACGGCCAGACGCTGCAGTTCCCGTGGAGCCGGGGCTCGTCCCTGGAGATGTGGGTGGCCGCCTACGGCCCGCTCGCCCTGAAGCTCGCGGGCGAGGTCGGCGACGGCTTCATCCTGCAGCTGGCCGACGTGGACATCGCGCGCTGGATGATCGGCGCCGTCAAGGAGGCGGCGGCGAACGCCGGCCGGGATCCCGAGTCGCTGCAGTTCTGCGTCGCGGCGCCGATGTACATCGGCACCGACCGGGAGCACATGCGCGACCAGTGCCGCTGGTTCGGCGGGATGGTCGGCAACCACGTGGCCGACATCGTGGGCCGCTACGGCGCCTCCGGAGCGGTCCCGCAGGCGCTGACGGACTACATCGCCGGGCGCGAGGGCTACGACTACAACGAGCACGGCCGCGCGGGCAACAGCCACACCGCCTTCGTGCCGGACGAGATCGTGGAGCGCTTCTGCGTGCTGGGCACGGCGGACGAGCACATCGAGAAGCTCCGGGCGCTCGCCGACATCGGCGTGACGCAGTTCGCGGGCTACCTCCAGCACGACAACAAGGAGGAGACGCTGCGCGTGTACGGCGAGCGGGTCATCCCGGAGCTGCGCGAGCACATCGTGGCCCGCGCATGAGACCGGCCCTCGCGCGCGGGCTCGTGCTCGGCGCCGGCGGGCTGCTCCTGCTCGCGCTGGTGTGGGAGGGCTGGAAGGCGCTCGGGCCCGAAGCCGGGGTGGTCGTCGGAGGAGTCACGGTGCTCCCGCGCACGAGCGCCATCGCGATGCCCCACCTCTGGGAGATCGCGGCCCGGCTCGGCGAGCCGGTCACCGGAGCGCGGAACGCCCCGGCGCTCTGGTCGGCCGTCGTGGGGGCGAGCGCCTTCTCGCTCGGGATCGCCGCGGTCGGCTGGGTCGTCGGCACCGTCGTCGGACTGCTCCTGGCTCTCCTGATGCAGCGGTTCCGCACGGCGGAGTCGGCGGTGCTGCCCTGGATCGTGCTGAGCCAGACGGTGCCCCTGATCGCGATCGCCCCACTGGTGCGGCGCTGGGGGTCGCAGCTCGAGCTCGGACCGGTGACCTGGGAGAACTGGATGTCGGTGGCCCTGATCGCCTCCTACCTCGCGTTCTTCCCCGTCTCGATCGGGGCGCTCCGCGGGCTCGGCTCGCCGACGGCGTACCAGGTCGAGCTGATGCGCGTGTACGGCGTCGGCTGGTGGAAGACGCTGGTGCGCCTGAGGCTCCCGGCGAGCGTGCCCTACCTGCTGCCGGCCCTCCGGCTCGGAGCGGTCAGCGCCGTCGTCGGCACGATCGTCGCCGAGGTCTCGATCGGCCTGCGCGGCGGGATCGGCCGCATGATCATCGAGTTCGCCTCCGCTGCCGGAGGCGACCCCGCCAAGCCCTGGGCGCCGATCCTCGGGGCGGTGCTGGTGGGCCTCGCGGCCGGCGGCGCCGTCGCCCTGCTCGGCACCCTCCTCCGTCCGTACCGCCGAGGGGAGCAGCCCGCATGAGCACTGCAGGATCCGCGGTCGTCGTCGACTCCGTCACGAGGACCTTCACCACCGCCCGCGCCGCGAGCGTCACGGCGCTCCAGGACGTCTCGCTCGAGGTGGCCGCGGGGGAGTTCGTCTCGCTGATCGGCCCGTCCGGCTGCGGCAAGTCGACGCTGCTGCGGCTGATCGCCGACCTCGACGAGCCGGACTCCGGCTCGATCGCCGTGTTCGGCAAGACGGCCCGGCAGGCGAGGCTCGACCAGGACTACGGGATCGCGTTCCAGCAGGCGGGCCTCCTGCCGTGGCGCACGATCCGGGCGAACATCGCCCTGCCGCTGGAGCTGCACGGCGTCGCCGCGACCGCCCGGCGCTCGCGCGTCGACGAGCTGCTGGCGCTGGTCGGGCTCGGCGACTTCGCCGACTCCTACCCCGACCAGCTCTCCGGCGGGATGCAGCAGCGCGTCGCCATCGCGCGGGCGCTCGCCGAGAGCCCGCGCCTGCTCCTCATGGACGAGCCGTTCGGGGCGCTCGACGAGATGACCCGCGAGCGGATGCAGACGGAGCTGCTGCGGATCCGGCGCGAGACCGGCGCCGCCGTCGTCTTCGTCACCCACTCGATCCCGGAGGCGGTGTTCCTCTCGGACCGCGTCGTGGTGATGTCGCCGCGGCCGGGCAGGATCCGGGACGTCCTCCCGGTCGGACTTCCCGGAGCATCCGAGCGCGACGCGGCGGTCAGGGAGGACACGGCGTTCTTCCGCGACGTGAGCGCCGTGCGCGAGCTGCTGCACGGGGATCCCGCCGCCGTGCCGCGCGGAGTGGAGAACCGGTGAGCACGACGGCGCTGGCGCGCAGCGTGCTCGCGCCGCTCGTGCTCGGGATCGCCGCGGTCCTGCTCTGGCAGGCCGGGGTCACCGCTCTGGCGATCCAGCCGTTCGTGCTCCCGTCGCCGCTGGCGATCGGACGGGAGTTCGCCGCGAACCTCGGTTCCGTCGCCGAGGGCAGCGCGGTGACCGGCCGCAACGCGCTGGTCGGCCTGCTGGTCGGCGCAGTGCTGGCGGTCGTGGTCGCCGGACTCTCGGCGCTCGCGCGGGTGTTCGACGGACTGGTCGCGCCGATCGTGGCCGCGGCCGCTGTCGTGCCGATCGTCGCCCTCGCTCCGGTGCTCTACACGATGTTCGGAGCGAACGCCGAGACCGCGAGGCAGCTCGTCGCGGCGCTCGCCGTGTTCGTGCCGGTGTACGTGACGACGCTGCGCGGGCTGCGGCAGGCCGCTCCGGTGCACCGCGACCTGCTGAAGGCCTACGCGGCGACCCCCTGGCAGACCGCCCGCACGATCACGCTGCCGGGAGCAGTGCCCTACGTCTTCACAGGGCTGCGCATCGCCTCCTCGCTCGCGGTGATCTCGGCGCTGGTCGCCGAGTACTTCGGCGGACCCGTGGGCGGGCTCGGCAAGTCGATCACGACGGCGGCCTCGGGCAGCGACTACGCGCTCGCCTACGCCTACGTCCTGGGCGCCGTGGTCGTCGGCCTCGTGTTCTACTCCGTGACGGCCGCGCTCGAGGCGTTCGCGCTGCGCCGCAGCCGGCTGCGCTGAGCGCGGCGCCGCGCGTCCCCGCACCCTCCTCGATCCTCCCGATTTCCGATTCCCGATTCCCGACTCCACCCGACGCACCATCCGCACCGCCCGCATCATCAGCGCCACCTGCACCACAGCACCACCTGCACCGCCGCACCACGGGGCGCGCCGCTCCGGCGACCCCGCAGACCGCACCAGGAGGACCCGTGACCAGACGCACCCGCATCACCCTGACGACGACCGCCGCCTTCGCGGCCGTGGGCCTCGCGCTCACCGGCTGCAGCGCCTCCGGCGGCTCCGACCCGGGGTCCGACTCCGGCTCCGGCGGCCTCACGCCGGTCACCCTGCAGCTGCAGTGGGTGGCCCAGGCGCAGTTCGCCGGGTACTACGCCGCGCTCGACCAGGGCTACTACGAGGACGAGGGCCTCGACGTGACGATCGCCGAGGGAGGCGGCGACATCGTCCCCCAGGACGTGCTCGCCTCGGGCGACGCGGACTACGCGATCTCCTGGGTGCCCAAGGTCCTCGGCTCGATCGAGCAGGGGGCCGGGATCACCGACGTCGCGCAGATCTTCGAGCGCAGCGCCACCACGCAGATCTCCTTCAAGGACAAGGGGATCACCTCGCCCGCCGACCTCGCCGGGAAGAGCGTGGGCAGCTGGGGCTACGGCAACGAGTGGGAGCTGTTCGCCGGCATGCAGAAGGACGGCGTCTCCCTCGACGACATCTCGCTGGTGCAGCAGCAGTTCGACATGAACGGCTTCCTCGCGGGCGACATCGACGCGGCCCAGGCGATGACCTACAACGAGTACGCCCAGGTCCTGGAGACCGTGAATCCCGCCACAGGCGAGCTGTACCAGCCGGACGATCTGAACGTCATCAGCTGGAACGACATCGGGACCGCGATGCTCCAGGACGCGATCTGGGCGGACGCGGGCAGGCTCGCCGACGACGACGCGTACGCCGAGCAGACGGTCGCCTTCATCAAGGCCTCGATCAAGGGCTGGATCTTCGCGAAGGACGATCCGCAGGCGGCGGCCGACATCGTCACCGCGGCCGGATCCACCCTCGGCACCAGCCACCAGCTCTGGATGACCAACGAGGTCAACAAGCTGATCTGGCCCTCGACGAGCGGCGTCGGGATGATCGACGAGGCCGCGTGGCAGCAGACGGTCGACATCGCGAAGGAGACGGAGAACGAGACGGGGGCGACGATCATCAGCGCGGACCCGCCCGCCACCGCCTACTCGAACGAGTACGTCGAGAAGGCGCTCGCGGAGCTCGCCGACGAGGGAGTGGACACGAGCGGTGCCGACTACGCGCCGATCGACGTGACGCTGGAGGCCGGCGGCGCCTGAGCCCGGACTCCGCCCCTCCCGGCTCCTCCCGGCCCCTCCCGCCCCGGAGGGGGCCGGGAGGGGTAGGCTGGACCCTCGTGACTAGTTTCAAGAAGACGCCGTTCACCGTGAACGTGCGCGACCTCGTGAGGCGACCGGGCGAGATGCGCGAGCACCGCCTCGAGCTCGAGGCGCCGGAGCAGTTCGGCGAGGGGATCGTCGCGGTCCGCAAGCGATCGGCCGTCGATCTCGACGTCCGGCTCGAGTCCGTGCACGAGGGGATCCTGGCCAGTGTCGAGGTGTCGGCGAGGGCCGACGGCGAGTGCAGCCGGTGCCTGACCGACATCTCCCTGCCTGTCGATGTCGAGTTCCAGGAACTTTTCGCGTACTCTTCTGACGAAGCTTTCGACTATGAGGTTCACGACGACCACGTGGATCTTGAACCTCTGGTCAGGGATGCGGTGGTTCTGTCGCTGCCGTTCCAGCCGGTCTGCCGGCCGGACTGTCCGGGCCTCGACCCCGTCACGGGGGAGCGGCTGGCCGATTCCTCCACGCCCGAACCCGAGGCGCCGCGCGACTCCCGGTGGGCCGCGCTCGCAGGGTTGAGCGAGGGGGACGGCGGGGCCGCAGCGCCCGGAGCTTCCACCGACAGAGCTTCCGCAGACAGCGGTGAGGGCGCGACCGCCCGCACCGAATCCGACTAGAGGTAGAGAAGAGAGAATCATGGCTGTTCCCAAGAGGAAGAAGTCCCGCTCGAACACCCACGCCCGTCGTTCGCAGTGGAAGGCCGAGGTCCCCACCCTCGTCAAGACCATCGAGAACGGCAAGGTCGTCTACAGCCTTCCCCACCGCGCCAAGGTCGTCGAGGACTCCGCGGGCACCGCGCTGTTCCTCGAGTACAAGGGCCGCAAGGTCGCCGACGTCTGATCCCGCTCCTGGTCCGCACGGCGCGGGGCGCACCGCCCCTCGACGAACGGACCGCGGTCCATGGTGAACCAGACCTCCGCACGACCCTCCAGCGACGACCGGTCGCGTCTGGAGGCCACGCTCGGCGTGAGCCTCGACGGTGAGCTCTTCGAGCTCGCCCTGACGCACCGGTCGTTCGCTTTCGAGCACGGCGGCATCCCGCACAACGAGCGCCTCGAGTTCCTCGGCGACTCGATCCTCGGGCAGGCCGTGACCGTCATGCTCTACACCGAGTACCCCGCCCTCAGCGAGGGCGACCTGGCCAAGCGCCGGGCGAGCCTCGTCTCGACCGTCGCGCTCGCCGAGATCGCCCGCGGCATCGGCCTGGGCGAGTTCCTCCGCCTCGGACGCGGCGAGGAGCTGACCGGCGGCCGCGACAAGGCGTCGATCCTCGCCGACACCGTCGAGGCCATCATCGGCGCCGTCTACCTGGGCACCGGGCCCGACGCGGCCCGCGACCTGGTGCTGCGCCTGATCGCCCCTCTGCGGGCCGATCCGCTCCGCTTCGGCGTCTCGATGGATCCGAAGACGAGCCTCCAGGAGGCGGCCGCCGAGCGCGGTGCGCCGGCCCCGCGCTACGAGATCGCCGCCACCGGCCCCGACCACAACAAGGTGTTCGTCGCCACCGTGATCGTCGGCGGACTCGTCACGGCCCGCGGCGAGGGGACGAGCAAGAAGGCGGCCGAGATGGCCGCCGCGCTCGACGCGTGGACGCGTCTGGCGGCCCCCGGCGCACCCGCCGCTCCCGCGGTCTCGGACTGACCGTGCCCGAGCTGCCCGAGGTCGAGGTGGTGCGGGCGGGTCTCGCTCCCGCGGTCACCGGCTCCCTGGTGACCGGCGTCGAGATCGTCGACGAGCGCTCGCTGAAGCGGCACGTGCATCCGCACGGGACCTTCGAGCGCCTGCTCGTCGGGCGCCGGCTCGAAGCGGCGGTGCGGCGCGGGAAGTTCCTCTGGCTGCCCGCGGGCCGCGACGAGGCGCTGCTGGTGCACCTCGGCATGAGCGGCCAGGTGCTGCTGCGCACGGCGGATGCGGCGCTGCCGCGGCTGGCGCGCATCCGGATCGGGATCGAGCACCCCGAGCACGGCGAGCTCGCCCTGCACTTCGTCGACCAGCGGATCTTCGGCTCGATGGCGGTCGACGCTCTGGTGCCGACCCCGGACGGAGCGCCGGGCGGCTACGCGGGCGAGGAGGTCCGCGGAGGCGGCTGGCTGCGCGCCGTGCCCTCGCAGGTCGCGCACATCGCCCGTGATCCGCTCGACCCCTCCTTCGACCTGGGCTCGGTCGTCGCGTCGCTGGCGAGGAGGAGCAGCGGGATCAAGCGGGCGCTGCTCGACCAGACGCTCGTGAGCGGCATCGGGAACATCTACGCGGACGAGTCGCTGTGGGCGGCGGAGCTGCACCCGGAGCGGCCGAGCTCGTCGCTCGGCGAGGCGCGCATCCGCCGCCTCTTCGCCGAGGTGCGCTCGGTGCTCGAACGGGCGCTGGCCGAGGGCGGCACCAGCTTCGATGCGCAGTACGTGAACGTGAACGGTGCCTCCGGCTACTTCTCGCACAGCCTGCACGCCTACGGGCAGACGGGGAAGCCGTGCGCCCGGTGCGGCGCGGCGATCGTGCGGGTGCCGTTCATGAACCGCTCCTCGCACCTCTGCCCGCACTGCCAGCAGCTGCCGCGCTGACGCGCCGGGAGGCGCCGCCTCAGGCGGCGGCGTCGGCGGGCGCCGGAGCGTACCGGGAGTGGACGACGAGCTCGCCCAGCAGCGTCGCGACGAGCGTGATGACCGCGGCGATCGCCAGGCCGAGCCAGAGTCCGACCAGCAGGGCGAGCGCGCCGACTCCGGCACCCGCGGCGATCAGGACGATCGCCGCCGCGCGGCGGAACCACGGCTGACCGGAACCACCCGCCAGGCGGGAGTCCGCAGCGAGGCCCGTGATCGTCGAGGTGACGACGACCGTCGTGACGTCCTTGACGGCGAGGTGGCGGGCGGTCGCGGCCTGGAGGCCCATCGCCCCGCCCAGCACGCCGGTGACGGTGAAGGCGAGCGGCTCGGGGTGCTCGGGCACGACCGCGAGCACGATCGCCAGGACGCCGAGCAGGATGCCGACCACCGCGAAGAGCCAGGTCGAGCGCGAGGTCCAGCCCTTCTTCACCGGGCGGAGCACCCGGCCGCCGATCACGGCGCCGATCATGAAGGCGCCCAGCGCGATCAGGGGCCCGACCACGGGCAGGTCGGCCGCGCCGGAGAGGGCCATGCCGAGGATGACGACGTTGCCGGTCATGTTGCCGGCGAAGACGCGGTCGAGCCCGAGGTACCCGACGGCGTCGATGATGCCGGTCGAGAAGGTGAGGGCGAGCATCAGGCCGAGGGTCGCGCCCTCGGAGCGGGTGCGCAGGCGTCGGAACACAGGAGTCCTGTCGTCGGGGGCGGGTCTGGAGAATCGTGGCACACGCGTGCACATGCTCGAAACACGGCGCGGTTAGGGTCGGACGGCGCGGACGGGCCGCGCGGGAGGCGGACGCGCATGCGGTGGACGGAGTGGGCGGTGCAGCCCGGTGAGGGAGTGCCGCCGGGGGTGGACTACCTGCCGGCCGAGCCGGGTTCGGTGCTGTGGGGGCGCCTGCCGTGCGCGTCGGACGCCCCCGTGCTCACCGTCGACTCGGGGGCCGAGGTCGTCATCGACACGCTCAGCCACGAGGGCGTGCTGGAGGATCAGGGCCGCGATCCGGTCGCCTTCTTCGGCCGCCACGGAGTCGCTTCGGAGGGGGTGCTGCGCGACGCGGTCGCGCTCGCCGCGGACGGGCCGTTCCGCGACGGCGAGACGGACGGGCCGCACGTGGTCACGGGGCCGATCGCCGTCCACGGAGCGCTGCCGGGGGACCTGCTCCGGATGACCCTCCTCGAGGCCGAGCCGCGCGTGCCGTACGGAGTCGTCTCGAACCGGCACGGCCGCGGGGCGCTGCCGGGCGAGTACCCGCTGCAGGAGGGGCCGTTCAGCGTCTTCGCGCGCGTCGACGAGGACGCGCAGGGCGGCCTCCGCGGCGTGATCCCGCTGGTGCCGGGAGGAGAGCGGGCCGCCCGGTTCCCGCTCCGGCCGTTCCTCGGGATCATGGGCGTCGCCGTCGCAGGGGAGGAGCGCCCGCACTCCGTGCCGCCCGGTGCGCACGGGGGCAACATCGACATCGCACTGCTGACCGCCGGAACCAGCCTCTACCTTCCCGTGCAGGTCCCGGGCGCGCTCGCGTACGTCGGCGATCCCCACTTCGCGCAGGGCGACGGCGAGGTGGCGCTGACGGCGATGGAGGCGAGCCTGCGCGTCCGGGTGCGCCTGGAGGTCGTCCCGCGTGCCGAGGCGATCGCGGCGTTCGGGGAGCTGCTCGGGCCGATGGGGGAGACCGGCGAGTTCCTCGTGCCCACCGGGATGGACGAGGACCTGGACGTCGCCGTGCAGAAGTGCGTCCGCGCGGCCATCGCGCTGCTGGCGGCCCGCTACGGGATGGACCCGGCTCACGCCTACGCCTACCTCAGCGCGGCGACCGACTTCGACATCTCGCAGGTCGTCGACCTGGTGAAGGGCGTGCACGCCCGCGTCCGGACGGCCGACTTCGATGACTGACCCGCGGGTGACGACGCTCGAGGGCGACCTGCCGGACGGGCTGGTGGACGCGGTCCTGGCGTACGAGGCGGCGCTCGGGGCTGACGACGTCGCGGCGCTCGCCGACGCGTTCGTGGACGCGCCGACGACGCTCCGGGGCGACGCCTCCGGACTGCTCGTCGGCCACGCGGTCATCACCGGCTTCCGGGGTCGTCGCGGCGGGGCGCCGGTGCGGGAGCTGGTCGAGCTGCACGTGCGGGCGGTCGATGCGGACACGGCGCTCGTGGTCAGCGTGAACGCTCCGGCCCGTGGCGGGCGCGGGCTCGTCACGCAGCTGTGGTCGCGCGAGGGCGGGACCTGGAGGGTGCGTGCCGCGCAGGTGCAGGCGCCCTCGCCCGCGCTGGACCCCCGCGTCTGGCGGGCCGTCGGCGTGCCGCTCGTGCCGGCCGCCGGCTCCGGGACCCTCGACGGACTGGACGTCGCGGTCAAGGACCTCTTCGCGATCGAGGGCCAGCGGATCGGCGCGGGAGTGCCGGCCCGCCTCGCTTCCGCGCCGATCGAGGCGGCGACCGCTCCGGCCGTCGCGCAGCTGCTCGCAGCGGGAGCGTCGGTGCGCGGGATCGCTCAGACCGACGAGTTCGCGTACAGCATCGCCGGCCGGAACTCCGGCTACGGGACGCCGCCCAATCCGGCCGTGCCTGGAGCGATCCCGGGCGGATCGTCGAGCGGACCGGCGACCGCCGTGTCGCTCGGGCAGGCCGCCGTCGGGCTGGCGACCGACACGGCGGGATCGATCCGGGTACCCGCCTCCTACCAGGGCCTGTGGGGGCTGAGGACGACCCACGGTGCGGTGCCCGTCGAGGGGCTGCTGCCGCTGGCGCCGAGCTTCGACACCGTCGGGTGGCTCACGCGGGACCTCGGCACGCTGAGGCGGGTGGCCGAGGTCTGCCTGCCGTCCGGCCCGCCGGTCCGGAGTCTCGCGGTGGCGCCGGCGCTGCTGGGCGGAGTGGACGCGGCCGTCCGGGCGGCGTTCCGATCGGCGGTCGGGAGGATGAGCGCCGACGAGGTCGAGCTGCCGCCCGTGGCGGAGATGCTCGAGGCGTTCCGGCTCGTGCAGGCGGCGGAGGCGTGGCGGTCGAGCGGCTCGTGGGTCGCGGCGCATCCGGGAGTGCTGGCGGCGGACGTCCAGGCGCGCTTCGACGCGGCCTCGCTCGTCGACGAGCAGACGGAGGCGGACGCGCGGGCGCGAGTCGCGGGGTTCCGGGAGGCGCTCGACCGTGCGCTCGAGGGGCGGGTGCTCCTCCTGCCGTCGACGTCGTCGGTGGCGCCGGCCCTCGATGCGTCGGCCGAGGCGATCGACGCGGCGCGGACGGCGACGCTCGGCCTGACCTGCGTCGCCGGGATCGGCGGGTATCCGGCGCTGTCGGTGCCGCGGTCGAGTGTCGGCGGCGCTCCGGTGGGGCTCTGCCTGGTGGGACCGCGGGGGTCGGATCTCGCACTGCTGGAGCTGGCCGGCACGCTCTGAGAGGGGCCACGCCCGGAGCTCGTTCTCTCCCTCGTCGCGAATCGGCTCCTTCCGCCGTCAGAACGGGGGCGGCGCATCGCTGAAGCTCGGCCTGCGCTGCGGCGGGGCGGGCGGATCGGGTGGACGGGTGACCACGCGGCGGCCCGTGGGGGTGGTCCAGTCGGCCGATCCGTCGGGGTGGAGCGTGCAGGTCCAGCGGTCGCCGTGGCGGACGTGGTGGTGGGCGACGCAGAGCGACGCCAGGTTGTCGAGGGCGGTGGCGCCTCCGTGACGCCACTCGAGCGTGTGGTCGGCCTCGGCGGTCGCCGCGGGCCGGGTGCAGCCGGGGAAGCGGCAGGTCCGGTCGCGCAGCTGGAGGGCGAGGCGCATCCGCGGGGGAGGGAGGCGGTGCGTGCGTCCGACGGAGACCACGGCGCCCGTGCTCGGATGGGTGAGCGCCGGGGTGACGGCCGAGTCGGCTCCGAGGAGCTCGCGCGCGACGCCGGCCGGGATGAGGCCGTAGCCGTCCAGTTCCGCGGGGGTCTCGTCCTGCCCGGCCGCGGTGCTCGCGGCGAGGGTCAGACGCACCTCGGCCCGGATGCCGCGAGCGGACGTGCGCGGACGCTCGTCGCCCGGCGCCGTGCCGGACACGTCGCCGTCGCAGAGCAGGTCGACCGGGGCGTCGGCCCGCAGCTGCGCGAGCGTGCGCTCCTCCGCTGCACCGCTCCCGTCGCGGAGGGCGCGGGCGATCCGGTCGAGCCGCGCGAGCGCACCGAACGCTGCCGGAGCGGGGAGGGTCGCGCAGAGCGTGGCCATGCCGTCCTGCTCGGGCGAGACCCGGACCGACCGGTCCTCCCGAGCGCGGGCGTGCCGGTCGGCCAGAGGACTCTCGTGGAGTTCGTCCCGCAGCCGGGCGAGGCGTCGCCGCAGCTGGGTCGGCGTCATCGAGGCGGCCAGTCCCGCGGCGCGCTCGTCGAACTCCGGGAGGGTGGCCGGCGGCAGGGTGGCCGCGACTCCGCAGATGATCTGCCCCGCCTCCCAGCGCGACCGCGCCTCGGCCAGCGCGGCGCGCGTGCAGGGCAGGTGGTCGACCAGCAGGCGGGCGTGCTCGAGCTCGCGCGCGGCCACACGCTCGGACACGGCGAGTGCGACGGCGAGCTCGGCCCGGACGGAGCGCTCCACGAGGTCGCGCGACTCGGCGGGAGACCCGCCGCGCGCGAACGCCTCTGGGCGACGCAGAGCAGCCGTGTACGCCTCGTGCAGCGCCTCGGCGGAGGCGAGGTGGAGCGGAGCCGCCGAGCGGGCGAGCAGCGCCGCGCGGTCGCCGAGGGCGCGGACCTCCTCGAGTCCCTGCCGCATCCCATCCGCCATACTCGTATTGAACCAGCGACCACCGACACGCGGGCCGCAGGTGCGCCCGATCGGGAGGACCCGCTTCCGGAAGACGCCTGTGGAGGAGCGTCTGTCGAGAATCTCGACCCGCGCCACACCGCGAAACACCGGCGAAACGTCCGTCGCATAGGCTCTCCGGGTGAAACGACTGTTTCTCTCCCGCTCGTGAAGAGGTGGCCCATGACCGCGCCCGCACCGTTCCTCCCCGTCGATCCGCCGCCGCGCCTGCTGATGGGGCCGGGCCCGATCAACGCGGATCCGCGCGTCCTGCGTGCGATGTCGGCGCAGCTGGTCGGGCAGTACGACCCGTTCATGACGGCGACGATGACGGAGACGCAGGAGCTGTACCGGCAGGTGTTCCGCACCCGCAACGAGAAGACGGTGCTCGTCGACGGCACGAGCCGTGCGGGCATCGAGGCTGCGCTGGTCTCGATGCTGGAGCCGGGCGACCGCGTGCTCGTGCCGGTCTTCGGGCGGTTCGGGCACCTCCTCCGGGAGATCGCGGAGCGCTGCGGCGCGGAGGTGCACGTGATCGAGGCCGAGTGGGGGCAGGTCTTCCCCGTCTCGGCGATCGCCGAGGCCCTGGCCCGGGTGAAGCCGAAGATGCTGGCCGTGGTCCACGGCGACACGTCGACCACCATGGCGCAGCCGCTGGAGGAGCTCGGCGCCCTCTGCGAGAAGCACGGCGCCCTCTTCTACACCGACGTCACCGCCTCCCTCGCGGGCAACGCCTTCGCGACCGACGAGCTCGGGCTCGACGCGGTCACCGCGGGGCTCCAGAAGTGCCTGGGCGGCCCGTCCGGATCGGCTCCCGTCACCTTCTCGGAGAAGGCCGTCGCGGTGATCGAGTCGCGCAGGAGCATCGAGGCGGGGATCCGCGACGAGGGCGACACCGTCAGCGCCCGCCGCGTCCGCTCCAACTACTTCGATCTCGGCATGGTCTTCGACTACTGGGGGCCGCGCCGCCTCAACCACCACACCGAGGCGACCACGATGCTCTACGGCGCGCGCGAGTGCGCCCGCATCGTCGTCGAGGAGGGCCTGGACGAGACGGTCGCCCGCCACGCGCTGCACGGGTCGGCGATGCTCGCCGGAGTCCGCGGCCTCGATCTCGAGGTGTTCGGCGACGTCGGGCACAAGATGACGAACGTCGTCGCGGTGCGCATCCCGCAGGGCGTGAACGGTGATGCGGTGCGCGGGGAGATGCTCGCCGACTTCGGCATCGAGATCGGCACGTCCTTCGGGCCGCTGCACGGGAAGGTCTGGCGCATCGGCACGATGGGCTACAACGCCCGGACGGACGCGGTGCTGACCACCCTGGCGGCGCTGGAGGCGGTGCTGCGCCGCGCGGGCGCCTCCGTGCCGGTGGGCGGCGGAGTCGCGGGGGCCTACGAGGTCTACGGGGCGGCACGCGCATGACCGGCACCACCACGGACCCCGCCACCACGAC